>NZ_DALZVG010000002.1:199283-313088 GCF_032012665.1 Scandinavium sp.
GCGCCTGCATGGCATGCAGGAGGTCAGCGGTTCGATCCCGCTTAGCTCCACCAAATTCTGCACCCAACAGATTTGGAACGTAACAGCACATTGTGGGGCTATAGCTCAGCTGGGAGAGCGCCTGCATGGCATGCAGGAGGTCAGCGGTTCGATCCCGCTTAGCTCCACCAAAATTCAGACCCTCGCTCCGGCGGGGGTTTTTGCTTTTTAGCACCTGAGATATTCGTGAATCAGCCTGAAAGCGTCTACGCTTCTTGGATATATTTCTCTTTTTTAAATTCCATATAAACATTAAGACATTTCTTGTCCGGGAAACTTGCTTCGCTCAATTAATAAACATAATATTCCCCTGTTATCGCTACATGTTCAGCAGGAATCTTCTCCAGATAATCATGATGTTGAAAAAAAATGCTTCTGCCAAAAAGTTTCTGCTGGCGCTAGTCTTGAGTCTCTTCTCGCTTCCTTTCTCACGGTTGCTTTCGCCAGAAACGGGAATTGATGGCAATAATTTGTACCTCGCATGGCTGCCGATTAGCGTGATTTTGTCGATGCTGCTGCTGTTTGGCCGATATGCGATAATTCCGCTGCTCCTCGCATTCGCTTTAACTAACGCCTGGCTGCTGCCGTTACCTTTTCCACAAAGCCTGGTGCTGCTTGTTTGCCAACTGTTCGCCCCGATCCTTGCCTGTGAGATCCTGCGCTGGCGCCTGGGAGCGCGGTGGCGTTTTGGTTTATCCAACGGCAGCATGGGCATTCGGATCTTCTGGGCCTGCTTTTTTGCGCCGCTGGTGATGAAAGGCGCAATGTACCTGGCCGGGCATTTTTTCAATTTTCCTGTCTCGGTATCCGGTTTTTTCATCCCCAGTTCAGTGGTGTACAGCCTGGTGGATATTCAGAGCCTGATCTGCGCCGCGCTCATTTTTACGTACTTGTTTTACTATCCGCTGCGAATGATCCTGAACCCACGCTTTGCGCGAACTTTTTGGCAGCGTCATATACGACTCGTTTTCGCTCGCCAGCAGTGGCTGTTTACCGTGAACTGGCTGATTGTGCTGACGGCGCTGCTGATCACGCTCTGTGCGCCGTTTGAATCAGATTACATTGCTGGTTATCTGGTGCCGGTCATCTTTATTCTCTTTTTCCTCGTTATCAACCGCTTCAGTTATCCGCTTATATGCCTGCTCTGGGGCATCAGCGCGTTTTTCCTCGTGGCTTACAATCGCAACTTTTTGCAGGGCGTGAACACGGAGTATGCGCTGTCGTTTGTTCTGTCGGTGCTCATCTCTTTCACCATCTGCATGCTACACATGGCGCGAATTCAGGGGCGCAGCAATCTCATTAAGCGTAAATGGCAAAGCCAGGCGTTGCAGGATCCTTTGACGGGTCTGCCTAATCTGCGCGCGTTTGAAAGCTATCTCGACACCCATCCTCATGTGAACGTCTGCTGTTTGCGGATGGATAATCTTGAATTTTTAAGCCGCCATTACGGCATGATGATGCGCGTTCACTGCAAACGCATGGTTACCCGGGATTTGCAGCCGTTGTTAGGGCGTGATGAGAAACTTTTCCAGCTGCCTGGCAGCGAGCTGCTGCTCGTGCTTTACGGTTCCGAAACGGCAGCGAGGCTTTCTTATATCGTCGATTTCCTCAATAGCCAGACGTTCAACTGGCAGGGCGATGCGTTGGATCTTGAATTCGGCGCGGCCTGGGGCGTGATTGATGGTGAAGGAGAGGCACTGCATCACAAGTTAGGGCAACTAAGCTGGCTATCCGAACAGGCCTGCGCGGCTCGTCGAGTGCTGGCTCTCAATAACAGCCTGGCGACGGTTTCTGACAACACCACTGAGCGTGTTCTCCAGCTGAGCCGCGTTAAGAAAGCGCTGGCTGAAGGTGGGGTGCGGCTCTATGCCCAGCCCATCGTCAGCGAATCAGGTGATCGTTACCATGAAATCCTGGCCCGCATGGTCTGGGAGGGCAAAGTCATTACCCCCGATCGGTTCATTCCGGTGATTGCTCAGTTCAACCTGAGTGAGCGCTTTGACCTGCAGGTCGTGGAAACCCTGTTCCGCGCCATGAAAACATTGCCGGGTGAGCGCTTCTCCGTAAACCTGATGCCGGTCACTCTGATGCAAAAAGAGAGTGCCAATAAAATCATTGCGCTCTTTAAGCGGTATGAGATTTCCCCCTCGTTGGTGGTGCTTGAAATTACCGAACAGCAGGCTTTTTCCAGCTCAGAAATCAGTATGCTCAATATCCGGCGCTTGCGTGAATACGGCTGCCAGATTGCCATTGATGATTACGGAACGGGTTATGCCAACTACGAACGCCTGAAAAGCCTCGAGGCGGATATCGTTAAAATTGACGGCTGCTTCGTGCGCGATATCGTCACCGATCCGGTTGATGCGATGATCGTCAAGTCGATTTGCGAACTGGCGAAGGTAAAAAACCTGACGCTGGTGGCAGAGTTTGTGGAAACCGAAGCGCAGCGTAAGTTGCTCTACGAGATGGGCGTTGACTATTTGCAGGGCTATCTGATGGGCAAACCTCGCCCGCTTGAGGAACTGAGGGCATAAAAAAAGCCGGGCGAACCCGGCTTTTTGCTGTATGAGGTTCAGAAACTTACAGAACCAGTGCCGCGATGGATGCGGACAGCACGCTCACCAGCGTAGAACCGTAAACCAGCTTCAGGCCGAAGCGGGAAACCACGTTGCCCTGTTCTTCGTTCAGGCCTTTAATCGCACCGGCAATAATCCCGATGGAAGAGAAGTTAGCGAAGGAGACCAGGAAGATGGAGAGAATACCTTCTGCGCGCGGGGAGAGCGTGCTGGCAATTTTCTGTAGATCCATCATGGCAACGAATTCGTTGGACACCATTTTCGTCGCCATGATGCTGCCGACCTGCAGCGCTTCGCTGGCAGGCACGCCCATCACCCAGGCCACTGGCCAGAAGATGTAGCCCAGAATACCCTGGAAGGAGATGCTATGGCCGAACCAGCCGGTCACGGTGGCGAACAGGGCGTTCAGTGCAGCGATAAGTGCGATGAAGCCAATCAGCATCGCAGAAACGATGATCGCGACCTTGAAGCCAGCAAGAATATACTCGCCCAGCATTTCGAAGAAGCTCTGACCTTCATGCAGATTGGACATCTGCAGGTTCTCTTCGCTCTGCTCAACGCGGTACGGGTTGATGAGTGACAGAACGATAAAGGTACTGAACATGTTCAGTACCAGCGCCGCAACCACGTACTTCGGTTCCAGCATAGTCATGTAAGCGCCGACGATGGACATGGAGACGGTAGACATCGCGGTTGCCGCCATGGTGTACATGCGGTTGCGCGACATTTTGCCGAGAATGTCTTTATAGGCGATGAAGTTTTCAGACTGGCCGAGAATCAGAGAGCTGACCGCGTTGAACGACTCCAGTTTGCCCATTCCATTGACTTTAGACAGCACGGTACCGATCGCGCGAATCACAATCGGCAGAATACGGATATGCTGCAGAATACCAATCAGAGCGGAAATAAAGACGATTGGGCAGAGCACTTTCAGGAAGAAGAATGCCAGGCCTTCATCGTTCATTTTACCGAAGACGAAATTTGTCCCTTCATTAGCGAAACCGAGAAGTTTTTCGAACATCTCGGAGAATCCTTTCACAAAGCCAAGGCCGATATCTGAGTTCAGGAAGAACCAGGCCAGCAGGACTTCAATAACAAGTAACTGAATAACATAGCGGATGCGGATTTCTTTACGGTTATGACTAACCAGCAAAGCCAGAATCGCAACCACGGCAAGCGCGAGGACAAAGTGTAGGACGCGGTCCATATTTGCTCCAAATATGAGGCAGGTTAAATTTCCGTGCACATTCTATGCAACAAGATAAAAGAAAACGAGATCTGCGCCGCACTATAGTTAGAACCTGTGAGCGATCTCAAAAAAGGTGATCAACCATACATTTCTGTTATGTTATGTAAGGGTGTTAAAAGTTACCTTTTTGTACTAGTCTGACTAAGAGGCGACCTGGCGGTCTCCCATTCCACTAACATGGCTCAACACGGCTATCGTTCCTGTCTATCAGAGAAATCATTATCACCTCGCTAAATGAACTTGATAATCATTCTCATTTTGATAACATAAAACATAGCAAAGGCTATATTTCAGAGGCAGAAAATGACAAACAGTCGCGTTGAGAGTAGCAGCAGTCGCGCAGCGCGCAAGATGCGGCTTGCATTAATGGGGCCTGCGTTCATTGCTGCCATCGGCTATATCGATCCGGGTAACTTTGCCACCAATATTCAGGCGGGGGCGAGCTACGGTTACCAGCTGCTTTGGGTGGTGGTCTGGGCAAACCTGATGGCGATGCTCATTCAGGTCCTCTCCGCCAAGCTGGGTATCGCCACCGGTAAAAATCTCGCCGAACAAATTCGCGACCACTATCCGCGTCCGCTGGTCTGGTTCTACTGGGTGCAGGCTGAAATTATCGCCATGGCCACCGATTTGGCCGAATTCATTGGTGCGGCGATTGGTTTCAAGCTGATTCTGGGGATTTCACTGTTGCAGGGGGCGGTGCTGACAGGTATTGCGACGTTCCTGATCCTGATGTTACAGCGTCGGGGGCAAAAGCCGCTGGAGAAAGTCATTGGCGGCCTGCTGTTGTTCGTTGCCGCAGCCTATATTGTTGAGCTGATTTTCTCGCAGCCGGCAATGGCGCCGCTGGCGAAAGGAATGATTATTCCTTCTCTGCCAACGTCTGAAGCCGTGTTTCTGGCGGCGGGCGTTTTGGGTGCAACCATTATGCCGCACGTGATCTATCTGCATTCATCGTTGACTCAGCATCTGCACGGTGGCACGAGGCAGGAGCGTTACAATGCCACCCGTTGGGATGTAGCGATAGCCATGACGATTGCTGGTTTTGTGAATTTGGCGATGATGGCGACGGCCGCAGCGGCATTCCACTTTAACGGCCACACGGGTATCGCCGATTTGGACCAGGCCTACCTGACGCTGGAGCCGTTGCTGAATCACGCCGCGGCAACGATTTTCGGCCTGAGCCTGATTGCCGCCGGGCTTTCATCCACGGTGGTGGGCACACTGGCCGGGCAGGTGGTGATGCAGGGCTTCATCCGCTTCCATATTCCGCTGTGGTTCCGCCGGGCGATCACTATGCTGCCATCGTTCGTGGTGATTATGATGGGACTCGATCCGACCCGTATTCTGGTGATGAGCCAGGTTCTGCTGAGCTTCGGGATCGCGCTGGCGCTGGTACCGCTGCTGTTATTTACCAGCGATCAAAAGCTGATGGGCGATCTGGTCAACACTCGTCTGGTGAAACGTACGGGCTGGGTGATTGTGGTGCTCGTCGTCGCGCTGAATGGCTGGTTGCTGGTGGGAACGTTGCTGGAGTTGTAAGGCCCGGCGGCGCGGGCCTGTAAACGTGTTCCGGTACGGCTGTAGGCCCGATGAGCTTAGCGCCACCGGGCAAGATATTTAGTGATGATGGCCGTGACCACCCCGGCCGCGACCCCAGCCACCGCGATGATCGTCGCGGTCATTCCAGCCTTCACGGTAGCCGCGTTCGTAGGCATTACGCTTTTCCCAACCGCGGTGCCAGCCGTTGTCATGACGGTGCCAGCGGGCATTGCGCCATTCATAGTTACGACGCCAGTAATCGTGGTCGCGCCAGCGGCCGCCGTCCCAGTAATTCCCGTAATTATCACGATCGCCAATTTGTAATTTTACGGATGGCACCAGGGTGATTTCGCCTGCATTGGCAACCAGCGGGGCCGTTGCCAGCAATAGTGCTGTCAGAATCAGTGACCTGAACATGTGTCTGTCTCCTTACGATCGAGCCTTTTTCGGCCTGTTAACGCAATATTACGAGGTGTTACAAACAGGCTGCATCGGCCAACTCCTAATCGCCAGGAGACAGCATTTTTTGCTAAAGTTGCTGCTATTTTGAACCGGCAAGGATTGCGTCGATGGCGGCGATCTCCTGTGGCGAAAAATGACGATTGCTAAGCATACCGACGGCATCATCAAGCTGTGCCGTTTTGCTGGCCCCTATCAGTACGGAGGTGATTCTGTCTTCGCGCAGTACCCAGGCTAATGCCATTTGTGACAGCTTTTGCCCTCGCTTCGCGGCAATTTCATTGAGCTTACGTGCCTTCTCCACTTTCTCATCGGTAATCTGATCGGCGCTCAGGAACTTGCTGCCGCTGGCGGCGCGGGAATCCGCAGGGATACCGTTCAGATAGCGATCCGTCAGCTGGCCACCCGCCAGCGGGGAAAAGGCGATGGAACCCACGCCCTGTTCCCGTAATAAGTCTGTCAGGCCGTTTTCTACCCAGCGCTCGAACATTGAATACTTCGGCTGGTGAATCAGGCAAGGCGTACCGAGATCCTGCAAAATCGCAAACGCTTCGCGGGCGCGGTCGGCAGGGTAGTTGGAAAGCCCGATGTACAGCGCTTTGCCCTGACGTACCACGTGGTCCAGAGCACGCATCGTTTCTTCAAGCGGCGTATCGGGATCCGGGCGGTGATGATAGAAAATATCTACGTACTCAAGCCCCATGCGCTTCAGGCTCTGATCGAGGCTCGCCACTAAATATTTGCGGGAGCCCCAGTCGCCGTAAGGCCCATCCCACATGGTGTAACCCGCTTTGCTGGAAATGATCAGTTCATCGCGGTATGGCAAAAAATCTTCGCGCAAAATGCGGCCAAAATTGCTCTCCGCAGAACCCGGTGGCGGGCCGTAGTTGTTGGCCAGATCAAAATGGGTAATGCCGAGGTCAAAGGCATGGCGCAGCAACTGGCGGCTGGTTTCCACTAAGGTTTCATCGCCAAAGTTATGCCACAGGCCGAGCGAAATCGCCGGGAGCTTCAGTCCGCTCCGGCCGCAGCGGTGATACGTCATCGTCTCATAGCGTGCCGGATTTGCCTGATAAACCATCAAAACCTCCAGTAGGGACAGGGTGTGTATGCGTTTACACTAATCAATGTTGTTCCGCAGGTACACTCCTGAATTCTGTAAATTCTGCTTTCCACTACGAAATTCTTATGCTTCTGGACAGACTCCGTGCATCTCTAATACTCAGAATATCTATGCGGCGACAGGAAGATGGCTATGCAATCGACATACACAATCGCGGATTATCTGGTGGATCGTCTCGCCGGATGCGGTATTGACCATATGTTTGGCGTTCCGGGTGATTACAATTTGCAGTTTCTCGATCATGTCATCGATCACCCCAGCGTGTGCTGGGTGGGTTGCGCGAATGAGCTGAATGCTGCCTATGCGGCAGATGGTTATGCAAGAGTGCATGGCGCGGGTGCGCTGCTGACAACCTACGGCGTCGGGGAATTGAGCGCATTGAACGGCATCGCAGGGAGTTTCGCCGAGTATGTACCTGTTTTACATATTGTCGGTGCGCCGGGCTCGGGCAGCCAGCAGCGCGGGGAAATGCTGCACCACACGCTTGGCGACGGCGATTTCGGCCACTTTTTTGAGATGAGTATTCCGGTGAGCGTGGCCCGTGCGAAGCTGACGGTCAGCAACGCCTGCCAGGAAATTGATAGGGTGCTGCGGGAAATGCTGACCGAACGTCGCCCGGCTTATCTGATGCTGCCAGCGGATGTTGCAAAAGCACCTGCTACCGCGCCTGTAAACGCTATCACGCTTTTGCCTGAGTATGTGGATGATAACGCGATGTCGGCATTTCTTGCTGCGGCGCGGCAGATGCTGACGCCGTGCAAACGCGTTGCGCTGCTGGCGGATTTTCTGGCTCAGCGCTATGGCCTTCAGCCAATGCTCAGAAGCTGGGTCAGCGCTCAGCCGCTGGCCAATGCCACGTTACTCATGGGCAAAGGGCTGCTGGATGAGCATCAGAACGGATTCGTCGGGACATACAGCGGCGCGGCCAGCGATGAGAAAACACGGGCCGCCATCGAGGACGCCGATGCCATACTGTGCATTGGTACCCGCTTTACCGACACCATTACCGCCGGGTTCACTCAAGTGCTACCGCAGGCAAAAACCATTGAGCTTCAGCCGAATGCCGCTCGCGTCGGCGCGCGCTGGTTCAGCGGATTGCCGATCGAACAGGCGGCGCGGGCCTTACAGGCACTGTGTGCCGAACTTTCCGCAAACTGGCTTGTTCCGGAGCCCCGTGCGGCACTGCCCGCGGCAAAATCCAGCGGCATATTGACGCAAAATAGCTTCTGGCAGGCTTTGCAGGATGCGCTACTGCCGGGAGATATTATTCTCGCGGACCAGGGCACCGCGGCATTTGGTGCAGCCTCGCTGAGGTTGCCTGAAGATGCGATGCTGATCGTTCAGCCGTTGTGGGGGTCGATTGGCTTTACGCTTCCTGCCGCGTTTGGTGCGCAAACGGCTGCTCCGGAAAGGCGTGTAGTGCTGGTGGTAGGGGATGGGGCCGCACAGTTGACGATACAGGAGTTGGGCTCAATGCTACGCGATGGCCAGAAGCCGCTGATCCTGCTGTTGAACAATGAAGGTTACACGGTTGAACGGGCCATTCACGGGCCGGAGCAGCGCTACAACGATATCGCATCGTGGAACTGGACGCAGCTGCCCCAGGCGCTTAGCCTGAACTGTCAGGCTGAAAGCTGGCGGGTAACGGAGACGGTTCAGCTTCGTGAAGTGCTGGAGCTGGCCGCTCGTCGTCAGCGGCTGAGCTTTGTGGAGGTGGTGCTGCCGAAGCAGGAGATCCCTGAGCTGCTGCGGGCCGTAACCCAGGCGCTGGAGGCCCGCAACAGTACTCCTCAGTAAACAGATTAGCGGGGCGGTCTGGCGATCATTACCGGTTTGCCCGCCAGCAGCAGCCAGGCGGGCAGCATGACGATGCACAACAGCGGCAGCAGGGTGGTGTCCGGCACGACGACGGCGGCCATAAACAGGCTCAGCCAGCCGTCGCGGGTCACCACCAGCATCAGTCCGAGGATCGCACAGGAAATGGTGATGGCTGCCGGGACCGCGTCCACGTGCGCGTGAAGCATTAAACCGAGCGCAACCGCCACGAACACTGCCGGGAAAATACGCCCGCCGCGAAAACCGCTGGCTGCGGCAATCACCAGAACCGCGAGCTTCGTGATGGCGATAACCATGTAATCGGATGCGCTCAGCGTCTGGCTGAAGGCAAGCTGGTGCATCTCATCCAGCCCTTTAAACAGGGTAATATGGCCGCCAAATGCCCCCAAAATCCCCAGTAAAAAGCCCCCAATTCCCAGAATGAGTACCGGATGTTTTAGCCTGTGCATCAGCGCATGCAGGCGAGGCAGACACCAGACGGCCACCATACCGACGGCAATGGCGATGGCGGCGACAACGGCCCCGCTGAAAATGTCCACCAGCCGCATCTGGCTGTAATGCGCGACGGGCAGGGAAAACTGCGGATGGAAAAACAGGCTGGTGGTTAAGGCGCCGGCGGCTGCTGCAATCATCGGCGCGAACAGTCGGTCCCAGAGAGGGACATCATCGGAGCCGCTCAGCATTTGTGAAAAAATCAGCGCCGCCGCAACGGGCGTGCCGAAGAGCGCGCCAATCGTGCCGGAGGCTGCAAGGATGGTCCAGTCAATCGCCCCTACGCGAGGAAAGGCGCGTGCGCCGAGTGCAACCGCCAGCGCAATGTTCACCGACATGATAGGGTGTTCCGGGCCCAGGCTTACGCCGCCCGCCAGACCAAGAATCAGCGCCAGAATCAGGCCGGGCAGAGCAGAAGGCGCCACGGGCGCACCGATTAAGGGCTCCGTTGCCGGATCGGGCCCGGCATGACCGGGGCTAAAGCGGATAACCAGTCCTACCGCCAGGCCGGTGGCGGTGAGCATCAGGATAATCCACAGGCCCGAATCGACGTTAACCCCCAGGCTTGTCGGGAGCGTAGTCCAGAGAAACTGTTGTAACAGTTCGGCAATTTTCATCGTCACCACCAGGATCAGGCTGGAGGCGATACCGATAATCAGGGCGGGAACCGATAATAAAAGCATGGTTCTGGCTCGCGGATGGAGCATGGTGATTTCCTTTTTACACTGAGCGCGCAACACTTTGCCGTTGAAGGACAAGAGCTTCATTGCAATTGGTGCTGAAACGGTAAAGTTATAGTGTGACCGGGATCGATAAATCGCGGGCGCTGTTGCGTTGGTCGTTGTTGTTATGCCTGCATGAATTTACAGTGTGCCAAAGACTTATTCTGACTTTAGCGGAGCCGTAACAGAATGACAAAGTTTGCATTAACCGGGGATGTGGGCGGAACCAACTGCCGTCTGGCGCTGTGCGATCTGGCCAGCGGTGAGATTTCTCAGGCAAAAACCTATTCCGGTCTGGATTACCCAAGCCTGGAAGCGGTGGTGCGTGTCTATCTTGATGAACTGAAGGTGGACGTTAAAGAGGGCTGCATTGCGATTGCCTGCCCGATAACCGGCGACTGGGTGGCAATGACTAACCACACCTGGGCGTTTTCCATCGAGGAGATGAAAAATAATCTGGGCTTTACCCATCTGGAAATCATCAACGATTTTACCGCCGTGTCGATGGCGATTCCGATGCTGAAAAAAGAGCATCTGATTCAGTTCGGCGGCAGCGAACCGGTGGAAGGCAAGCCGATTGCCGTTTATGGCGCAGGAACAGGGCTTGGCGTGGCGCATCTGGTTCATGTCGACAAACGCTGGGTTAGCCTGCCTGGTGAGGGCGGTCATGTCGACTTCGCGCCAAACAGCGAAGAAGAGGGGATTATCCTTCAGGAGCTGCGCACCGAGCTGGGCCATGTTTCCGCCGAACGCGTGCTGTCTGGCCCGGGCCTGGTCTATCTTTACCGCGCCATTGTTAAAGCGGATGGCCGCCTGCCGGAAAATATACAGCCAAAAGACGTGACCGAGCGTGCGCTGGACGGTTCCTGCACCGACTGCCGTCGCGCGTTGTCGCTGTTCTGCGTGATCCTCGGGCGTTTTGGCGGCAACCTTGCGCTGACCCTCGGCACCTTTGGCGGCGTCTACATCGCTGGCGGTATCGTGCCTCGCTTCCTGGAGTTCTTCAAAGCCTCTGGCTTCCGCGGCGGGTTTGAGGACAAAGGCCGTTTCAAATCTTACGTGCAGGATATCCCGGTGTTTCTGATTGTGCATGATAACCCAGGCTTAACCGGTGCCGGAGCGCATCTGCGTCAGACGTTAGGTCAGGTTCTCTGACAAAAAAAGGCGCCAACGGCGCCTTTTTTACAGCTTCATCAACTGCCTGAATTCCTTCACTTTGCTGCGGCTTACCGGTACCTGAAAATCGAGATCCCTTAATCGCAGAATGTAGGTGTTATTGAACCACGGCTCTATCTCGCGGATTTTGTTGAGATTGACGCAGTAGGAGCGGTGACAGCGGAAGAAATGCGCGGCGGGCAGCTTGCTGCAAAACTCCGTAATGTTCATCGGCATGACCCAGGATTCGCGCCTGGTATAGACAAACGTCATCTTCTCGTGCGCTTCGGCGTAATAGATATCGTTAATTGGCGTGACGAAAATCTTCTCATCGCGCACTAAATTGATGGTGTCGTTTTCCCGCTGTGGGCTACCAGGTGGGTTTCCGCTTCCGTTTTGCAACTGCCAGGCGTTTTCCAGCTTTTGCAGCATCGTGACAATCCGCGACTCCTGATACGGTTTCAGAATGTAGTCGAAGGCCTCCAGCTCAAAGGCTTCCACCGCATGCTCTTTCCAGGCGGTAATGAACACGATAAACGGTTTGTGCGCGAACTGGCTGATGTTCTGCGCCAGCAGCACGCCGTCGAGAGAGGGAATGTTGATGTCGAGAAAAATGGCATCGACGCGGTTGTGCTGCAGAAATTTCAGCACGTCCAGCCCATCATCAAACGTGCCGACGATCTCCATCTCACTGTGCTCTTTAATCAGCCAGGTCAGCTCCTGCTGGGCCAGCACTTCATCTTCAACAATGATGACTTTCATACAACGTCCTTATGAGAGCAGGCTGACAGGTGTCGCAACGGGGGCACGCTGGTTCGGCACGTAAAACGCAATTTCGGTGCCGGGCTCGAGGCGGCGAATATGCAGCCCTTCACCGTAAAGCAGCGTCACCCGGTGGTGAACGTTCAGCAGCCCAATTTTATTTCCCGGCATTTCGTTGGCTTCCACCCGCGCGATTACCGCCGGATCGATGCCGTGCCCCGTATCCCGCACGCTGATGCGCACGCGGTTTCCGCTTTCGGTAATGCTGATGGTCACCACCCCTTTGCCCTTGCACGGCTGAATGCCGTGAACGATGGCGTTTTCCACCAGCGGCTGGATCAGCAGGCTTGGAATCACGCAGTTCACTTCGTCGTCGATGTCGTAAATCACCGTCAGCTTGTCGCCGAATCGTGCCTGCTCGATGGCGATATAGTCTTTGATCTGGTACAGCTCCTTACGGATGTCGATCTGCTCATCGTCCTTCAGTTCAATGTTATAGCGCAGATAGCGTGACAGGTTGAAAATCAGCTGCCGGGCGGTGTCCGGATTGAGGCGAATCGATGATGAAATCGCGTTCAGGGCGTTAAACAGGAAATGGGGATTGATTTTGCTTTGCAGCGCGCGCAGTTCTGCCTTATTTGCCATTTCGCGCAATTGCTCGGCGCGCGAAACCTCCAACTGAGTGGAGATAATCTGCGACAGACCGACCGCCATCTCCTGCAATGAAGACGTTATCTGGTGCGCGTGGCGGTAATAAATTTTGAGCGTGCCGGTGACGATGCCCTTTTCCCAAAGCGGAATGATGAGCAGCGAATGGATCTCCGGCGTGCGCCAGGCTTCGTCGTCATTGCGAATAATGATTTTGCCCTCGCGCAGTGCCTGTTTGGTACGCGGGCTTATCCCGGGATCGTTGTGCTTGTAGTTGGCTTCGCCAACGCCCACGTAGGCCAGTACTTTGTCGTTGTCGGTAATGGCTACCGCATCGGCGTGTATATCCTGGCGAATGATGTCGCACACCTGGCGCAGGGATTCACTGTTGACGTGACGGAACAGCGGTAGCGTCTTGTTGGCGATGTCCAGCGCCAGCTTCGCCTGGCGCGCGGCGCTGGCCTCTTTCTCGCCTTCGACGCTCTGCACCAGCAGTACGATAAAGCCGATGCAGACGCTGCCGAGGATCATCGGTACGCCAATTTTTGACACGATATCAATACCCAAAGCCATGGTTGGTGCCCACAGCACCACGAGGATCATGGTCAGCGTTTCACACAGCATCCCGCCGAGGATCCCCACGCGCCAGTGCTGCGCTTTGGGGATTTTTACGTTGATCCAGCCTGAGAGCAGCCCGGCAACTATGCTGGTGATAAAGCAGGGCACCGCGGTCACGCCGCCGATGTCGATCAGGTAACGGTGCGTCCCGGCAATCAGGCCAGTGATAGCGCCGACCCAAGGACCGAAAAGGATGCCGCCGGACATCACCGCAATAATGCGCACGTTCACCAGTGAACCTTCAACGTGCACGCCGGACCAGGTGCTGAACAGCGCAAACAGGGAGAAGATCGCCGTCACGGCCAGCAGCTCTTTTGGCGTGTGGGCTGATTTGTGCAGCAGCTCGCGGAACAGTCGGATGCGGATGAGGAAAAACAAACAGATCAGCATCAGGGCGGCGCGATCGAAGACCGCCAACAGCATGTTTAAGATTTCGTGCATGGGTACGCCGTGGGTATCACTGAAAGGAATATGATAAAAAACCTCGCCGGGGATAGCCAGCAATCACGCTGAACAGGGAACGAGGAAAAGACGCAATTTTAAAAGGGGATTAAAGAGCGTGCCCTGACAGTACAGGTGACTAGGGCGTCAGGCGATCTCTTCAGGTAAATCAGTTGATGTTGTTATGTAAATTAAAATTAGCTGTAGAAAGGAAAAGAGGCTGAAAGGGTTTGTGCGTCTTAATAAGTATTTCCTCATTTCATGCCGCTGAACTATTTTTGCACGGCCCTCTCGACAGCGGGAAAAAAATCAGGTTATTTTCGTGAATGCCACACAGGTGGCAGCGTCGCTCGGACGGTCCGGGCGCTCACGTTATCCGAGGAATCTATGGCTGAGTTCAAACCTGAACGCCGTTTTACCCGTATCGACAGGCTTCCCCCTTACGTTTTCAACATCACCGCTGAGCTGAAGATGGCTGCGCGTCGGCGTGGCGAAGATATCATCGACTTCAGCATGGGGAACCCTGACGGTGCAACCCCGCCGCACATCGTGGAAAAACTTGTCACCGTGGCCCAGCGCCCGGACACCCACGGCTATTCCACCTCCCGCGGTATACCGCGTCTGCGCCGGGCGATTTCGCACTGGTATCAGGAGCGCTACAACGTGGAGATCGACCCGGAAAGTGAAGCTATCGTCACGATTGGTTCGAAAGAAGGGCTCGCACACTTAATGCTGGCGACGCTGGATCACGGCGATACCGTGCTGGTGCCGAACCCGAGCTACCCGATCCACATCTACGGTGCGGTGATAGCGGGCGCGCAGGTGCGCTCAGTGCCGCTGGTGGAGGGCGTTGATTTCTTCAACGAGCTGGAACGTGCCATCCGTGAAAGCTACCCGAAGCCGAAAATGATGATCCTCGGCTTCCCGTCGAACCCGACCGCGCAGTGCGTCGAGCTGGACTTCTTCGAGAAAGTGGTCGAGCTTGCGAAGCGCTACGATGTGCTGGTGGTGCACGATCTGGCCTATGCCGACATCGTTTATGACGGCTGGAAAGCGCCGTCAATTATGCAGGTGCCGGGCGCGAAGGACGTCGCAGTGGAATTTTTCACGCTCTCCAAAAGCTACAATATGGCAGGCTGGCGTATCGGCTTTATGGTCGGCAACCCGGTGCTGGTTAACGCGCTGGCGCGCATCAAAAGCTATCACGATTACGGGACCTTCACGCCGCTACAGGTGGCGGCCATTGCCGCCCTGGAAGGTGACCAGCAGTGCGTACGTGATATCGCCGCACAGTATAAACGCCGTCGCGACGTGCTGGTAAAAGGTCTGCACGAAGCCGGATGGATGGTGGAGATGCCGAAGGCATCGATGTACGTCTGGGCGAAAATTCCGGAACAGTACGCGGCCATGGGCTCGCTGGAGTTTGCGAAAAAAATGCTGCATGAGGCGAAAGTCTGCGTCTCGCCGGGAATTGGTTTCGGTGATTACGGCGACACGCACGTGCGCTTCGCGCTGATCGAAAACCGTGACCGCATTCGCCAGGCCATTCGCGGCATTAAGGCGATGTTCCGTGCCGACGGTTTGCTTCCTGCGGCCAGTAAAGCGGCGACGGAAGACGCTGAGTAATATCAATTGCCCGGCGGCACTTCGTTTGCGCGGGCCTACAAAATCCATTTCTTTTCGTAGGCCGGGTCAGCGTCCGCGCCACCCGGCAGCTACACCCAGAAATGCAAACAGGAGCCATAGGGCTCCTGTTTTTTTATGCATGCTCAGGGCTAAATCATCAGGGCGAAGGTGCCGGCCCAGACGATGACCATAAAAGAGATGCCCATAATAAAGTATTTCACGTCACATCACTCCGCGTATAGCTTGATACGCCCTAATGAAAACTATCCTGACTGCGTTACGAGAGCTGACACCGCCTCGAATAAAAGGGGAATTTGTCCCGCTTTATCCTTCGGCACCACCTCAGAATGCTGAGCGTTAAATGCTCCAGACGGCGCTAATGTACGCTTAAAAATGGAGGGTGACAAGCATGATTTTCCCATTAATTTTTAGTTACTTACGACTGTCGTGAAACGACGACACATTAATTTCATTGTGCAATAAATCCCCTTACAGCGACGCCTGGACAGCTTGCCGAAATGAACAGTAATACCGCATTGAAAATATAGGGTTTTTGGCGTGGAGCCATGCAGAAACCTCTTTTCTGCTGTCCGTTTGGCCGCGTCGATTTGTTTAACCGTGAGCATCCGGGCATAAATCTGTGGTCATCTTTAACTATGCCCACAATATGCCCGCAAAATTCTGTGTAATCGCTGGCGCTGGATGCGGGTTGCCACTGGCAGGGGAGCTTCACGGCGCTGGGCGAAGGTCTACAGAAGGCGCTCAGGGAATTGGGCGGCATGTTCGGTGGAGAAAGCGCTGATTTGTTGCAGCACCGCCAACAACCTCTGCATATCCGCGATAACGTCGTTTCAGCCATGCAATACCGGGAGGCGAGGGCCTCCCGGTATTGCTCTTATACCCTGACTGGCACACAACCGCAGTATCGATCAATCGATCATTAACTGATCGGTATAATTCCACCTGGAAAGGGAATTAACGCGTTTAATTCTCCCGAATCGCCTTCGCCGTCTGCTGTAAAAGCTTATAGCTTTCATATCGTCCCTGATGCGTCTGGCGGTACATCTCCTGCGGCTCAAATTGCCTATCCATTGTTGTCATCTGCGACATTGCTTCACTGACGGTCGCAGCAACATTTCCCGCAACGGCCCCGAGGATAGCTGAGCCTAACAATACGGGTTCGCTACACTGGGTAGCGATGACCGGCAGATCGCAGGCGTCCGCCAGCAGTTGACGTACCAGTGGATGCTGGCCTGCGCCACCGCTGATAACAATCTTCTCGGTTTTAACCCCTTCATGACGTTGAGCATCGACGATCTGCCGTAGACCGTAACCAATCCCGCACAGCCCTGCGATGTAGAGTGCGATCAAATTGTCCAAATCATTTTCCATTCCCAGACCTGCAATGACCGCCCGGGAATGGGGATCGGCAAAGGGGGCGCGGTTGCCTAAAAACTCCGGCACCACGTGTATTCCGCGGGCCAGAGCTATTGTGCGGGAAGGCTCGGTGACTTTCGCCAGCGCGAGATCCGCGAGATAAACGGGTAACGGTACATTAAGGGCCTCTGCCTGTTTGCGTGTTTCAGCGGCAGCAGGATGGAAAGAGATCAGTTGATCAATCGCCGCACCCGCTGCGCTCTGACCTCCTTCACTCAGCCACATGCCTGGCACCATAGCTGAATAGTAAGGCCCCCACACACCGGGAATATAAACGGGGTTTTCCGTAGAGGTCATTGTGCAGGCGGAAGTGCCAAACACCCAGGCAAGATTGTGCAGCGCACCTTTATCCACTCCTACTGTGCCGATACCGCCAGCATGGGCGTCAATCATCCCCACGGCGACAGGTGTACCGACAGGCAATCCCAGCTCATCTGCCACGCTGGGGCTAAGTCCTTCGCCGCAAGGGGTTCCTGGCTCAACGATTTGCTGACCAATGCGCACGAAATCTTCATCCGCCAGTTCGTTAAGGCCGATGGTTCGAAAATAGTCGGCATCCCAACGCTTTTCGTGCGCCAGATAGGTCCATTTGCAAGTTACGGTACAGGTTGAACGGGCGAGATCGCCCGTGGCGCGCCAGGTGAGGAAGTCTGCCAGGTCAAAAAACTGCCAGGCATTGTCATAGACTTCCCGGCGATTTTCCTTCAGCCAAAGGAGCTTTGGCGTTTCCATTTCCGGAGATATTTTGCCGCCAATATATTTCAGTACCGGGTGCGCTGTGGCGTTAATGCGCTCGGCCTGCCCGGTGGCGCGGTGATCCATCCAGACGATGATATTGCGATCGGGATGGTTAGCGTCACTGACCGGTAGCGGCTCGCCGTTTTGCCCCAGCACCACCAGAGAACAGGTGGCATCAAAACCAATTCCTTTTACGCTGGTTGCCGGGACGTCTGCCGCACTCACCGCTTCACGAATACTTTCACACACCGCTTGCCAGATTTCGCCGCTGGATTGCTCGACTTTGCTCCCTGTACTGCGATGCAGTGTGATTGGACGCGACGCGTGCGCCAGTAGATGACCTTCATGGTCGAATATACCGGCGCGGACGCTGCCTGAACCAACATCCACACCTATCAGGGTACTTTGTGTTTCACTTTTCATATTGTTATCCATTATCCCTGGATCACAGATCGACGCTGTTTGGCAGGATGACTAAATCACGCACGGTGACATTCTTGCTACGTGTCACCATAAACAGAACCGACTCCGCGACTTCAATCGGCTGCATCAGGCTACCGTTAGCCAGTGCTTCTTCCATTTTCTCTTTTGGCCAATCGTCGAGCAGGGCGGTGACCACCGGGCCTGGCAGTACTGCCCCCACACGTACGCCATACTGTGCAACCTGGCGACGGGTTGAATGAACGAATGCCTGTACAGCAAACTTGGATGCGGTATAGATAGGTTCCCAGATGACCGGCACCACGCCCGCGATAGAGCTGGTGAATATGATATCCCCGGACTTCTGGGCGATCAGGTGAGGCAGTACCGCTCGCACACTGCGAAAAGCGGCATTGATGTTAAGGTGAAGCACGCGGTCCCAGACATCAGGATCGCCTTCCGCCACTGGGCCGCCAATATAGGCGCCTGCGTTAGCATGGAAGATATCCAGACGCCCGGCCTTTTCCAGGATCCCCTCGAGGATATTATCGACCTGCTGCGGCTGCATCAGATCCACCACCAGGGCAAAGGCGTTTTCACCCATTTCCGCAATCAGCCTCTCAAGCTTTTCACCGTCGCGGTCGATCAGCACAACCTTTGCGCCTGCTGCCAGCAGCGTTCTGGCGCATTCCAGCCCAATGCCGGAGGCGGCACCGGTAATGGCTGCTACTTTGCCGTTCAGTGCGCAATTCTTGGAGGGTAATGTGTTTTTCATTTTATAATCCTTGTCAGCCAGGCAGATTATTGGGATGCAATGTAAATTGCTCAATCGATAGAGCAGATTTAGCACCAGATGAAATGTGCGGCAAGCCCGATAAAAAATGGAGATAGAAATTTGTGATACGCACCAGGAAAACGAAGAAAATAACGATTTACGACCTGGCAGAACTGACCGGGGTTTCGGCGAGTGCGGTGAGCGCTATTCTTAACGGTAACTGGAAGAAGCGCCGCATTAGCGCGAAGCTGGCAGAGAAGGTCACCCAGGTGGCTCAGGAGCAGGGCTACGCGGTTAATCGCCAGGCCAGCCTGCTGCGCAAAGATAAATCCCGCGTGATTGGCATGATTGTGCCGAAATACGATAACCGCTACTTTGGCTCCATCGTCGAAAAATTTGAAGAGATGGCGCGTGAGCGCGGCCTGTTCCCGATTATCACCTGTACCCGCCGCGACCCGCAGCTGGAGCTGGAAGCGGTGCGCACCATGCTCTCCTGGCAGGTTGAATGGGTGATTGCGACCGGGGCGACGCGGCCTGATGAAATCTCTGAGCTGTGTTCGCAGGCGGGCGTTCACACGCTGAATCTCGACCTGCCGGGCACGCTCGCGCCTTCGGTTATCTCCGATAACTATGCCGGAGCAAAGGCGTTGACCGAACGTATTTTGCTCAACGCCGAGAAGCGCTTTGGCAAGAAGGTCGCGCTGACGTTTATTGGGGGCAGGCGCAACGACCACAACACCCGGGAGCGTCTGCGCGGCTTCCGGGATGCGCATCAGGCGGCGGGCCTTGTCGTGTCAGCGAAAAACACCTTTGTTGATGGCTACTCGCCAAAGCATGTTCAGGCGAGCCTGGCAGATTTTACGCCGCCGGAAGATGGTGTGTATGGCCTGTTTGTCAATTCGACCATTTCACTGGAAGGAGTGGTGCAGTGGTTGTCTGCCCGTGGGCAAACTGGTACGCAGCAGCCGCCGATGGGCTGCTTTGACTGGGATCCGTTTGTGCCGCTGTTAGGCCACGATATCGATATGGTGCGTCAGGACGTCCCGGCGATGCTGGAAGCGGCGTTTTCAATTATCGATTCTGGTGATGCCAAAATTCAGTGCATCGAAATCCCGCCCACGCTCACCATCGGCAGCCCGCTTTAGCGGGTCAGCAGCCATCGGGCGGTGTGTTCATCGGTCACCAGGCCGTTAATCCACTTGCCCTTAAGCGCCGAGAAAATCACCCTGCGCTTGTCCTCGCCGCAGGCGGCAGCAATGCGCGGACACGGGCTGCGGCGGATATCATAGCTGGTGATCAGATCGTTGATATCGCTCTCTACCACGTCGCCGCTGGCATCAATAAAGCGGCCCAGAATCTCCCCGATGGCCCCCTGCCGGGTCAGCGTTTCCAGCTGTTCGAGGGTGATGAAACCGTCTTTAAAGATTGGGCTGTCCTGCGTCAGCGCGCCGATGCCGACGAAAATAACGTCCGAATCCAGCGCGACGTCGGAGACGTTGCTAAAGAGGCGGTTCGAACACCACATCTGATGTTCCAGCGACGTCTGCGCATAGCGCGGGGCAGGCCACTGATAATAATTGGCCTGGATTTTACTCGCCAGCAACAGCGGCACATCATCGTAGTAGTTACATTTCCCGTCCGCGTTCATGGCGCTGATTAATGCCACACAGCGGGTATTGACGCTGTCGAAATCAATCCGCCGGATGGTCTTTTTCAGCGTTAAGCCTGAGCCTACACCGACCACCTTATCCTCATCGCTATGAAGATATTTCTTCATCAGCTGATAGCAGCCGAAGGAGACGCTGTCGAGCGTCATGTCATGGGTAAAAGCAGGAACGACGCTGCACTCGATAAGATCGTATTTCTCTTTCAGCATTTGCGCGTAGTTCAGGCAACTGGCCACCGGGTGGTTAAGACCGATGGAAACGATGCCTTCTTCTTTTGCCGCCGCCAGCAGGCGCTGTACAACTGGCCGCGAGGTCCCGAGCTGGGTGGCTATCTCGCTCTGGTTCTGTCCGGCAATGTAGTACATCCACGCGGCGCGCACTTTCTGATCCAACCGGATATCGTCTTCAGTTATCAATTTTTTCAGCACCTTAGAGGGGGGAGCGGAAAGTTTATTCCTGTTGTGATACCCGCATTCTGTCGTGTGCAGACCAGGCAGGCAACACTAATTTATTTTTTA
The DNA here is from genome assembly GCF_032012665.1 of Scandinavium sp. Taxonomy (NCBI): domain Bacteria; kingdom Pseudomonadati; phylum Pseudomonadota; class Gammaproteobacteria; order Enterobacterales; family Enterobacteriaceae; genus Scandinavium; species Scandinavium sp. The sequence goes on from NZ_DALZVG010000002.1 coordinate 220,127, forward strand.
TTGGTCATTTGAAATATTTAAGATCATTTGCTCTTTTGTGATTTAACGCTCTTAATTTGAAGAAATGTTCAATTACATTTAGTTCACAAATCTGAATGGAGAGCTACGTCATGACTACGAATACCTGGTTACATATTGGTCTGGGATCTTTTCACCGTGCGCACCAGGCCTGGTACCTGCACCGTTTGATTGCGCAGGGCGATACTCGCTGGCACATCGCCGCCGGGAATATTCGCAATGATGCGGAACATGTCGTCGCCGCCCTGACGGCGCAGAAGGGCCGCTACATGCTGGAAACGGTCAGCCCGGAAGGGGAACGGACCTATGAAGAGATCACCTCCATTCAGAAACTGCTGCCATGGCAGGCTGACCTGCAGCCGCTGATTTCAGAAGGGGCGAAGCCGGAAACCAAAGTCATCGCGTTCACCGTGACGGAAGGGGGTTACTATCTGAACACCTCCCACAGGCTGGAGGTGGAAAATGTCGATCTGGCCTGTGACCTGAAGGGCGGCAACAAAACAATTTATGGCGTTATTACCCGTATCCTTGAACAGCGCATGGCCAACGGCGCGGGACCTTTGACCTTGCTTAACTGCGATAACGTGCGCCACAACGGTGAGCGTTTCCACGACGGGCTGGTTGAGTTTCTCGAACTCTCCGGCAAGCAGCCCGTCATCGCGTGGCTGGCAGCCAATGCGACCTGCCCGAACACGATGGTGGACCGCATTACTCCTCGTCCGGCGACGGATCTGCCCGCGCGCATCAAAGCGCAGACCGGCGTTGACGATAACGCTCCGGTGATGGGTGAAACCTTTATTCAGTGGGTCGTTGAGGACAATTTCCGCGACGTTCGCCCGAATCTTGAGGCCGTTGGCGTGGAGATGGTTGAGTCGGTTATCCCTTACGAAGAGGCGAAAATCCGTATCCTGAACGCTTCCCATAGCTGCATCGCCTGGGCGGGCACGCTGATGGGGAGGACGTTTATCCATGAAAGCACTTTAACGGACGCCATCTACGCCATGGCCGACCGCTACGTCACCGAAGATGTGATCCCAAGCCTGGGCGATAACGGCATCGACCTGCCGACCTACCGCGATGTGGTTCTGAAGCGTTTCACCAATCCCTATATCGAAGATACCAATCAGCGCGTGGCGGCGGATGGCTTCTCAAAAATCCCAGCCATGATGACTCCGACGATGATCGAATGCTATCAGCGCGGCACCGTACCGCACGCGACCGCCATGCTGCCAGCACTTTTCTTTGTCTTCATGGAGCAGTGGCACAAGGGCCAGCTGCCGTATGAATACCAGGACGGTATCCTGGACGCCAATGCGGTGCACGCGATGTTCAACGCTGAAGATCCCGTGGCGTTTTACGCCGGTGACAAAGCGCTGTTCGGGGAATTAGCGCTGCGGGAAGATTTCACCGCGCTGCTGAGAGAAAAAATTCAGGCTGTTTACTCGCTGATCCGTTGAGGAATACATCATGTACTTAGGCATCGATCTCGGCACCTCAGAAGTAAAAGCGCTGGTCATTGACGAAAACGGTGACATCGTGGCCAGCCACAGCGCGCCGCTGACCATTCAGCGGCGACATCCGCACTGGTCAGAACAAAGCCCGCAGGCCTGGTGGGAGGCTACCGACTACCTGATGAGCACGCTGAAAGAGAAATGTGAACAGCACTGGGCGGCAATTAAAGCCGTTGGCCTCTCCGGGCAAATGCACGGTGCGGTGCTGCTGGATGGGGCAGACAATGTGATCCGCCCGGCCATTCTGTGGAACGACACCCGCAGCTCGCAGGAGTGTGTAGAGCTGGAGGAAATGGCCCCGGAGCTGCACACGGTGGCCGGGAACCTCGCTATGCCGGGTTTCACTGCACCGAAGCTGCTGTGGGTACGCAGGCATGAGCCAGAAAACTTCAAACGTATCGACACGGTTTTGCTGCCGAAGGATTACCTGCGGCTACGGATGACGGGGAAAAAAATCTCTGACATGTCCGACGCGGCGGGGACGCTCTGGCTGGACGTAGCGCGCCGCGATTGGTCAGACAGCCTGCTTGCTAAGTGCGGTCTGTCCAGGCACAACATGCCAGCGCTGGTTGAAGGCTGTGATGTCTCAGCCACGCTTGCTCCTGAAATCGCTGCGCGCTGGGGACTTAACCCGTCGGTGGTGGTGGCCGGTGGTGGTGGGGACAACGCGGTCAGCGCCATAGGCGTGGGGGCGGTTAATCCAGGGGATGCGTTTATTTCTCTGGGTACCTCCGGCGTGCTGTTTGTGGTTAACGACGCCTGTCGCCCGGCACCGGCCTCCGCAGTGCATGCGTTTTGCCATGTGCTGCCCAATCGCTGGCATCAGATGAGCGTCATGCTGAGTGCCGCCAGCTGCCTGCAATGGTTCTGTCGGCTGGTTGGTGTGACCGAAACGGCGCTGCTTGAGGAAGTCGCGCAGCTGAGCGAGCAGGAAAAGGCGGGGGCACCGATGTTCCTGCCGTATCTCTCCGGGGAACGTACGCCTCATAACGATCCGAATGCGAAAGGCATTTTCCACGGGCTAACGCATGCCAGCAGCCGCGCGAACATGGGGTATGCGGTGCTGGAAGGCGTGAGCTTCGGTCTTGCAGATGGGCTGCGGGTGTTGCAGGAAAGCGGTACGCACATTGGACAGTGTTCGTTGGTTGGCGGTGGTGCCCGGAGTGCATTGTGGGCGCAGCTTCTGGCTGACGTGCTCAATATTCCAATTGTCACCCACAAGGGCGGCGAAACCGGGGGCGCGCTCGGGGCGGCCCGTCTGGCCTGCCTGGCGGCGGGTAAAGATTTGGCATCGATTTGCAGGAAACCTGAAATATACCAGAGCTGGTCACCGCGGGCTCAGCAGCATGCCGCACTGATGAAACGTTACGCGCACTTTACTTCGCTCTACCTGAACGATCTGAATTATAGAACCTTCTGATTTTAATAATAAAAGTGACCCGGCTGCGGCCGGGCTTACCCTGTACAAAAGAAACGAGGTCACTATGTCCGTTGCGAATAAACAATGGTTTGGATTACCGCTTCACCTGCTGTGGGGCTATATCGCTATCGCCGTTTTCATGACCGGTGACGGTTTTGAGTTGGCGTTCCTCTCCCACTACATCAAAGAGTTAGGCTTTTCGCCCGCACAGGCGTCGTTTGCCTTTACGCTCTATGGCCTCGCTGCCGCGCTGTCCGCCTGGGTTTCCGGAGTGATTGCCGAAATTATTACGCCGCAGAAAACCATGTTTATCGGTTTTGTGCTGTGGTGTGTGTTCCACGTGTTGTTCCTGATCTTCGGTCTGGGGCACGCTAACTACGCGCTGATCCTGCTGTTCTACGGCATTCGCGGTTTTGCCTATCCGCTGTTCCTCTATTCCTTCATCGTGGTAATTATCCATAACGTGAAGAGCGAAAACGCCAGCTCCGCGTTGGGCTGGTACTGGGCGGTCTATTCGATTGGTATTGGCGTGGCGGGCAGCTACATTCCGAGCTTTACCATTCCACTGGTGGGTGAACTGGGTACGCTTTGGATGGCGCTGGCTTTCTGCCTGACGGGCGGAGTGATTGCGATGATCTCCCTGCGTAACGTGCATACCCCAACGCACATGCATAATCTCACCACCAAAGAGAAACTCAACGAGCTGAGCCGGGCGATTACGCTGCTCTATACCAACCGTAGCATTATGTATTCGAGCATGGTGCGCATTATCAACACCCTGTCGCTGTTCGGCTTTGCGGTAATCATGCCGCTGATGTTCGTCGATGAGCTTGGCTTCAGCACCTCTGAGTGGCTCCAGGTGTGGGCGGTATTCTTCTTTACGACCATTTTCTCGAATATCTTCTGGGGCATAGTGGCTGAAAAAATGGGGTGGATGCGCGTCGTCCGCTGGTTCGGCTGTATCGGTATGGCCCTTTCAAGCCTGGCGTTCTACTACGTGCCGCAGTATTTCGGGCATAACTTTGCCATGGCGCTACTTCCGGCTATTTCACTGGGGATTTTCGTCGCGGCTTTCGTGCCGATGGCAGCCGTTTTCCCGGCGCTCGAACCGCATCACAAAGGGGCCGCGATTTCTGTCTACAACCTCTCTGCGGGCCTGTCGAACTTCCTGGCTCCGGCGATTGCGGTAGTGCTGCTGCCGTACTTCAGCACCATCGGCGTAGTGATTGCCTACACCGCGCTCTATATCATCGCCTTCTTCCTTTGCCACTTTATCCATGTCGAACAGCCCGGCTTTGAAAGTTGTGCGGTTAAAACTGACAAAGTGATGGTGCGGGCATCTTAAGATGGGCACGGCTGGCGAATCCTGCCAGCCGCTAACAAGCAGGAACAGCGATGAGCATAAAAGCGGTTATTTTTGATATGGACGGCGTCATTATCGATTCGGAAGATTTCTGGCAGCGCGCCCAAATCGAGGTGCTGGCAAAACAGGGAATCGCCATAACGGCTGAGGAGTGCGAAAGTGCTACCAAAGGAAAGCGGATTGATGATATCGCAAGGCTATGGTGTGAAAGATACTCGCTGAACATTTCCTCACGGCAGGTCGAAGTGCAGATTGTCGCACGGGTTTGCGACGCCATTCGCAGGGAGGGAGTGGCAATGAGCGGGCTGGATCAGGCATTACGCAGTTTCCGTGCCGCAGGATACCGTCTGGCGCTGGCGACGTCCTCCTGTAAACAGGTCATTGAAGTGGTGTTTGACCGACTGAAGCTGTGGCGCTGGTTTGACGTGGTGTGCAGCGCGGATGAGGAGCCTTTCGGCAAGCCTCATCCCGCTGTTTATCATAAGGTGATGCTTAAGCTTGGGCTGGAGGCCGGGGAGTGCAGAGTCATTGAGGACAGTCTGAGTGGTTTTACCGCCGCCCGGCGGGCGAATATCGAAACCTTCGTGGTGGCCGCTGATTACCAGGACGCAAAATTTGCGGAAGCGCTCGGGCGCTATCCAACGCTTGATGAACTTATTGATGCTTTGCAGCCAGCGTTTGCCTGACGTTTTCACAATCAGGGCGGCGCAGAAACTATCCCGGGGAAGTAAACGGTCTTTTTGACCCCGGTTTCTGCGCTTCCCCTCTTTGCTGAATTCAGGCGCGGCCGTGACTCACCCGCGAGCGTCTCGCCATAGAATCCACAATGACTGCAATGGCCAGCACGCCGCCGGTGATCATATAGCGTAACGACGACGGCAGATTGAGCAGCGTCAGCCCGTTGGAAATACACTGAATCACGATGATGCCGAGCAGAGCAGAGTATGCGCTGCCGCGTCCGCCAAACAAGCTGGTGCCGCCGATCACTGCCGCTGCGATAGCGTTGAGATTCACATCCCCGGTCCCTGCCTGCTGGCTGGCAGAAGCCAGACGTGAAGCGGCAAGGATCCCGCCTGTTGTGGCCAACATGGAACAAATCATAAACGCACTGATATAAATACGGCGTACATTAATGCCGGAGCGGCGTGCAGCTTCGCGATTGCCTCCTACCGCAAACATTGAGCGGCCCCATTTTGTGCGTTTCAGGGCATAGTTCAGCACGACGACGACGAGGATAAACAGCCCAAAGACCCACGGCACACCGCGACCCATATTGAGATAAAACACCATAAACCCGAACACGGCAGTCATAAAAATGCTGCGCGCCCAAAGTGAACTGAGAGGTTCGCAGGAGAGGTTGGCCTGAGTCCGTCGCGTGCGGGTGCGTAACCCCTGGACCAGCATCAACACCCCCGGTAGCAACGCAAACAGATGTGCCAGCCAGCCTGGCATCACCAACACCTGGCCGAAGCGGACCAGCGGGGAAACGTAGGGCAGGTTAATACTTCCCGACGGGCCGAGAATATAGAGCTGCATACCGAGCAGCGCCAGCAGGCCGGCCAGGGTAGCCACAAAGCTAGGCATCCCTAAGCGGCTGTATAGCTGGGCGTAGAGCAGGCCCACGGCGGCGCCTACTGCCAGCGCGACGGCTATCGCGCCAATAACGGGCCAGCCCTGGTTCACCCACAGCACGCCGATAATGGCCGAGGCCAGGCCGCTCATCGACCCGACGGAAAGGTCAATCTCACCCAGCAGCAGCACACAGACGATACCCAGTGAGATAAAGCCCACCGTGGCACAGTCGAAAAGCATATTGACGAGGTTATTCGGTGCCAGATAAATCGGGTTAAGCACGGTAAAGACGATAGAGATAATTATCAGCCCGAGGACCACGGGTATCATCCCAAGGTCGCCTGTTTTTATGCGGGTGATATACGCGCGCAGTAGGCCGGAGATGCTGTCCTGGTGGCTGACACGCTCGTCGCTACGGTCTAGCCTGGTTTCAGGCGTCAGCGGTTTATTGGTGGTTGTGGTCATGGCTCAGCTCACTCCCGTCGTATGTTCATGCGTTTTTCTTTCCACCCGGCGCGACACGGCGTTCTCCGTCGCACCGGTAATGGCGGCAACCAGATCCTGGTTGGTGGCTTCGGGTGTGAAAATGCCTTTATTGCGGCCCAGACGCAGAACAACGATTCTGTCGGCAACGGCCCGCACGTCTTCCATATTGTGGCTGATGATAATCACGCCCAGCCCGCGCTCGCGTACCCGTTCAATCAGGTTCAGCACTTCTGCAGTCTGTGCCACGCCGAGAGCGGCCGTGGGTTCATCAAGCATGATAATTTTGGGATGGAGCAGCAGCGAGCGGGCGATGGCGACAGTCTGTCGCTGTCCGCCAGAAAGGGAGGCCACCGGTTCGCGCACGGAAGGAATGCGGGCAGCCAGCTCTTTGAGCAGCGTCCATGCCTGCACCTCCATGGTCACTTCGTCGAGCTGCCAGGCCGACAGCTCGTGACCCAGAAACAGGTTCGCTACCACGTCCAGATTTTCGCACAGCGCCAAATCCTGAAAAACAGTGGAAATTCCATGCTCCAGCGCCTTTCCTGGGCTATCGAGGGTGATTTCCTTACCCTCAAATTCAATAGTGCCGGAAGTGGGCTGATGCACGCCCGCCAGCACTTTAACCAGCGTCGATTTACCCGCGCCGTTATCGCCGACCAGTGCCACAACCTCACCCGCATAAACGTCGAGATCAATATCCGTCAGGGCGGAAACGGCGCCAAAATTTTTAGAGATTTTCCTTAGCTGAAGAAGCGGGCTATCCATGCGCGGAGCGAGGCTATTGTTGATTAACATAGTAAAAACCTTCTTATCGTCGGTGCGTCTGCAAACGCACCGGCTGCGACTTAGTTGAGGATCCCTAATTTCTGGCAGGCCTGCTGGTACTCTCCGGTACAGACCTGTTGCGGTGTCTGGATTTTCTTATCAAAAATTTCCGCTTTGATATTTTTGGCGGTAATCACCGCCGGAACAAAGAGCTGTGACGGTGTGTTGTAGAGAGTGGAGGTGGCCTTAGGCTTTTGACCATTGATCAGCTGCACTGCAACCTTGGCGGCAGCTGCGGCAACGATTTCCGACGGTTTAGAGATGGTGTTGTACTGATCCCCGGCGATAATCAACTGTAATGCAGCGATAGTTGCATCGTTGCCCGTTACCGGAGGAATTGGCTGTACGCCGCCGGATTTAAAGGCGGCGATCGCCCCACCACCGGTTCCGTCGTTCGCTGCGACGACGCCCTTAATTTTATCGCCGAAGCGGGTTATCTGACCGGCAGCCCACTCTTGCGCTTTTGGCGGTGCCCATTCCGGGGTGTCGAATTCAGCTAACGTTTTGTAACCGGACTCCTTTAGCCCGCGGTGGATACCGTCGCGAATCAGGCCCGCTGCGGCATCGGTCGGTGAGCCGTTAATCTGTAGTACGCCAGCGCCAGCGGGCACATTTGTCGCCTTCAGTTGTTCAACCAGTGAGGTGGATATTGCGTAGCCGATGCCTTCGTTATCAAAGGAGAGATAAAAATCGGCTGGCTTGTCGGGGATTGGGCGGTCGTAAGCCACCACTTTCACGTCTTGTGAGTGGGCAATTTCCACGAGGCCTGCCGCGGCGGAGGAGTCAACCGGATCCAGTACAATCACCTTCGCACCCTGGGCAATGGCGGAGTTGAACTGCTGCTGTTGCAAAGAGGCGCTGGCGTTGGCGTTTTGGTAGATAACCTTGCACTGCTGACAGAGCCGGGTCAGCTCCGCTTTAAAGCCGGGAAAATCATGTTGCTCATAACGGGTGGATGCCTGATCTGGCATCAGAAAAGCAATGGTAGCCGCTTCCTGCGCCTGCGCCATGTTACTGAAACCTATTGCCGCCATAAGCGATGCTTTGAATACCGTAGGGTAACGCATAGTTCTGATCCTCAGTGACTCGAATAAGATGACCACCTCGCGATTAATTCACTGAGGCAGTGGTTTTGTTTAACATCTGGAATCCAGAATTCAGCTTTTCATTATCATTGCAGCTACATTTGCTCAATCGGTGAAGCAAGAATTGACGCTCCTGATTCAGGTTGTCAAGAAAGGGCAGAAAAGCGATGCAGATTTTGTGACTGAGTGCAGATAGGCAGGGAGGAGAGCAGCCTCCGTTAACGCACGGAGGTATGAAATCATTCAGGAGTCATGGATATTAAATGACGACGTTGCTGGCACACTTCCGGGAGTGGCGGCGGCTTCTGTCGCGATGTAATTATAGTACGCAGGGCCGACTGGCATTGTTCTGGCTGTGACAGCGAGTATCACGGCGAACGGTTCTGCCGGAGAATATTTGCTGAGTTGTCAGGAGATGGCATGCTGAAGCCCCGGCAGTTATCAACTGGGAATATGATTTCTCACCTCACAAAATAAAGAAAAAAATGTCTCCTCACCCCGATAAAATAGAGTAATACCGTCAATTACGATAAAAATACCTGAAAATCGTGACGCGGTTTATATTCAGTCGTCATATGTCATGAAATACGATAGAGTGTCTTAATAACTGATTACGGGTATCTATATGATGCCTTGACCGTCAGAATATGATTGAAATAAACAGGAAACTCTTTCCTTCTGGCCTATCTTATCCGCAGCAATGTAAATCATGAAAATTTATACTGAAAATTATTTTTTAAAAATCGGCCTTCAGACATTACTGGAGAATAATACTGACGACAATATAAGCAATATGAACGTACTTGATCTGGAGGGTAACCTGCTTGCCTTCATTACCAGCTATCAGATCCAAAATTATAAAGCAGAGAGTTTTATGGATCCGCTACATTCCTATATCAGTCTTTGTAATGGCGTCATGACAGCAGAACAGTTATACCGCTATATTACTCAACATACCTCGACCCCTTTCATATCCAGAAAACCCTTGTCCCTTACTGTTAAGGAAATAAATCTGACAAACAGGCTGCTCGCTGGCTACTCTGTACACAACGTTGCAGAACATTTTCAGATCAAACTTAAAACCGTGTACGGGAAAAAAGCACAGGTAGAAAATAAACTGGGTGTACGCAACCTTTCGCAGCTCGCCATGCGCCTTACCCTCTGGGAAAGGAAGCTCAATTTACTGACTGGCAGTATGTGCTCCTCTGATGCACAACGGGGGGCACCGAGTCCTTCACAGGCAGCCAATAATGTCGTTTTGCGCCAGCGGCGTGGTTACGCACAACATATCCCATGCGAGTGAGTTTCAGGAGCGTATAGCGTGCGCTATAAATATCAAGCCCGCACGAATCTGCTATTTCCCGGGAGCGTACCCCGTCACCGTTCGTTTCTGCTGCACGGGTAATAAGATATTGCAGTACGGCCTGATCCTTAAGACTGAGAGAGTGGGTATTCATAATAAAATCACCTGTCTAATGTGGAAAACTGAGCGCGATTTTACGCAAACAGATAAAAGTGGAAACAACTAAAGATTTAGCTAAGGTTAAATAATAACCTAAGAGAACTTATGTAAAAAAGATCAACCAGTTACATGAAGAGCTTGTGATGGATAAAGACGATGATGCAGCATCTTTGCAGGATGCTGAGCAGTATATTCTGGACGGAAGATGGTATTTTTCCACGGAAGAGCCGATTCTTCGGGACATGAATCTGCAACAGGAAGTAAAATTACAACGGCCAGCCTGTCGATGCCTGGCGCTTTTAATTAAGCACCGGGGGGTACTGATACCCCAAAATGATCTCATTACTTATGCCTGGGGCGAAGAGCGCTCGCAATATATCACCCCAAATACGTTTTATCAGTCAATGCATCATTTAAGACAGTCTCTGGCACAGGCCGGTCTGCCGGATGTGATTTTTACCGTAACGCGGAAGGGAATCGGGATCAGCAGCGAACTGAGTATTATTCCCGCGACTGTATCTGTTCCCCCTTTACATAATCAACATCGCTGGCATTCCTTTTTGAGTGTTGGCGGATATCTGTCAGCGACGGCTATTATTATATTTTGCTGTATCATTTTTTTAATATGGAAAAACTCCAGCGAAAAAAGAGATAATATTTTCAGAAATTATACTCTCAAACAGCAGCAATGCCAGATTTACAGTTCTCCAGGCAATCTTACGGATAATAAAATTAATTTTTTACTTCAGCGTGCTGGAATCACCTGCAGTGAAAATATGACTATATTTATTACTGTCGCCTTAGGTGGAGAACGAAAAAGCCTTCTCGCCTGTTCAGGGTATACAACCCAAGCGCGCCAGTGTCAGGTATTTATTATCATGGATCCTTTCGATGAAAAAACGCACAATTGAAATCGATATCCTTCTGGTACTCACGGCTGTTGTTATTACCACCCTGATTTACTCGATTGTGATAAACCGTCTACCTTCGCGAACGTCACTCCACTCCTGCCAAAGCCAACTGACAGTGAAGCATGGTGAACTCTGGTTCACTGCCGTTTTTGATTTTGGCTTTATGGTGAAAGGTTACGGATCGGTAGCCATCAATGGTGAAGGCCAGGACAACGGAAAGAGCTTTACGATCGATCGTTCGATTTCATTCACGTACCGGGCAGATCGTGGTCGTTATCTTTTAACGGCAACAGAAATCCGCAGCTATTCCGGCGACGAAGGTGAGAAAAATCCAGGCCTCCCGCATCTGCCACCATTTTTCGCGAAAACGAATACTGATTTACCGCTGTCACTGGCAGTTGACGGAAATGGCGTGCCGGTGTTGTTAGTGCTCGGAACAACCCCGCTGTACTATTGCACCCGTTCCGACTGAACCCTAAGTTTGTCGGTTCGGAGAGATGTTCACCGTGTCGTGCGGCACCAGTCATCACTGCGGGTTAGGAGGCACGACTAGCAACGAGTGTGACATTCCGTTACGCCGGGCAAGTAGACAGCCCCTGGTTGGAGGCATCCGGGTGACTGCACCATTTTGGGGGTAAGACGCGGATCTGACACGCGTCAACGAAGGTCCGGCGCGGACATTGTGTCTGAATTTAGGGCGGCCCGGGGTGGGGATGGGCCAACTCGTTCCAAGGACTGATGGCACAAGTTGATGAATGGAGGGCCACCACCTCTGCCACCCGCAGGTTGTTATAGTGATACCTTATGCTCAAGGGCACAGCATAACGGCGGTTGCAGACCCTGTGTATGTGCCGGCTAGCAGAGGGCCTTGGTCTATAGTGACGTTGGTACGATCGTATAGGTAGTCGCTTGCACCATTGTTTTCGATTACTAATGAAGGCCGCCGTCCGCCTATAGGATATCCAGTGATGGTTGCGTTTTTTAACGACACGTTTGGGATGCTCCAGTTGAAGTCATATGTGATCAGACTAGTCATGACTACACGCGTTGTAGGGACGAATTCCCCGTTGTAGACTATGATGGTAGCCCGCTGACCTTCAATTAATTCGAAGTCCACGTTTGTCTCGAGGTTGAAAAGTAAGCCGGTGCGTTCACGCGCGAGGATGGAGAAGCGTGTTGGGCATGTTGCGCCTAGTGGACCCAATGCGCCAGGGCTGAGGCGGAGCTCGATGCGACGTGAACTCTTGGTGCCGTCCACGGGGGTGAAGGTCTGGCTCAGTTGTACGGAGCCCTTGTCTGAAACGTGGAATACGTCGTAGCACGGAGTGCTGGTGGACAGGCGAAGTTCGGTTGGTTCGAGGTACCCAGGGTGCACTGCACTGTAAGACCATATTTTTGGAGGCAAATAGAGACTGCAGGTTAGCACGTATGTTTCTACGCAATAGGATGAGAAAGACATGATCATCATGATTGTACAGCAGAAGATTCGCAACACAGCAACACCTTTGTTTAAAAGAATGACAATGGGCAAAGGTGCATGATTGTTATGCCATCCCCTTTGCCATATTTTTCACCGGTTATACACGACTGCACTCTGACGGAGGCAGTATCGTTCGATACACCTTTTCATCGAGCCGCTCATAAAGCCGCATTCATCTATTTCCGATGGTTCCATACTGCACTGCGTGCTCTGGGGGAGCTCTGGGGTTTATATCAAATCCCTGCAAGCCCATTTCCTTTGTTACACGGAATAGAGTTTTATTAGGAAAGTCGACGACAGTGACAGAAGCTACGCTCCTGCTACTGATAGATATCCAGTGAAGAATAGCAAAAGTAACGTTCATATTTCCCTCTTGTATATTTATTAAAATCCACTCAATTCTAAGATTTGAGAACCCCGTATATGTGAAGCAAAGAGTAGATACCTACTGCTCCGTGAATGAGTCTGAAAAATAACGCATCTTTCTTCACTGTCATTATTCTTGTGCAGGCACCTGAATAATAAATCAATTATGGCTGCTATCTTCACACGGTAATAATTTTGGATTGATTAGATATCAGGCAGAGATGCATTCTTCAGCATACTCTTTGCCCATGTTTCCCAGCGAAGTTCATATGCTCGTACTCGTGCTGAGGGAGAAGAAATCATATAAGAATTAATCGTACATGACAGTTAATGTCACCGACGATGCAAAACTCCCACCACTAATCGGCTCATCAGGCGCTATACGATGATACGCCGCCTTAAAATTGTAATTCCCCCTTTCATTAGTAAGGGGGACTGAAATTGTCTCGCCAGTCATAATAGATGAATAATAAGAATTCATAAAACTAAGACCAACTCCTTTTGCCGTTCCCGTATTTTTATAGAATAGAATATTTCGTGATTCAGTGGCTCCAGTAACTTTTATCTTGATGGACGAACGACCTGTATCTAAACAATTTATCGACACTGGAACATCTATAGCATTCCGAAAAACCCAATCTTGAAGATGAAGTACACCAACATCCGCCAGGGTGAAGACCTGACTGCTTACATCAATCTCACAGGTTTCCGCCAGGACCGTTACCGAAATGGGTATCGACACCGATTGCGGAACAGCCATCGCTGCGGGAGGATATATCAATCCAGTAGCCAGGATTACAGACATCGCCAGTTTAGTGAGCGCTTTCATCATAATTTACTCTCTTCTGTTACCGGCAAACACCGTTAATGCGTATGATTGAGTCCGCAACGTCTGACGGAGTCAGATGATAGCCTGCCTGGCAGTTTTGCCGTGCATCCTCTCCCCAGCTGGCGGTCACCACGCCTTTCTCTTCCATGCCAGACAAATAAACCTGGCCACCGTCAGCCACAATGCTGCTGTTATCTTTTGATGCCACTATTGCCCCAAACGGCAAAGGACGTCCGTTATGAGTCAGCGTCATTAACACCCGATAACCACGACGAGCTTTAAATTCGGCGCGAACGATGGCCCCTTTGGTAGGGATCACGCGGAGTATCGAGTCTTCGACATCCGTCAGGTCATCGAGCGCACGGGTATTTACCTGTATGCGATTTTCACGGTAAGCCGAGGCATAAGGTTTGATGGTGTAGCCCTGCCAGTCTGTCGATACCCCAGGTTCATTTGTGATCCCCACGCCTGAAACGCCGGGCGTGGCAACCAGTACACTGGTTTCACCGAGCGGCTGGCCGATGGTCAGGCCATCACGATGGAGTAGAGCCCCCCCGGAGATACCGTAACTCATCTGTTGCCAGTCACTGCTGTAGCTGTAACCGAGGTCGGTGTTACCGTATCCTCCCCGGTATCTCAGCCCGGCGTTACCGCTAGTTCCCTGAGTTCCCTGGCTACGGCTGTAACCCTGAGAGACGTTCCAGTCCAGGTTTCTGTTTTCCAGCAGCTGGCCACTCAGTCCGGACTGCTGGCTGACATTGCCGCGACCGTCACGACTGCCATTAACGGTGGCATAGACAGGTTTATCTGAAGACCATGAGAACAACCTGTTAAGGGGAACAGACAGAGAAAGATTGATGTTATGGTCCTTGTATGACGGTGCATTCTCGTTTCTGTACCGTGAATAGCTGTAGTTCACCGAATAGTTAACGGGGCCGATCGAGTTACTGTAACCGGCACGGAATGAGTCGTTTCCGGATGATGTATTCCAGTAACTCTCGCGAACACCGGTGATCCAGACAGAGCCATAATCCCCCAGGGACTGGGAAACATTGGCCTCAAATCGGGCCCGTCGGTTATTGTAGAGACTGTAGTAATCAGACCATGAATCAACAACGGGTTGCCCATTATCATCAAGCCCGGAATGGTCATTTCGCCGACCTGTCATGGTTTTCAGGGCGGTTTCATCCAGCGTATGGAATCCCCGGGTGGAATAGCGGTAGCCCGTCAGACGGAACGTAGTACCCGTCGGGTTAAAGGCATGCGCGTAAAGAAAACGCAGGGACTGTCCCTTGTGTTCGGTGCCATCAGCTAGCGTGCTGTTCGCGTGCGTGACATCGGCGGATACGGCCCCCAGGCTGCCCATATTAATGCCTGCTCCGGACTGAACGGCAAGGTATTCAGATGAGAACTGCGTTCCACCGTAAAGCGTCACATTATGAGGTAGTCCCCACATCAGGGTTCCCTGGGCAAAGGACGGATCCTGATAACTATCGCTGCTGCCACGGTATCGACCGGCGGTCAGACTGTATTTCATACGCCCTTCACGCTGCAGGGCGGGAAGCGTCGTGTAAGGGACAGTAAACGTATTAATCCTGCCACTGGCTTCCTTAACTCTGACTTCGAGATCTCCGCTGGAGTACATCGGACTCAGATCGGTTATTTCAAACGCACCCGGTGAAACAGTAGTCCGGTAAATAATATATCCGTTCTGGCTGACACTAACTTCCGCATTACTTTCCGCTATTCCACGTACCACAGGAGCGAATCCACGCAGGGTATCCGGGAGCATATTATCGTCGCTGGCGAGCTGAACGCCGCGAAATGCGAGTGAATCAAAAATATCGCTTCCGGTCGTGCTTTCTCCGACAACAAGGCTGCTCTTCAGCGGAATAATAGAGCGCTCTGCGTAGGTTCTCATTCGCTGCCATTGCTGATGTTTTCCATAGTTGCTTTCATAATAATTCCAGCTCCGGTCATCGCGAAGACGCCAGCTTCCCAGATTCAGGCCGCTGGACAGACGCAGAAAGTAACTGGTGCCATCGTTATTGCTGCCGAAACGGTTGCTGCCACTGAAGCTGTAATTCATGAGGGCTGCGTTAATACCATCATCCCAGAGTGCCGGATCTGTTTCACCACGTGCCCGGTTGCGAGTAACCAATTGTGGAACACTGAGATCCAGACGCATTTTAGGGAAATCGAACAACGTAAAGGCACCCGGCACATGCTCCGCCAGATTGACACACTGATCGTTCTTCATCGCCATCAGTGCCGGAAACAGTTCGACTTTCACTCCCGCATTATTCAGCATGTCCTTATTCAGACAGGGGAGCAGGCCAGTGCCGTCCCGGGACTTTTCGCCAGCAGGGATAGCATCAAAGCGGACAGACTGGCGGGAAATGAAGTTCTGGTTAAGATAAATTTCAACCATGTACGCCCCAGGCAACTGGGAGCCATCTGCACGAAACTGCGATAAATCAACCGCACCCTCTCCACCCATGGAAATAAGTTCCATCGGGAAATACATTTCTGCATGAGTAGAAAAAGCAGACAAGCCGGAAATAAACAAAGCAAGGCTAGCCTTTTTGAATGAATACATTTTTGGTTAACCCATATACTTGCTATATTAGAGATGACAGAGGAAATAAAAATAAAGTCGAAATTTTATAAGGAATAAAACGGACTCAGAATTTCCAGATGATTTCTTTCGTCAGGCCGCCATAGTCATTGATGGTCTGATAACTCAGAGATGCAACCCGGGCAGAAGGTAAATTGATGTCTTCCGATCCGGATGGTGGAACCATAACGGGTTCTTTTATCGGCTGACCATCGGCTTTAATTGCGGTCAATGTAATGTAATACGGCGTAGAGTTTTTAACGATGGCTTTACGTCCTGCGCGACTAAATGTCAGTTTCTTTGGGGCCTCATCAGGCGAAGGGTGAATTCCGGCTGGGCGGACAAACAATTTGATGCGGGTAGCTGCTGACAATACCAGCAGATTTTTACCTTCTACTGTATTCTTGTCGACAGCTGGAATGGCATTTGAAACGAGGTAATACAGCGTTTCACGGTCTGAAGGCAACTTTGGACCGGCATACATCAGACGCAGTGTGTTTTCGCTTCGTGGGTTACTGACATACAGGGGCGGTGTAACAATAAAATCTTTAGCTTTATTGCCGTTACTGTCCTCAACCCAGGACTGAACCATAAAACGGGAGTCTTCTGAAGTATTATGTGCAGTGATACTGGTTTCTTTCTGGCCTGCGGGATAAATAATCCGGGTCCCCCCCAATACAACACCGCCGCTGGCCTGAGTCAGCGCGGGCATCAGGCTGGCGAGGAGCAATATAGAAACACTCCACAATTTATTATGTAAAAAGATTGGCATTGTATCCTCCTCAATAAAGCGCCGACCAAAATTAATCGACGCGATATGACTTACTGGTAGTTCACAGTAAAGTTAGCTGATGCATTAGCGTCACCAGCGGCGACAGAATTGTCGAGTGCGATATAGCGAGCGGAAAATGCCAGCTCATTGCTGCCGTCGACCATTGTCTGACCAGCAGAAGCAGTAGAACCATCAATTACCAATGGTGCGCCAGCCTGAAGGATTTGAAGACCGACTTTGGTAGTTGCCACAGCAGAAGTTGCCAGCGTATCGTCCTTGCCGCTCACAGCATTACCGCTGAAGACGATTGAAACAGAGCCCGGGTTGGCGGCTATATCACAACCTTCGAGAGTAATAGAGAACGGTCTCTCCTGGGAGGTAGTACCTGCTCCAGTAAATACGTTGGCAGCAACATCACCCATCGGTACCGTCTGGCCTTTAGAGCCAGCACTCAAGCTACAGGAAGTTTCAACAACGCTACCAGTGAAATTAACAGTGCTGGATTCACCTTCAGCGGCGAAAGCAGAAGATGCTGCGAAGATTGCCGGGATAGCCAGAGTAATTAATTTTAATTTCATTAGAATGAATTCCTTTCATGTGATTTTGAATTGAATGTGTTGATTGTCAAAATGGACCAATTATTCACTTGAGTTGAATATTAAAGGGCGAGGCGTAGAGCTTAGCCCATGTTTCAAGCAGGGTTAAATTTACACAGCAAAAGAATGCTCAACAACAAAAAAGTTGATAAGGGAAACAAAAAGAGTAAATTTATCTAAAACGCATTCCTCAGACACCCAGTCACTACAAGGGCAATAGCAAAATGCCGAATTGCGACATAATATTCTAGCGAGAAAATGGCAGCTCATAATTTTATCTTTCGCTAACCGTATTTAACTAATGGACAGTGCTTCACAGAAATATAATCGCGACAACCACGACATTAAATTTAACAAACGGCACACAAAAAAAATACATTCATTATTTCTCATATCGTATTATGTGCCAACCATTTTATATGAACGTATACAACGTTGTTTTACCCCTCCCATAAACTGATAGTTTCCTGTTAACTCTCCCAATTGACGAAAGGCACCCAAGGATTGAGCTGATAATGGAACAATATGAGGACGTTTCATCTTCATTCTGGTTTTCGGGATTTCCCAGAGGTGATTATCGAAGTCTATTTCACCCCATTAAGCCAGACGTAATTCTACTGTTCTCAATCCTGTCAGCTTGAGCAATCGGGTTGCGAGAAGGGTAATAAGGCTTCCAGAGTAACTTGATAGTTTGTGCAAAAACTCAGGCAACTCTGCGGTGGTAAGAAAGGGATAGTGCTGTTTCTCATGGCCTTGTAAAGCGCTACCAAGATCAGCAGCTGGGTTGTATTCGGCACGACCTGTCACAATCGCGTAGCGAAAAACCTCACTACAACGTTGTCGCACGTTGCCAGGTAGACTTCAGGAGAGGCGTATATGGTGTCCCCTGCAGGAATCGAACCTGCAACTAGCCCTTAGGAGGGGCTCGTTATATCCATTTAACTAAGGGGACGAAGCGGCAAGAGTATAGCGTTTTTTGGCAGCCAGGTTAAGCACATAGCCGACTGACTGCTCAAAGTGTCGCCGCCACCTTTATTTTTTCTCTGCGTTCTCTTGCTGCTTCGCTTTGGCTTTAGCCTCTGCTTTTTGCTTGTTGCTCATGTCGTTACGGATTTGGGCATGGCTGAGCAAGGCGAAAATAAAGGTGCCGCCGCAGATGTTGCCGGCAAGCGTCGGCAGGGCGAAGGGCCAGAAGAAGTCGTGCCAGTGCAGGCTGCCGCTAAAGACCAGATAGAGGATTTCTACCGTGCCCACGACGATGTGGGTAGTGTCGCCGAGGGCAATAAGCCAGGTCATCAGAATAATGACCACGATTTTAGCCGCACCGGCGGAGGGAAACATCCAGACCATGGTGGCAATCAGCCAGCCGGAGATGATGGCGTTGGCGAACATCTCCGCAGGCGTGTTTTTCATCACGTCCATGCCGATTTTGGTGAAGGCATCGCGGGTAGGTTCGTCAAAAATAGGCATGTATTCGAAGGCCCAGGCAGCAATACCGGTGCCGATAAGATTACCGAGCAGCACCACGCCCCATAAGCGCATCAGCAGGCCGACATTACCCGGCGTCGGGTTTTGCATGACCGGGAGCACCGCCGTGACGGTGTTCTCTGTGAAGAGCTGCTGGCGTGCCATTATCACAATCACAAAACCGAAGGTGTAGCCTAAGTTTTCAAGCAGAAATCCCCCTGGGACGCCCTCAAGCTGAACGTGAAAAATACCTTTGCCCAGCAGCGATGCACCCATCGAAAGCCCGGCGGCAATGGCAGACCACAACAGTGCCATCGCGTCGCGCTCCATCTCTTTTTCACCTTCCTGGCGAATATGTTCGTGAATCGCCATCGCCCTTGAGGGAAGACGGTCCTCATCCACTTCTATCTCTTCTCCGCGGTTTTTCTCGTCGCTCTCAACTTCCAGCTCTTCCGTATGGCGGTTGATTTTTTCATCTTCGTGCTTGTCCATCCGGCTTAACCTTCGTCTGTTTACCTGCGATAAAGCGTAGCGGGTTTTAGTGACCGGGACCTCGCGATAAACTCTTAATTTCGGCTTATGCCATGAATAGCGATACGTCTGTTTCAAAATATGTATAAAATCAGTAAAAGCAGTGATTTCTTTACAGGGAGACATTTATGAATTTTCGCCTGTCTGCGCTTGCGCTAAGCGCAACGCTGCTGGTGGGATGTGCCAGCACGGGTGACCAGTCGCAAGGTCGTTCCGATCCGTTTGAAGGCTTCAACCGTACGATGTACGACTTCAACTTCAACGTGCTGGATCCTTACGTTCTGCGCCCCGTGGCGGTTGCATGGCGCGACTACGTGCCACAGCCAGCGCGTAACGGCATCGGCAACTTTACCGGCAACCTTGAAGAGCCTGCGATCATGGTGAACATGTTCCTGCAGGGCGATCCGTATCAGGGGATGGTGCACTTCACCCGTTTCTTCCTGAATACCCTGTTGGGGATGGGTGGTTTTATTGACGTCGCCGGGATGGCAAACCCGAAACTGCAGCGGGTGCAGCCTCACCGCTTCGGCAGTACGCTGGGGCATTATGGCGTGGGTTATGGCCCTTATTTGCAGCTACCGTTCTACGGCAGCTTTACGCTGCGTGACGAAGGCGGCGATCAGGCCGACACGCTCTATCCGGTGCTCTCATGGCTGACCTGGCCGATGTCTATCGGTAAATGGGCGGTGGAAGGTATTGAAACGCGTGCGCAGCTGCTGGATTCCGATGGCCTTCTGCGTCAGTCTTCAGACCCGTACATTATGGTGCGTGAAGCCTACTTCCAGCAGCATGATTTCATCGCTAACGGCGGGAAGCTCAGCACGGAAGAGAACCCGAACGCGAAGGCGATCGAGGGCGATCTGAAGGACATCGACTCACAGTAATCGATGTCACAAAGAAAAAAGGTGAGCGCGGAGCTCACCTTTTTTTATGTCTGATAAGAGGTTATCAGAAGCGGTAGTTGAAGTTGGAACCGAACAGCCACGCTTTACCGTCAGAGCGGAATTTGTACGGGCCTTCTTCGATGGTCACGTTCTGACCATGCATGTAAGAAGCGCCAACGTCGATGGAAGCATCCTGGTTAAACGCATAGGTTGCCCCTGCGCTCAGCCACAGGCGGTCCTGATCCGGGATGGAGATAGAGCGATGATCGGCTGGAACCGGGCTGTCATCAAACGCGATACCGGTACGGAAGGTCCAGTTGTCGTCGTAGTAGTAAGTAGTACCCAGCGCCAGACGCCATGCGTCCTTGAAGCTCTCATCTTTATAGAACAGCGTCTGACCGTTCGAACCGTTCGCTTTCAACTCCTGGAACTGGCTCCAGCTGGTGTAGGTCGCGCTGTAGTGGATAGCCCACTGCGGTGCCACTTTGTTATAACCGGACAGCTCCCACATTTCCGGCAGGTTCAGGGTCAGAGAACCATCGACGGTACGACCGTCGGTGCCCGCTGGCAGGCCGAAGTTGCCGAGGATCTGGTTATAGGCAGACGGCAGGTCGCTCTTGTATTCACCTTTGTCGAAGTCCACTTTGACTTCAGAACGGTAGGTGAAGCCGTAACGGTTATTTTTGTCCAGTTCATACAGGATACCGGCGTTCCAGCCGAAGCCCCAGTCGTCACCCTTCAGGCGAGCAATCTGAGTATCCGCTGGGATCTGCGCGACAGCACCAGCCAACTGCGGGTTAGAGTTCAGCGCACCAGAACCAGCAACAATCTGGCCCAGGTCACCTGCATAACGCTCAATTTTCGCCTTAGCATATACAGCATCAAAGCCGAGGCCGAAGCTCCATGCGCTGTTGAGGCGATATGCCGCACTCAGGTTCAGGTTCGCGGTGGTCAGATCGGTTTTACCGCCCACGCTTCCCGCCGCGTAGTCGCTGTTGTATTCAGTTGCCAGGCCATAGTTAGAGGTGACGGATGCACCGAAACCAAATTGATCGTTAACAGGCATGACAAAGTGTAAGTTAGGTACCCAGGCAGATGGCGCGATGTTATCGGCGCTGGTGCTCTTGCCTGTCGGGGATTTACCGGTGATGTTGACATCCGGATCAATGTACACGCCACCGATAGACATCTGTGGGCGGTCATACATCATGATCAGCGCCGGGTTACGGCTGGCGTTGCCTGGATCGTCGGCGATAGCGCCTTCACCAGAATACGCACGCCCTAAGCCGGAGGCTGAGAATTCATTTAACTGGAAGCCTGCGGACCAGGCCTGGGAGGAAACAAGTGCCACTGCAACTGCGAGAGCAGATTTTGTAAAGCGGGTTTTTTGGCTCATGACCATAACCTCAATTGAGTTATTTTTATGCAAAATTTGTTACATGCCGTAACAGAAGCGCGAAGTGTAGGGTCTGTGTTACGTCAGAGAAATCAGACCAGTGCCGAGAGTATAGGTCTGACCAGACGGAATGTTGCAAGTTTGTTTATAAGTTTTTTCATGTGTGATCTAAGAAACATGATCCATCTGGCAAAATTGCCGCCAGAAAGGTTCACCTGAGAAGGTGATTTTTGTTTTAGATCATTTTTAATTGTGATTTAGGTCACTTAAGGCCGCGGAAAGTAATATCGACTGGAGACGCCAGGGGCAGGGGCGTAAAATAAAAGCATTGTTTATCTGGCACCCTGAGTGCGAATACAGAGGAAATCTACGATGAGTAAATGCAGTGCTGATGAAACCCCGGTTTGCTGCTGTATGGATGTTGGTACCATCATGGACAACACCGACTGCACCGCTTCTTACAGCCGCGTTTTCGCTAACCGTGCTGAAGCCGAAGAAACTCTGGCGGCGCTGAGCGAAAGAGCACGCGGTGTGGAATCCGATCCATGCAAAATCACTTCTACTTTTAAAGAAGTTGAAGGTGGCGTGCAGCTGGATATCGATTTCGTGTTCTGCTGCGAAGCGGAAACCCTGATTTTCCAGCTCGGTCTGCGTTAATCCCTTCTTTAAACGGCTCTGTTCAGCAGGGCCGTTTTCTTTTTTATCTCAATGTGTTTTGGCTCTCACTTTTCGGCTTCCCCGATTGGCTGGATGTAAAAAATTAGTTAAGACTGTTATCAGGTCAGACCACTTTTTTACATTATCAGGGGAAGGTTATGAGTCAGGCATTACCGCTTATCACCCGTCAGGGCGATCGCATTGCCATTGTCAGCGGGCTACGCACGCCTTTTGCACGCCAGGCGACGGCATTCCACGGCATTCCGGCGGTCGATCTCGGCAAAATGGTTGTGGGTGAACTGTTGGCTCGCAGCGAAATTCCCCCCGAAGTTATCGAACAGCTGGTTTTCGGCCAGGTGGTGCAGATGCCTGAAGCGCCCAACATTGCCCGCGAAATCGTGCTCGGCACCGGCATGAGCGTTCATACCGACGCCTATAGCGTAAGTCGTGCCTGCGCCACCAGTTTCCAGGCTGTCGCCAACGTGGCGGAAAGTTTGATGGCTGGCACCATTCGCGCCGGGATCGCCGGCGGGGCAGACTCTTCTTCTGTATTGCCGATAGGCGTCAGCAAAACGCTGGCCCGCACGCTTGTTGATGCCAACAAGGCGCGTACGCTCGGGCAAAAACTTAAACTCTTCTCCCGCCTGCGGCTGAAAGACCTGGCTCCGGTACCGCCAGCCGTTGCCGAGTATTCCACCGGGCTGCGCATGGGCGATACCGCCGAGCAAATGGCGAAAACCTGGGGGATCACCCGCGAGCAGCAGGATGCGCTGGCGCATCGATCGCATATGTATGCCGCCAAAGCCTGGGAAGAGGGCAAGCTCGCGGATGAAGTCATGACGGCCTACGCGCCGCCGTTTCGCGAGCCGCTGGAAAAAGATAACAACATTCGTGGCAACTCCACGATTGCGGACTACGCCAAACTGCGCCCGGCATTTGACCGCAAGCACGGCACGGTAACCGCTGCTAACAGCACGCCGCTCACCGATGGTGCTGCCGCCGTGATTCTGATGACGGAGTCCCGCGCTAAAGAGCTTGGCCTCAAGCCTCTGGGCTATTTGCGCAGTTACGCGTTTACCGCGATTGACGTCTGGCAGGACATGCTGCTGGGCCCGGCGTGGTCGACGCCGCTTGCGCTCGAGCGAGCAGGGCTGACGATGGCGGATTTAACCCTCTTTGATATGCATGAAGCCTTTGCCGCACAAACCCTGGCGAACGTCCAGCTCATGGCGAGCGAACGTTTTGCCCGCGACGTGCTGGGCCGTAGCCATGCGACGGGCGAGATCGACGACAGCAAATTTAACGTGCTTGGCGGCTCGATTGCCTACGGGCATCCTTTTGCCGCTACGGGCGCGCGCATGATCACCCAAACGCTGAACGAGCTCCGCCGTCGCGGCGGTGGCTTTGGCCTTGTCACCGCCTGTGCGGCCGGTGGACTTGGTGCGGCGATGGTTCTGGAGGCCGAATAATGGAAACGACATCCGCATTTACCCTAACTGAACGCCTCGATAACGTCGCAGTTATTACTATTGATGTGCCTGGCGAGAAGATGAATACCCTGAAGGCGGAGTTTGGCGTTCAGGTGCGGGCTATTCTCAAACGGATTCGTGAGAACAAAGCCCTGCGCGGCGTCGTGTTCATCTCTGCCAAACCCGACAACTTTGTTGCCGGTGCGGACATCAATATGATTGCCGGTTGTCAAACCGCTCAGGAAGCCGAAGCGCTGGCGCGTCAGGGCCAGCAGATCATGGCGGAAATTCATGCGCTGCCGGTCCCGGTTGTGGCGGCCATTCACGGAGCATGCCTCGGCGGCGGGCTGGAGCTGGCGTTAGCCTGCCACAGCCGCATCTGTAGTGATGATGCGAAAACGGTGCTGGGGCTGCCGGAAGTACAGCTTGGTTTGCTGCCAGGCTCTGGCGGCACGCAGCGGTTGCCCCGTCTGGTGGGGATTAGCACCGCGCTGGATATGATCCTGACCGGGAAGCAGCTTCGTGCCCGACAGGCGTGGAAAGCCGGGCTGGTGGATGACGTTGTTCCGCACTCGATTCTGCTGGAAGCCGCCGTTGAGCTGGCAAAACAGGAGCGCCCTGCAAGCCGTCGTTTGCCGGTTCGCGAGCGCATTCTGGCTGGGCCCGTCGCCCGCAGCCTGGTGTTTAACATGGCGGCGAAGAAGACCGAAGAGAAAACGCATGGTAACTACCCGGCTACCTCACGCATCCTGAGCGTGCTGGAAACGGGACTCGCCCATGGCAGCAGCAGCGGCTATGAAGCGGAAGCCAGAGCCTTTGGTGAACTGGCGATGACGCCGCAGTCAAAAGCGCTGCGTTCGATTTTCTTTGCCAGTACGAAAGTGAAAAAGGATCCCGGTGCGGATGCTGAACCTCATCCGCTGCATTCAGCTGCCGTGCTGGGCGGGGGTCTGATGGGCGGCGGGATTGCCTTTGTCACCGCCAGCAAAGCGAAGCTGCCGGTGCGCATCAAAGACATTAATGCTAAGGGGATCAATCACGCCCTGAAGTACAGCTGGGAATTGCTTGATAAAAAGGTGCGTCGCCGCCATATCAGATCCAGTGAACGAGACAGCCAGATGGCATTGATCTCAGGCACGACCGACTATCGCGGTTTTGCGCAACGTGACATGGTAATTGAGGCCGTTTTTGAGGATTTATCCCTCAAGCAGCAAATGGTGGCGGACGTTGAAGCGAACTTTGCGCCTCATACGATTTTTGCCTCCAATACCTCGTCGCTGCCGATTGGTGATATCGCCGCGCAGGCACAGCGCCCGGAGCAGGTGATTGGCCTTCACTTCTTCAGCCCGGTAGAAAAAATGCCGCTGGTGGAGGTTATCCCCCACGCTGGAACGTCTGAGACGACGATTGCCACTACGGTCAAACTGGCGAAACAGCTGGGCAAAACGCCGGTAGTGGTCGCCGATAAAGCCGGGTTTTACGTCAATCGCATTCTGGCTCCTTATATTAATGAAGCAATGCGGTTGCTGACCGAAGGCGAATCCATCGACAGGATTGACGGCGCGCTGACGAAATTTGGCTTCCCGGTAGGGCCAATCCAACTTTTGGATGAGGTCGGGATTGATACCGGGACTAAAATTATTCCTGTACTGGAAAGTGCTTACGGAGATCGTTTTAGCGCACCTGCAAATATCATCAGCGCAATTTTGAACGACGATCGCAAAGGCAGAAAAAATGGTCGCGGTTTCTATCTTTACGGCGCGAAAGGGCGTAAAAGCAAAAAACAGCCTGACCCTGCAATTTATACGCTTATTGGCAGCGGGCAGAAAGGGCAGCTTTCCGGGCAGCAGATTGCCGAACGCTGCGTGATGATGATGCTCAATGAAGCGGCACGCTGCTTCGATGAGCAGGTGGTTCGTAGCGCACGTGATGGCGACATCGGTGCCGTGTTTGGTATTGGATTCCCGCCGTTTTTAGGCGGCCCGTTCCGCTATATGGATAGTCTCGGCGCGGGAGAAGTCGTGGCGATTCTGCAACGCCTGGCTGCCCAGTATGGGCCACGGTTTACGCCGTGCGATGCATTAACAAGGATGGCAGAAAAGGGCCTGGCCTTTTGGCCCATAAATGAAACTGAGACGTTAAGTTGAGGTCAAATAAAGGTAAATCCTGACGATGGATTATGCTGCTGAGTGGCTATTTTGTAAACAAAGATTGACTATACTTACGCCATTGAGGTAAAAAACAGCGTTTCATTCATCGAATGGATCAGGCACAATGCCCGGCCATCGGGTAAACAGCGTGTTTTGACGTATGTTTTACTTCGGTGCTTCTGGTTAACAAAAGCGGTGCAATATGCAAGTTTTTATCATGCGTCACGGCGACGCTGCCCTGGATGCAGCCAGCGATTCGGTTCGTCCCCTCACCACCTGTGGGTGCGATGAATCCCGTCAAATGGCAACCTGGCTGAAAGGTCAAAAAGTGGATATTGAGCGCGTTCTGGTCAGCCCGTTCTTACGAGCCGAACAAACGCTGAACGTGGTGGGGGAGTGCATGAACCTGCCAAAAGAGATCGATGTCCTGCCGGAACTCACGCCTTGCGGCGATGTGGGCCTGGTCAGCGCGTATTTGCAGGCGCTGGCGAATGAAGGTGTGGCCTCTGCGCTGGTGGTTTCTCACCTGCCGCTGGTCGGTTACCTGGTCTCCGAACTCTGCCCGGGCGAAGCGCCGCCGATGTTCTCCACATCCGCGATTGCCAACGTCACGCTGGATGCCAGCGGGCAAGGTCAGTTCAACTGGCAAATGAGCCCCTGCAATCTGAAAATGGCGAAAGCTATGTGAGATATATTGCAGGCCCGGCAAACGTAGTGACGGGCACTTCAGTATCAAAATACGAAAGGCGGGGAAATGCTCCCGCCTTTTTGTCAGGGCAACTCTGGCAGCTGCCACTCTTCCACTTCTATCAACACCAGCAATGCGGCATCTCCGCCGTACTCTTTTGGTGCCTGATGAAACGCCATTACGTGTGGGTGCTGCGCCAGCCACAATGGCGTCTGCTGCTTAAGAATGTGCTTTCCGTGGCCGTGCATGACGCAGGCACAAAACACATGTTCACGACGGCAGGCGGCAATCAGCGCGCCCAGTTCCTGCTTAGCCTGCATTTGGGTCAGGCCGTGCAAATCGAGAAAAAGCTCCGGGGAGTAATCACCACGGCGTAGCTTTTTCGCCTCAAAATGGCTGACGTCGGCGCGTACGTATTTCATCGCGCCTTCGGTATTCAGCAGCGGCTGAAATTCATCTGAAAAATAGTGGCTGTTATCGGCCTGTTCCTGAAGCAGACGCTTGACCGGCACTTCGTTAATTTTTTTACGCGTTGGGCGATGGACTATGGTGTCCTGCTCGATCTGGCGGGTGCCTGTCATCAGCTGGCGGAACAGCGTCTGATCCTCTTCGCTGAGTGAGGTTTTCTTCTTCATCGTCTCTTCTCATTTTCGCTTTGCGACAGTTTACCCGACTCTCTGCGCTTACGGGCAGCGAAAACGCATATTTCCCCTGGCCTGCGATGCAAGAATGCTGATTTATCGGCGTCTTCGTGGCAAACTAGCCGCCGAATTTACGCGTCATGCCCTGGAGGGGAAAGTGGATAAGATTTTTGTCGATGAAGCAGTCAATGAGCTGCATACCATTCAGGATATGTTGCGCTGGTCCGTCAGCCGTTTCAGCGCGGCGGGCATCTGGTACGGTCACGGTACGGATAATCCGTGGGATGAGGCCGTCCAGCTTGTACTGCCGTCGCTTTATCTGCCGCTGGATATTCCGGAAGACATGCGCACCGCGCGTCTGACCTCCAGCGAAAAGCATCGTATCGTTGAACGCGTGATCCGCCGCGTGAACGAGCGCATTCCGGTCGCCTATCTGACCAACAAAGCCTGGTTCTGCGGTCACGAATTTTTCGTGGATGAGCGCGTGCTGGTGCCACGTTCGCCAATTGGCGAACTGATTAACAACCGCTTCGCGGGCCTGATTGCCCGTCAGCCAGAGCATATTCTGGATATGTGCACCGGTAGCGGCTGTATCGCAATTGCATGCGCCTACGCTTTCCCTGAAGCAGAAGTGGATGGGGTAGATATCTCCCCGGATGCGCTGGCCGTGGCCGAGCACAATATCGAAGAGCATGGGCTGATTCATCACGTCACGCCGATTCGTTCCGACCTCTTCCGCGACCTGCCAAAAGTGCAGTACGACCTGATCGTGACCAACCCACCGTACGTCGATGCCGAAGACATGGCCGACCTGCCAAACGAATATCGTCATGAGCCGGAACTTGGGCTTGCCTCCGGCTCCGATGGGCTGAAGCTGACGCGCCGCATTCTCGGTAACGCCCCGGACTACCTGAGCGACGACGGCATTCTGATTTGTGAAGTCGGTAACAGCATGGTACATCTGATGGAGCAGTATCCTGACGTGCCGTTCACCTGGCTTGAGTTCGACAACGGCGGTGACGGCGTCTTTATGCTCACCAAAGCGCAGCTCCTGGCTGCCCGCGAACACTTCAGCATCTATAAAGATTAATTACAATTCGATGGAGCCGTGATGGCAGGAAACACAATTGGACAACTCTTTCGCGTAACCACCTTCGGCGAATCCCACGGTGTGGCCCTCGGCTGCATCGTGGACGGCGTGCCGCCGGGAATTCCCCTGACGGAAGCCGATCTCCAGCACGACCTCGACCGTCGTCGCCCGGGGACCTCGCGCTACACCACGCAGCGCCGCGAGCCGGATCAGGTGAAAATTCTTTCGGGCGTATTTGAAGGCGTCACGACCGGTACCAGCATCGGCCTGTTGATTGAGAACACCGATCAGCGCTCTCAGGACTACAGCGCTATCAAAGACGTTTTCCGTCCGGGCCACGCCGACTATACCTACGAACAAAAATATGGCCTGCGCGACTACCGCGGCGGTGGGCGTTCATCTGCCCGCGAAACCGCGATGCGCGTGGCGGCAGGTGCCATTGCCAAGAAATACCTGGCCGAGAAGTTCGGTATCGTTATTCGCGGCTGTATGACCCAGATGGGCGATATTCCGTTGGAAATCAAAGACTGGAGTCAGGTCGAGCAGAACCCGTTCTTCTGTCCGGATCCCGATAAAATCGAAGCGCTTGACGAACTGATGCGTGGCCTGAAGAAAGAAGGCGATTCGATTGGCGCGAAAATTACCGTTGTGGCTGATGGCGTACCGCCAGGCCTCGGCGAGCCGGTATTCGACCGCCTCGATGCAGACATCGCCCACGCGCTGATGAGCATCAATGCGGTGAAAGGCGTGGAAATTGGTGATGGCTTCGGCGTTGTCAGCCTGCGCGGCAGCGAAAACCGTGATGAAATCACCAAAGCCGGTTTCCAGAGCAACCATGCCGGTGGTGTGCTTGGCGGCATCAGCAGCGGGCAGCAAATCATCGCCCACATGGCGCTGAAACCCACATCGAGTATTACCGTGCCGGGCAAGACCATTAACCGCGCCGGTGAAGAAGTCGAAATGATCACCAAAGGTCGTCACGATCCCTGCGTAGGGATCCGGGCGGTGCCGATCGCCGAAGCGATGCTGGCGATCGTGCTGATGGACCATCTGCTGCGCCAGCGTGCGCAGAATGCGGATGTGACCACCACGCTTCCTCGCTGGTAATACACTCCAGAGATATGCGGGAAAATGAAAAAAACCGTTATCGCGTTGCTGGCGCTGCTTGCCAGTAGCGCCTCTTTCGCCGCCACGCCGTGGCAGAAGATCAAAGAGCCGATTCCCGGTACGGCGCAGTCGATTGGCGCATTCGCCAACGGCTGCATCGTCGGCGCGAATCCGCTGCCGCTTCAGTCTGATAACTATCAGGTGATGCGCACCGATCAGCGCCGCTACTTTGGTCATCCGGATCTTATCCAGTTCATTCAGCGTCTGAGCCGTCAGGTTCACAACGCAGGTATGGGCACGTTGCTGATTGGCGATATGGGCATGCCGGCAGGTGGGCGCTTTAACGGTGGTCACGCCAGCCACCAGTCAGGTCTGGACGTCGACATTTTCCTCCAGCTGCCGCAAACGCGCTGGACGTCTTCACAGTTGTTAAAGCCACAGGCGCTGGATTTAGTGTCAGCAGATGGCAAACGCGTGGTGCCGTCACTTTGGTCGCCGCAAATCAGCAGCCTGATCAAGCTCGCAGCGAAAGATGATTCCGTAACACGCATTTTCGTGAACCCGGCTATCAAGCAGCAGCTTTGCCTCGATGCGGGCACGGATCGCGACTGGCTGCGTAAGGTGCGTCCGTGGTTCCAGCACCGTGCGCACATGCACGTGCGTCTGCGCTGCCCGGCGGGAAGCCTGGAGTGTCAGGAGCAGGCACCACCTCCGGCAGGTGACGGCTGCGGTGCCGAACTGCAAAGCTGGTTCGAGCCGCCTAAGCCTGGGTCAACCAAACCTGAGAAGAAGACGCCGCCGCCGTTGCCGCCTTCCTGTCAGGCGCTACTGGATGAACACGTTCTCTGATGGAATTTTTTAGCGATTTCTTTATGGTGTCGCCGCTGCTTCTGGCGGCCCTGTTTTTTATTGCGCTGCTGGCCGGGTTTATTGACGCCCTGGCGGGCGGCGGCGGTCTGCTGACCATCCCGGCGCTGCTGGCGGTGGGCATGTCGCCCGCTAACGCGCTGGCAACCAATAAGCTACAGGCCTGCGGCGGATCGCTGTCGTCCTCGCTCTATTTTATTCGCCGTAAGGTGGTCAATCTGGCCGATCAGAAGCTCAATATTCTGATGACCTTTATCGGCTCAATGAGCGGTGCGCTGCTGGTGCAGCACGTTCAGTCGGACGTCCTGCGCCAAATCCTGCCGCTGCTGATTATCGGTATTGGTCTCTATTTTCTGCTGATGCCAAAGCTGGGTGAAGAAGACCGCCAGCGTCGTCTGCATGGCCTGCCGTTCGCGCTGGTTACCGGAGGGTGTGTCGGCTTTTACGATGGCTTCTTCGGCCCCGGTGCCGGATCGTTTTATGCGCTGGCGTTTGTCACGCTCGCCGGGTTTAATCTCGCCAAATCCACCGCGCACGCCAAGGTACTGAACGCAACCTCCAACGTTGGCGGTCTGCTGCTGTTTATCCTTGGTGGCAAGGTCATTTGGGGAACCGGTTTTGTGATGATGGCCGGGCAATTTTTAGGTGCGCGAATGGGATCGCGACTGGTGCTCAGCAAAGGACAGCAGCTGATCCGGCCGATGATCGTTATCGTCTCGGCGGTGATGAGCGCTAAACTTCTCTATGACAGTCACGGAGCGGAGATCCTCCAGTGGTTGGGAATTCACTGATGCAACAAGAACACCATTTTCAGCAGCTGATCGACATTTTTAACGGCTGCTTTGCTGACGATTTTAATACCCGTCTGATTTCAGGCGAGGATGAACCGATCTATCTTCCCGCAGATGATGACGCGCCGTACAACCGCATCGTCTTTGCCCACGGCTTTTATGCCAGCGCGCTGCATGAGATTTCGCACTGGTGCATCGCGGGTGCCGAACGCCGCAAGCTGGTGGATTTTGGTTACTGGTACTGCCCGGACGGGCGCGATGCCAAAACGCAAAGCCAGTTTGAAGACGTGGAAGTGAAGCCGCAGGCGTTCGACTGGCTATTTTGCGCGGCGGCGGGTTTCCCGTTCAACGTCAGCTGCGACAACCTCGAAGGCGATTTTGAGCCCGACCGCATCGTGTTCCAGCGTCGGGTGCATGCGCAGGTAATGACGTATCTGAAGGAAGGGATCCCGGCACGTCCGGCGCGCTTCATCGCAGCTTTACAGAATTATTATCAAACGCCGACGTTAACGGCGGACCACTTCCCCTGGCCGGAAGATCTAAATTGAGGAAAGAAGATGATCGCAGAATTTGAATCGCGCATTCTGGCGTTAATTGATGACATGGTTGAGCACGCCAGCGACGACGAGCTGTTTGCCAGCGGTTACCTGCGCGGCCACCTGACGCTCGCCGTTGCCGAGCTGGAAGCGGGTGACGATCACTCTGCGCAGGCGGTGTATGAGCAAGTCTCCCATAGCCTGGAAAAGGCCATTCAGGCCGGAGAGCTGAATCCGCGCGATCAGGCACTGGTGCTTGGCATGTGGGACACGCTGTTCCAGAAAGCGAAGATTTAATGTTGCGCCGGGGGGCGCTGTGCTAACCCGGCCTACGTTTCTTTTGTAGGCCTGGCTAAGCAAGGTAAAAGAGGGTGTAGGCCGGGTAAGGCGTAAGCCTCCACCCGGCAATATCTCCCCGGATCACCAATACAGCGGCCAGACCTGGCGCAATCGAACTAAAGCTTCCAGATAGAAATAATCTCCCCAGCTACAGCACTGATCCACGCCTTTTCCGCTGCCCATATGGTACACCGAGTGCTTCAGCAGTCCTTCAGTGGCATCGTCTTCACGCGCCAGATAGTTATCCGTGAGTGATTTTACGATCTTCAGCGCCATCTCTTCATAATGAGCCCGGTGCGGATCCAGCGTTGGCAGGGCTTTCACCAGCTCCAGCAACCCGCAGACGGCAATGGCGGCGGCGGAGCTGTCGCGCACCGCGTCGGTGCCGAGCAGGGCTAAATCCCAATGGCAAACTTCGTCTTCCGGCAGGCGGTTGAGGAAGTAGTGTGCGAGGCTGCGGGAAAGCTCAACCATGCTTTCATCGCCGGTGTGCAGGTAGCTCAGCAGGAAGCCGTAGATGCCCCATGCCTGACCGCGCGACCAGCAGGAGGTATCGCTGTAGCCCTGATGAGTATTGCCGAAACGTGGTTCGCCGGTCACGACATCCATATAATACGTGTGGTACGTCGAAGCATCCGGACGCACGATGTAGCGTGCAGCCTGCTTCACGTGGGCCGTTGCCGCTTCTGCGTAGCGGGCGTCACCCGTTTGCTCGCTCGCCCAGTAGAGCAGCGGCAGGTTCATGTTGCAGTCGATAATCATTCGGCCCTGCTGCTCCGGGTCGTTGAGATCGCCCCAGGCCTGAATGATTTTTGCCGTCGGGTTAAAGCGCTCCATCAGCGTATCGGCGGCCTTCAGCGCTGCCCGGCGTGCGATGTCGTTATCCGTCAGTCGCCACGCGGCTACGCAGGAGAGCGAATAAAGAAAGCCCAGATCGTGTGTGGCCGTATCAATGCGCTTTTCAATGCGTTCGTAGAAGGAGGGCAGAGTGCGTTCGGCTGCCTCGCGAAAACGAACCTCGCCGGTCATCTCCCACGCCAGCCACAGCTGTCCGGTCCAGAAGCTGGTGGTCCACTCTACGTTCTTTGTGCGGGGCCAGATGCCTTTTTCACAGGCTTCCCCCGGGAAGCTGTCGCCAAACCTGGCAATGTTGGTATCCAGCTTCTTCGTAATACGCGTTAATGCAGCGTCCAGACTTTGCCGCAGCGCCTGGCGGTCAATGGCATACAGCTCGACGGGGCGCAGCGGCTCGGTAACAACGGAACGGGTCATAACGTCTCCTTAATGACTTTTGGCAGGGGCAATGGATACCGCATTCAGCGTCTGTTCGTCCTCAGGATGAGGATCGCGGGCAGAGCGGCAGCGGGAAAGCGTAAGGGTGGAAATCAGAGTGAAGAGCAGGGCACAGCAGCCCATCATCAGGTAAGTATGCTCGAAGCCGATTTTCGCATACAGATAGCCCGCGGGCGGCGCGACGACCACAGAACCGACGTAAATCATCGCCTGATAGCCCAGCAGGTACATGGTTGCATTCACCTTTTTATGGAAATGCTCGGCGATGTACTTGAAGACCGAAATCAGCAGCAGCGCGATCTCCATACCGTACAGCGGTTTGATGATGGAGATCATCACCGGATCGGTCGTCAGGCCGGAGGCGATCAGGCGTGCTCCCACTACGCAGCCGCACAGCAGCAGGCCTTTCTTCGCGCCGTAATGGTTCACCAGCACCGGAATGAACATCATCATCACGAACTCGGTGCCGGACTGAATCATGCTGAGGTAGCCGTACCAGGCGTTCCCCTGCTCTTTAGTGGCGAAGAAGGAGACGAAGTAGCGCGGGAACTGCTGCTCGGCGACAAACATCATCCACGCCACGCCCGCCACATACAGGCTGAACATCCAGAATTTGCGGTTCTTCAGCAGTAAAACCACGTCGCTGAAGACGATTTTATTGGCGGAAATCACGTTGTTGGAGCGCAATTGCTCATCGCCAATTTTCAGGCTGATTAATACCAGCAGCATCAGTACCGAGGTGGTGCTGCTGACGAGGAAATTCGCCAGCGGCGTGAGGTTAAACAGCACCCCGGAAACGGAGGCAGCCAGCGCCCAGCCGAGCGATCCCCACATTCTCACGCGGCCAAACTCCACGCCGTAAAGGCGGCTGAAGCGATCGGCATAGGATTCGGATGCCGCCACGCCCGCATACCAGCCGAGGCTCAGGTACAGCGCGCCAATAATGATGCCCATGGTGGTGTGACTCAGCAGCAGCGGCTGATAAACAAAGATAAAGAATGGCGCCATCAGCGCAGAGACGGCACAGACAAAATAGAGTAGCCATTTGCTCATGCCGATTTTATCCATGATGTAGCCGTAAACCGGCTTCATGATCACCGCAAACACGCCGTTGATGGCAAAGACGCTGCCGATAGTGATGCTATCGAGTCCGACCTTCTGGCTCAGCCACAGGGCGTAAAGCCCGAAGCTGGAGGACCAGGTGAAGAAGTAGAGGAAAATAAAGGTGCTCATTTTCACTTGCGCGCTGCGCGGGGTTGTTGCGTTCATCTCATTTTCCTCAGCTTCACGGCAGTTCAGTCAGGGAGAAGTGCGTTTCGTACGCCGCCGACGTCAGATGCATAACGCCCTGTTGCAGGCTGGCCTCCGGGCAA
Organism: Scandinavium sp.; assembly: GCF_032012665.1. NCBI lineage: Bacteria > Pseudomonadati > Pseudomonadota > Gammaproteobacteria > Enterobacterales > Enterobacteriaceae > Scandinavium > Scandinavium sp. The sequence continues at coordinate 254,719 of NZ_DALZVG010000002.1, forward strand.
TTTTCCGGGTCGTAATCCTGCTGATTACCGGCCCAGACGGCGCTTATCAGCAGATGTGTTCCAGGCGTTAATTCGCTCCGCAGCACCGGCACTGCGGCCCTGTCGGCAAACAGAAGATTGCTGTTTGGCGGGGTCAGCACGACATCGCCTTCGCGTTGAACAGCGCTCAGACAATGAATGGCGCTGGTGTCTTTTTCACCATGAAGGGCGCTGATGCCTGTGGTCAGCCGCTGTTCCGGCTGTGGGCGGAAGCAAAGGCTGAAGCCGCCTTCGGCGGTGTCCAGCTCGCGGGCTGTTTGCAGATGGTGAACGCGAATCTGCCACTCACCCAGCGCCGTGAGCCACGTATCGACGGTTACGTCGTGCCAGGGGCGCCAGCGGCTGTAAATTGTGTGACCCGACATGCTGACCTGCTCGCAGTCGCGGCGGCCGCGCCAGTAGTTGTCTTTTTCACTGAGCAGCAGCATTGAATCCGGCGAGGCGTGAGAAAGTCCAAAGCGCCCGCGTTCTACGCTGAAAGCAAAGCGCGTCGAATAGGCAAATTTGCAGTATTTCGCTTCCGTATTGACGAAGTTGTTGCGCTCCCACTGACCGGCGGTCAATAGCCATTCATGGTCGGGCTGGTGGACCAGAATTTGTGCGGCTCCAGGAATCGGATGTGGGGAATGGCGCGGTGGCAGGGCTTCCTCGTCGGCTTGCCAGAAGAGGCTATTTTCGCCTAATGCCAGCACCAGCACCGTTTTCAGCGCCCAGTACGGTGAGCCGGGCGCGTTGTAATCTTCCGCCATGATCAGATTTGGGTAGCTGTAGCCGACGCTCAGCACGCCGTCGCGGTCGAACGGCTGCTGCTGCATCCACCAGCGCAGATGGCGCAGGACCAGGCCTTTCAGAACGCCCGGTGAGTAGCTATCCAGCCCGGCAAAGGCGGCGGCGCTCCAGAACGCGGCCTGGGCAAAGCGATAGGTCAGACTGCGGCCAAACGGAATAGCCGCGCCGTCTTCGGCAAAGAAATGAATGAAATCATTGGCAAATACGGTGGCACGGCTTCGCAAGGTGGCACAGCGCTCCGGGTCCGCATCTTTCATCAGCGTGGCGTAGATCAGGCCGTAGAAGTGAAAACCCATCGAAATGTAGTAGTCACGCGGTCTGTCCGGACCGTCGCTATACCAGCCGTCGCCGAGCCAGTAGCGCTCCATGGCGGCAAAATGGCGCTCGATGGCCTCACGGTTAACCGGCATCCCGGCGTGTTGAAAGCCGAGCTGCACCAGAATCGGGAAGAAATGCCAGTTGTTGTCGGGAATGGTGGCGGTTTCGCTCTGCTTCAGCCACTGCCACAGATGCTGCTTTTCCTGCTCGCTGAAGTGGGCGAGTAGCGGCTTGTGGGCCAGCGCCAGCAGCAAACCGTATGCCGCCATTTCCACGACGCGCTGATCGCTGTGGCCAATCTCGCCCCAGTATTCCACGTGGGCCGGGTTAATACCGTTTTTGATGACCTGAATATAAAGCGACAGCTGCTCAGGCTCCTGACCGCCTGCCAGCAGAGGCGTCACGCCCCACAGCAAGCGCGAGAATGCCTCCATATTGGCAATACGCTGACCGTAATGGGGGGTGAAATTCGCCAGATCCACGCCGCTGTCGCGATTGTTGAAAAAAGGCGTGACGGCATTCAGCATTTCTTTTACCCAGCGGGTGAGGTCGCTGCGGTTTTGTAAGGGATTATCAAAGGTAATCTGTTCAGGTTGCACGAGGTCCTCCCGTTGGGCACGAGATGAATAAAAGTTATTGTTATTCATTTTTTTACCATCGGATGATGGCGGTGAAACCAAGCGTAGCCGCTTTTGTGAACGTCTCCGAGTGAGCCGCCTCACAAAACTGAACCGCTATTTTATTTTTTCTGGATTTTCCCTGAAGGGGGGCAATAAATTGCAAACCGTAGGCTAAAAATTTAATTCTGTTGTCATGGTGGCAAAATGGGCGACTCGCAGTTACTGGAAAGGATCACGCTTGAGCATCAGGCTATCTCTTTTAACCGGATGTGGGGCTCCAGCGCGCTGTACTATCACTGGCACCAGTGCGTGGAATTTCTTTATATTTCTCAGGGCTATGGCATCGTTGTGGTTGATAACCAGCATTATACCGCCCGGCCAGGACGGCTGTTTATCTTCCCGCCGTTTCGCCTGCATAAAGTGCACGTTGATGACGGCGAACGGAATCATTATCACCGTTCTACCATGCACATTGAGCAGTCGGCGGTAGAAAGTACCCTGCAACAGTTTCCCCGTTTTCAGGCGCAGTTTTCTCGCCTTGCCGCCTCCGGTGCGCCCGCTCAGGCTATCGATCTTCACCAACACGCTGACTATATGGAAACCATTCTGACGCGATTTGCGGCGCTTGACTGCCGGGAGCACTATCCGGCGGATGAGGTTGCCTTTCTGGTGATGCAGATAATGTCACTTTTGCCTGAACAATCGGCAGAGAACCGCCCGCAGCAGCAAACGGCGTCGGCACAAATCATGCAGTGGCTGGAGGAGCATTATGGGGAGAAGTTTTCGCTGGAGGCGCTGGCGGGCGATATCGGGCTCTCACGCAGCTACACGTCACGGATTTTCCGCCAGCAGACCGGCGGCAGCATTCATGAATATTTACTGACGCGCCGGCTGAAGCGCAGCTGTGATTTGCTGCGCACCAGTGAGATGAGCGTGGATGCGATTGCGACGAAGGTCGGTTTCCAGGACGTGACCTACTTCATTACCTGCTTTAAGCGCATGATGCATCAGACGCCGTTGCAGTATCGCAAGCAGGCCCGCCTGCGTATCAGCGTGCTTTGACTGCCTCTTTTCCTTTCAGTAGCTTGCGGACCCACAGTCGGTTTGGACTGAGACCAGCGAGCGTGGTCGCATCCAGCGGCAGAGGTTCATTACTCATCTGTGAGGCGAGAACTTCCGCCGCCAGCGGGGCAGAGCACAGCCCGCGGGAGCCCAGTGCGCCGAGCATAAACAGATTTTTGTGAACCGGCGCCGTAGGCGCGTGCTCCACGTCCTGCGCAAGCGTGGCGTAGCTTTCAAGGGTTTGCAGGTAGTCCGGCACGTTGCCGATCATCGGCAGGTGATCGCGGGTGGCGCAGCGCACGCCGCAGCGGGCTTTGCCCTCGCTGATATCGACTTCCTGCGGCCATTGCGCGTGCGGGAAACAGTCGATCAGACGCTGGCGATTGCGCTGCTGATCTTCCTCACTGTAAGCCATTTCCGTCTGTCCGCGATGATAGCTGGCACCGATGCAGTGCTGCTGAGTGCGTGGATTATGCGGCGTCAGATAGCCGTCATAGCACAACACCTGGCGTAACCTGGTCAGCTCAGGCGATGTGGGAATATGGCTGACCTGGCCGCCAACGGCGTACACCGGAAGGTCTGCGGTTTGTGTGAACTGGCCGATCTGATGCCCGTTGGCGAGGACTGCGCTTGCGTGGTGCTGCTTTTTACCGTCGGCGAAGTGCAGCGTCCAGCCGCTTTCCGTTGCTTCGAGATTTTCACAGCGGTGGTTCCAGCGCACGGTCAACCCGTTTTTACAGGCCAGCTCAATGGCTGCTGCCGTCAGCTGCGCCGGGCACAGCCAGCCGCCAAGCGGATACTGAATGCCTGAACACCCGGTTTCGAGGCCGATGCTGTTCAGGGCGTTTTCTGCGGTGACTTCTGCGGCGATTTCCGCCGGCAGGCCGAGCGTCAGCATCCGGGCAATTTTCTGCGCGCTTTTTTCATCCCAGCCCAGCTGTGTCACGCCGCACCAGTCATGGTCAAACTCAACGGGAAGCGCATCGTACAGGCGGCGGGCGAAGGTAAACGCCGCTGGGAAGAACCTCGCCAGCGCCGGATCGTGAGCGGTTAATAAAGGATAAAGCGCGCCCTGACGGTTGCCGGATGCGCCCTGTGCCGGAATGGCGTCTTCACAATAGAGCGTGACCTGCCAGCCGCGGCGAAGCAGCGCGAGGGAGAGCATAGCGCTGGCAATGCCGCCGCCGATAAGGGCCGTTTCTCTGGTTTCACTGCCCGTGCGGGCAAACCATGGCGCCCGGGGCTGTGCTGGCTGCGAGTCGTCACGATATCCGGTAAGCATTTCCCGTTTGCGGCCAAAGCCTTTGCTCTTTTGCATGCAAAAACCGGCATCAATCAGGCCACGGCGCACAAATCCTGCGGAAGTGAACGTCGCAAGCGTGCCGCCCGGGTGTGCCAGTTTGGCCATGGCGTTAAACAGCGTCGGTGTCCACATGTCCGGGTTTTTTGATGGCGCGAAGCCGTCGAGGAACCAGGCATCCACCTGCTGATGGTGAGAATCGTCGAGCGTGTCGACCAGTTCGTTGATGTCGCCAAACCACAAATCGAGCGTGATGCGCCCTTCATCGAGCAGTAAGCGGTGGCAGCCGGAGAACGGCAGTGGCCAGAGGGCCTGGAGTTTCCCGGCAAGCTCTGCCAGTTCAGGCCAGTGCTGATGCGCGAGCTTAAGATCGTCCAGGCGCAGCGGGAATTTTTCAAAACTGATGAAATGTAACCTTTGCAGCGTAGCCTCAGGGTGCGAGCCGCGAAACGCATTAAAGGCCTGCCAGAGCGTCAGGAAATTCAGTCCGGTACCGAATCCGCTCTCGGCCACCACGAAGTGAGCGCGATCGTGGCTGGCGAAGCGTTCAGGTAACCGGTTACCGCCCAGAAAAACGAATCTTGTCTCTTCCAGACCGTTATCGTTGGAAAAGTAGACATCATCGAAATCTCGGGAAACAGGTGTACCCTCATTGTTAAATTCGAGGTTGGCAGGTTGTATGGCGTTTTGTTTCACGTAAGTTACTCGCAAGGCAAGGCGTGGGGCGATCTTAGCGATGTGTGCCTGGCGGCGCAAATTTATACTTAAATTGTCTGATCGGACTTGTTCAGCGTACAAGTGTACGCTATTGTGCGACTCGACACTTTAATGAGTATGACTTACAGAGGTATTGAATGAAACGTGCAGTGATTACTGGCCTGGGTATCGTTTCCAGCATCGGTAACAACCAGCAGGAAGTCCTGGCATCCCTGCGTGAAGGTCGCTCTGGGATCACTTTCTCTCAAGAATTCAAAGATTCTGGTATGCGTAGCCACATCTGGGGTAACGTCAAACTGGACACCACGGGCCTGATCGACCGTAAAGTGGTTCGTTTCATGAACGATGCCTCTGTGTATGCTTTCCTCTCCATGCAGCAGGCTGTTGAAGACGCTGGCCTGAAAGCAGAAGATTATCAGAACAACCCGCGCGTAGGCCTGATTGCCGGCTCCGGTGGTTCTTCTAAAGCTCAGGTATTCGGCGCTGACGCAATGCGTAGCCCGCGTGGCCTGAAGGCAGTCGGTCCCTATGTTGTGACCAAAGCCATGGGCTCTGCGGTTTCCGCGTGCCTCGCAACGCCGTTTAAAATTCACGGCGTGAACTACTCCATCAGCTCTGCTTGTGCCACTTCCGCACACTGTATCGGTAACGCAGTAGAGCAGATTCAGCTGGGCAAACAGGACATCGTCTTTGCCGGCGGCGGCGAAGAACTGGGTTGGGAAATGGCCTGTGAGTTCGACGCAATGGGCGCACTGTCAACCAAATACAACGAAACGCCGGAAAAAGCGTCCCGTACTTATGATGCGAACCGTGACGGTTTCATCATCGCAGGCGGCGGTGGCATGGTCGTGGTTGAAGAACTGGAGCACGCGCTTGCTCGCGGCGCACATATTTATGCAGAAATCGTTGGTTATGGCGCAACGTCCGATGGTGCTGACATGGTTGCTCCATCCGGTGAAGGCGCGGCGCGCTGCATGAAGATGGCGATGCACGGTGTTGATACCCCAATCGACTACCTGAACTCTCACGGCACGTCTACGCCGGTAGGCGACGTGAAAGAGCTGGGCGCAATCCGTGAAGTCTTCGGTGACAACAGCCCGGCAATCTCTGCAACCAAAGCCATGACCGGTCACTCTCTGGGTGCTGCAGGCGTGCAGGAAGCTATCTACTCTCTGCTGATGCTGGAACACGGCTTCATTGCCCCAAGCATCAACATTGATGAGATGGACGAGCAGGCCGCTGGCCTGAACATCGTCACCCAGCCGACCGAACGCCAGTTGAACACCGTGATGTCTAACAGCTTCGGCTTCGGTGGCACCAACGCCACGCTGGTCATGCGTAAGCTGAAATAAGACTCAGGTCTGAACATGAAAAAGGAGCCGAATGGCTCCTTTTTTTACGTCTGAATGCAGCGATGCAGGCGACAATCAGGATGCGTAGCGTTGCACCTCTGGTTGTTCGAACAGCTGTCTGTGCAACATCTTCACGGCGCTATCGGCGCTATCACCGGGAAGCAGAACGCTGAGATTGTTCTCCCCTGCACCATGGCAAATCATGCGTACTGCGTAGCCTTCCAGCGGGGTAAACACGTCCCGACAGATGCTTTCGGACTGCGAAAGCTGATGGCCGACCAGCGTCATCAGCGCCAGCCCGCTTTCTATTTCCAGCTGGCAATGCGCCGCGAGCTTGGTCTGTAAGGATTCGAGCAGCATGCTGTCATCGCCGGAGGTTGCGCAGGTAGCGTCGAGAATCCAGGCTATGCCGCTTTCCGAAGTGCTCACCAGCTCCGCCTGCAGGTTATGCTCGGCCAGCAGAGAAAAAATACGGGCGTTGAAATCTACCGCAGGCTGCGCGTGCGGACGGCGGCATTTCACCAGCGTTTGCTTGCGGCGGACGGCAAGCGCCCGGTAGCCTGAAGGATTGTCTGTTTCGCGACAGACCAGCGTGCCGCCTGCGTCAGGGTTTTTACTCGATCCTACAAACACCGGGATATTTTTACGCATGGCGGGCATCAGCGTTGCCGGATGCAGCACCTTCGCACCGTAGGCCGCCATGTCGCTGGCTTCACTGAACGAAAGCTGCCCGATGCGCTGCGCCTGGGGCACGATGCGTGGGTCGGTGGTGTAGATCCCGGCAACGTCCGTCCAGATATCCACCCGGCGTGCGTTCAGCGCTTCACCAATCAGAGAGGCGGTGTAATCGCTGCCGCCGCGGCCAAGCGTGGTGGTATGCCCTTCAGCATCACTCCCGATAAAGCCCTGGGTGACGACAATGGCCGTTTCCAGATGAGGCAGCAGCCGGGTTTGTACCTGCTGCGCAATCATCGCCACGTCCGGTTCCGCGCAGCCAAAATTCGCGTCGGTGCGAATCACTTCCCGCGCGTCCAGCCATAGAGCATTCGCTTCGCGTTCGCGCAAAATCGCCGTGAACAGCTGGCTGGAGAGAAGTTCCCCATGGCTGACAAGCTCATCGCTCAGAGAAGGCGAAGCCGTCACCGCAGCCTGTTCAGCAAGAGCTGAGATGTTGCCAAGCAGCGCATCAACCGAGAGACGGACTGCGTCAGGTTTTTTCAGCGAGGAGAGGATGCCGTACGTGAGCGTACGAAGCGTCTCGATTTTGTCGATGCGATCCTGGGCCGTAAGCCCTTCGGAAAGCGAGACCAGAAGGTTGGTTACGCCTGAGGAGGCGGACAAAACGACTACACGGACTTGTTGATCGGCGAGGACGATACTGGCGCTGCGGTTCATTGCGTCAAAATCAGCAACGCTCGTGCCGCCAAATTTGGCCACGACAAAAGGGGAATAAATGCGTGTCATAACAATCTCATATCAGGGCGCCATCATGGATGGCAGAAAATTTCATTCTTGGCATAAGGGAAGCGTGCTTCGCCTTACGAGTGCTCCGCCCGCGGAGAACTCTGGTGACAACCCAGGAAATCTTCCTGTTGTCGATAACGTGTTTCGCCCGTCACACGTTACCGGTGTTTGCGCATTAATTTTTTATTACAACAACTGGATTATTAAAGCCGGGGGATAGTAAGTGATTTATTCCCGCGATGCGATATTTTTATGCCGTTCTAAGATAAATGATTCTTAAACAAAATTTCCTGTTGATAAGTTGTTACAAGTTTAAAGGTAAAAATCCGTAAATAGTTTATGAATCCGCAACTGGCGTGTGGTTTCTGTTTGCCTTCCTTTATAGAGATCCGATTCGCTTAATTAACGACAGCTTTGTCGCCGTTTTTAAACTTTATCATTTAAGTTTCACCTTTTTGTTTTTGATTTATAAGGGGAAATTTTGTTTTGTAACTACGGGAAATTAATGATTGAGTCCGTTGTCAAAAGGGCATATATTAGCCGCGCCTTTTTTAGGCCAATCCCTTAACTATTATTCAATCCGGCGTCAGGTTAGCCGCGGTTGTAGGAGTGATATGATGACGGATAAAGTCCGTATTGATACTTTAAGTGCTTATTCATTACCGCAGAGCAATGATACCTATTTAACAAGACAGGCTGAGTTTGAGTCTAATGTCAGGAGCTATCCGCGTAAGCTGCCATTGGCGATTGCCAAAGCGCTGGGCGTCTGGATTACTGATGTAGAAAATAATCAATACCTTGACTGCCTTGCAGGTGCCGGAACGCTGGCCCTGGGTCACAATCATCCCGATGTGATTCAAAGCATTCAACGTGTCATCACAAGTGGCTTGCCGTTACATACGCTCGATCTGACTACGCCATTAAAAGACGAGTTTTCCGCTTATCTGCTCTCCCTTTTACCGGGCCAGGGCCGCGAATATTGCCTGCAGTTCACCGGCCCATCCGGTGCCGATGCGGTAGAAGCGGCGCTGAAGCTGGCGAAAAAAGTGACCGGTCGCTCCGGCATTATCAGCTTCTCCGGTGGCTACCACGGCATGACTCACGGCGCACTCTCTGTGACAGGCAACCTGTCGCCGAAAGAAGCCGTCAGCAACATGATGCCGGAAGTACAGTTCCTGCCGTATCCGCATGAGTACCGCTGCCCGCTGGGCATTGGCGGCGAGGCGGGCGTGAAAGCGCTGACTTACTATTTCGATAACCTGATTAACGACGTTGAAAGCGGCGTGCGTAAGCCTGCGGCGGTGATCCTTGAAGCCGTTCAGGGCGAAGGCGGCGTTAACCCGGCTCCGGCGGAGTGGCTGCAGCGCATCCGTAAAGTGACTCAGGAACACGGCATTCTGCTGATTATCGATGAAGTGCAGGCGGGCTTTGCGCGTACCGGTAAGCTGTTCGCTTTCGAACACGCTGGCATTGAGCCAGACATCATCGTGATGTCAAAAGCCGTCGGCGGTGGCCTGCCGCTGGCCGTACTGGGCATCAAGAAACAGTTTGACGCCTGGTCTCCGGGCCACCACACCGGCACCTTCCGCGGTAACCAGCTGGCGATGGCCACTGGCCTCACCACGCTGAAAATCCTTAAGGAAGAAGGCATTGCTGAACAGGTTGCCGCGAAAGGCGAGTGGCTGAAAGGTAAGCTGAAAGAGCTGCAAAAACGCTATCCGGTGATTGGCCACGTGCGCGGTCTGGGCCTGATGATCGGCATTGAGATCGTTAAGCCAAACGAAGCACAGGATCACATGGGCTGCTACCCGGCGGACGGTGAGCTTTCTGCGCTGCTGCAGAAAAAATGCTTCGAAGGCGGGCTGATCCTTGAGCGCGGCGGCCGTAACGGCTGCGTGCTGCGTCTGCTGCCATCGCTGCTCATCACCCGCGAAGAGCTGGAAATCTTCCTCGATAAATTTGAAAACGCCATGCTCAACGCTGGCGTGAAGCCGGTTTGACAGGAGTCGGAACGCCAATGTCAGAAGTGAACCCAATTCTGTCCGGGTCGGCGCAGAGCGTTGCCGCCTATCAGGAAGCGATCGAGCAGAGCACCCGGGCCGTTGTTGAATGGCTGAAGCAGCCTGAGATGTACCAGGGCAAAACCGTGGAGCAGCTGCGCGAGCGTATTCAGCTGGCGTTTACGTCGGAGGGCCTGGGCAACCAGGCCGCCATCGAGCGCGCCGTAGAGTATTTTCTGAAAGACAGCCTGTCGGTGCATCATCCGCAGTGCGTGGCGCATCTGCACTGCCCGAGCCTGGTGATAAGCCAGGCCGCGGAAGTGCTGATCAACGCCACCAACCAGAGCATGGACTCCTGGGACCAGAGCCCGTCGGCAACCATTATTGAGGTTAAACTCATTGAATGGCTGCGAGATCGGGTAGGGTATGCGGCAGGCGACGCGGGTGTGTTCACCAGCGGCGGCACGCAAAGCAACCTGATGGGGCTGATGCTGGCGCGTGACGCCTTCTTTGCCCGTCAGGGTCACTCCGTTCAGCAGCATGGCCTGATGGGGAACCTCAGCAAGCTGAAGGTGTTCTGCTCCAAAGAAGCTCACTTCTCAGTGCAGAAGAATATGGCGCTGATGGGGCTGGGCTACCAGTCTGTGACGCAGGTGGAAACCGATGCTTTCTCGCGCATGGACGTTACCGACCTGAAAGCCAAACTGGCGCAGGCGAAAGCGAACGGCGAACAGGTGATGGCGATTGTGGCTACCGCCGGCACCACCGACGCCGGTGCCATCGATCCGTTAACGGAAATTGCTGCGCTGGCCAGTGAAGAAAACATCTGGATGCACGTGGATGCGGCATGGGGTGGAGCACTGCTGCTGTCTGAGCACTATCGTCACTATCTGAACGGTCTGGAGCTGGCGGATTCGGTTACGCTCGACTTCCACAAGCAGTTCTTCCAGACCATCAGCTGCGGCGCCTTCCTGCTGAAAGACGCCCGCCACTACGAGCTGATGCGCTATCAGGCGGCTTACCTGAACTCTGATTTTGACGAAGAGCACGGCGTGCCGAATCTGGTGTCGAAATCCCTGCAAACCACGCGCCGCTTTGATGCCCTGAAGCTGTGGATGGGCCTTGAAGCGTTGGGTAAAAAGCAGTACGCCGCCATCATTGATAACGGCGTGACGCTGGCGCAGCAGGTTGCGGAATATGTGCAGGCACAGCCTGAGCTGGAACTGGTGATGACGCCGCAGCTGGCAAGCGTGCTGTTCCGCTTCCGCCCTGAGCAGCAGGATCCGGCTTTTGTCGCACTGCTGAACCAGCGTATCGGGGACGTGCTGCTGGCCTCCGGGAGCGCTAACGTGGGCGTGACGGAAGCGAACGGCATAACCTGCCTGAAGATGACGCTGCTGAACCCGACCGTTTGCCTCGACGACGTCAAGGTATTGCTGGCAAGCGTAAAAGAGACGGCGCAGAAACTCCTTACTGCCTGATTCATCCCGGCGGTATCAACGCCAGCCTCAGGTCATTGACCGGGCTGGCGTTTTTTTATGCCTGCTAAATGACTATCCACAGCAGAATCACCACCACGATTGCCGCGATAAGCATCAGGCCCGGGCGGGCAGACATCGCTTTCATCTGTTCAATAAACGGCGTGAACGGGTTATAAATCGGCTGAACATAGCGGGTGTCCAGCGTCTCCTGAGAGCGCTCAACGCGCCGCAGGAAGATCTGATTAAGCAAATCCTGGACCTGGGCTTGCGTCAGTACGGTGAGCGGTGCCGCCTGCCACGTCTGCTGAGCATAATCGCGCAGGGTGTTAAATTCCTGCGCGTCCAGCGGCTGCTTTAATGCTGCCTGAAGGCTGGTAAGCGTGGGAGCTGGCTGCTCGCTCAGCGTTTGACGCGCCTGTAGCCAGGTCATTAGCTGATTAAAATGCCTGGCGGGGATCAGCTCACCGGTTTTGACGCCGGAAAGTTCCAGCATCGACTGCCAGATGAGCTTACTGGATTCGCCCGTGGCGGCGGCCACTTTGGTGACCATCTGATTGAGCGTGTTGTGTTCGGCGGGCTGAAGCGGCCGGTCCGTTGCCGGACGCTGCTGCGGCTGCGGAATGGTCAACTGGTTGGTTTGCAGCAATTGCAAAACCGTTTTGAGCTGATCGGGCGTCAGCTGGCTCAGGGCAGTCTGACCAAACTGCTGACGGATAAAATCACTCACCGCCTGGCGATTGTTGCCCTGGCTCAGCAGCTCGGTGAGCTGGGCCACGACCTGACGCACTTCGTGACTTTGCTGGGCGCTGGCGAGGCGCTGGTTGAGGTTCTGCTCCGCCGCCGGGAAGTGCCTTGAGAGCAGCTGCGCATCGTTTTTCAGACCTAAATCGTGCTTCATGCCAGCCCACACCCCGGCGCTTTGCTGCGAGGTCAGCGCGATAAGCCGCGTGATCAGACGTTCCAGCACCGTGCGCTGCTGCGTGGAGAGCGGCTGGTCGCCGAGCTTGCTGGTGGGTGGTGCTTCCCCCGGAGGGCGGGCGGGCAGACCTGAAATGGGTTGCGTCATGATAAATCCTGCATGTCCGTCGGTGTTCTCAAGGCTCAGTGTTACTGGCGGCAAGATTATGGCACACTTCCCCGGTTAACTCTCGTTTCAGACAGGTACAGTACCGTGAAAATCCTTGTTGATGAAAATATGCCCTATGCCCGCGAGCTTTTTAGCCGTTTGGGCGACGTAAAGGCGGTTCCGGGCCGTCCGATTCCTCAGCATGAGCTGGATGACGCTGATGCCCTGATGGTGCGTTCGGTTACCAAAGTGAATGAATCGCTGCTGGCAGGGAAAGGGATAAAGTTTGTCGGCACCGCAACGGCGGGTACCGATCATGTCGATGAGAAGTGGCTGGCGCAGGCCGGGATCGGCTTTTCCGCAGCGCCCGGCTGCAACGCCATTGCCGTAGTGGAATACGTCTTTTCCGCGCTGCTGATGCTGGCCGAGCGCGACGGCTTTGCCCTGAAAGATCGTACCGTGGGCATCGTGGGCGTAGGTAACGTCGGCGGTCGTTTGCAAAAACGTCTTGAAGCGCTGGGTATCCGCACCCTGCTTTGCGATCCTCCTCGCGCTGATAAAGGCGACGAAGGTGATTTCAGAAGCCTCGACGAGCTGGTCCAGCAGGCCGACGTCCTTACATTCCACACGCCGCTGTTTAAAGAGGGGCCTTATCAATCGCTGCATCTGGCGGACGAGGCGCTGATTTCGCGCCTGAAGCCAGGCTGCATCTTAATTAACGCCTGCCGTGGACCGGTGGTGGATAACGCCGCGCTGCTGAAATGCCTCAAGGCCGGGCAGAAGTTGAGCGTGGTGCTCGACGTCTGGGAGCCGGAGCCGGATCTTAATACTGAGCTGCTTTCTCTCGTCGACATTGGTACTGCGCACATCGCTGGCTACACCCTCGAAGGGAAAGCGCGTGGCACTACGCAGGTGTTTGAGGCGTACAGCGAATTTATCGGCAAGCGCCACCAGATTGCGCTTGAAACGCTGCTGCCAGCCCCGGAATTTGGTCGCATCACGCTGCACGGCGACCTCGATCAGGCGACGCTAAAAAGGCTGGTGCATTTGGTGTATGATGTGCGCCGCGATGATGCGCCGCTGCGGAAGGTGGCGGGGATCCCGGGCGAGTTTGACAAGCTGCGCAAAAATTACCTTGAGCGCCGCGAGTGGTCCTCTTTGCATGTCCTGTGCGATGACGCAAAGAGCGCCGAACTGCTGAAAAATTTGGGCTTCAACGCCGTTCATCACGCCGCGCGTTAATGTCTTCTTAATACGCCCTGCCAGATACTCTGGCGGGGCGGCTATTTTATTTCTGGAGTAAACCACCATGTCTGAAGGCTGGAATATTGCCGTACTGGGCGCAACGGGCGCCGTAGGTGAAGCCTTGCTTGAAACTCTTGCAGAGCGTCAGTTCCCGGTGGGCGAGATTTATGGCCTGGCGCGCAGCGAGAGCGCGGGCGAGGCGCTGCGCTACGAAGGCAAAACCCTTCGCGTGCAGGATGTTGCCGGATTCGACTGGACTCAGGTTCAGCTGGCGTTTTTTGCCGCGGGCGTTGAAGCGTCTGCTGCCTGGGCCGAAGAAGCTGCGAATGCGGGCTGCCTGGTGATTGATTTGAGTGGCCTGTTCGCTCTTGAGCCAGACGTGCCGCTGGTCGTGCCGGAAGTGAACCCGTTTGTGCTGGCAGATTACCGCAACCGCAATATTGTCGCGGTGCCTGACAGCCTGACCAGCCAGCTGCTGACTGCACTGAAACCGCTGATCGACGAAGGCGGTCTGTCGCGTATTTCCGTGACCAGCCTGATGTCGGCTTCCGCGCAGGGTAAAAAAGCGGTGGATGCGCTGGCAGGGCAGAGCGCCAAGCTGCTGAACGGCATTCCGATTGATGAAGACGATTTCTTCGGTCGTCAGCTGGCGTTCAATATGCTGCCGCTGCTGGTGGATCGCGAAGGTAGCGTCACCGAAGAGCGCCGGATTGTCGATCAGGCCCGCAAGATTTTGCAGGATGAAGGCCTGATGATTTCCGCCAGTTGTGTGCGTGCGCCAGTGTTCTACGGTCACGCGCAGATGGTTAACTTTGAAGCGATGCGTCCGTTAGCGGCAGAAGAAGCGCGTGATGCGTTCGAGCGCCAGGAAGATATTGCCCTGTCGGAAGCCACTGACTTCCCGACTCAGGTGGCCGATGCCTCCGGCTCTGCTCATCTCTCGATTGGCTGCGTGCGCAACGATTACGGCATGCCGGAGCAAATCCAGTTCTGGTCGGTGGCCGATAACGTTCGCTTCGGCGGCGCGCTGATGGCAGTGAAGATCGCCGAGAAACTGGTTCAGGAGTACATGTACTGATGTCTGAAGTGGAATCGCTGCCACGGTTTAAAATCGCGCTCGGTATCGAGTACGACGGCAGCAAATACTACGGCTGGCAGCGTCAGAATGAAGTGCGCAGCGTGCAGGAGAAGCTTGAAAAAGCGCTCTCCAAAGTGGCGAACGAACCCATCAACGTACTCTGTGCGGGGCGCACCGACGCCGGTGTCCATGGTACGGGGCAGGTGGTGCACTTTGAAACTCACGCTGAACGCAAAGATGTTGCATGGACGCTTGGAGTCAATGCCAATTTACCCGACGATATTGCCGTGCGTTGGGTTAAAGCCGTGCCGGATGATTTCCACGCCCGCTTCAGCGCGACCGCGCGCCGTTATCGCTACATCATCTACAATCAGCGGCTGCGTCCGGCGATTTTGGGCCAGGGCGTGACGCACTACTATCATCCTCTGGATGCCGAAAAGATGCAGCGTGCGGCCCAGAGCCTGCTCGGTGAGAATGACTTTACCTCGTTTCGCGCGGTGCAGTGCCAGTCGCGCACGCCGTGGCGAAACGTGATGCACATTAACGTTGAGCGTTACGGTGCTTATGTGGTGGTGGATATTAAGGCCAATGCCTTTGTACATCATATGGTGCGGAACATTGTGGGCAGCCTGATGGAAGTGGGTGCCGGAAACCAGCCGGAGAGCTGGATTGCAGAGTTGCTGGCAGCGAAGGACAGAACGCTGGCGGCAGCGACGGCGAAAGCGGAGGGGTTATATCTCGTTGCGGTGGATTATCCGGAACGTTTCGACCTGCCAAAACCGCCAATGGGCCCGCTGTTTTTAGCGGACTAATGCAGTCACTTAAGGTTAAGCAACTATGGATCTGATTCGCTTTCTGATTGATTTTATTTTGCATATTGATGTGCATCTCGCCGAACTGGTCGCTCAGTACGGCGTTTGGGTTTATGCCATTCTGTTCCTGATCCTGTTCTGTGAAACGGGGCTGGTGGTGACACCGTTCCTGCCGGGCGATTCGCTGCTGTTCATTGCCGGGGCGCTGTCCGCGCTGCCGACTAACGATCTGAACGTGCATCTGATGGTTGTGCTGATGGTCATTGCGGCGATTGTCGGTGATGCGGTGAATTACACCATCGGACGACTGTTCGGTGAAAAGCTCTTCAGCAACCCGAACTCAAAAATCTTCCGTCGCAGCTATCTGGATAAAACGCATCAGTTTTATGAGAAACACGGCGGCAAGACCATCATTCTTGCTCGTTTCGTGCCGATCGTTCGTACTTTCGCGCCGTTTGTGGCGGGAATGGGGCATATGTCCTATCGTCACTTTGCGACTTATAACGTGATTGGTGCGCTGCTGTGGGTGCTGCTGTTTACCTATGCGGGCTACCTGTTCGGTGACCTGCCAATTGTGCAGGAAAACCTGAAGCTGCTGATCGTGGCTATCATCGTGCTGTCGGTTCTGCCGGGGGTTATCGAGATTATCCGACACAAGCGCGCCGCAGCGAAGCAGGCAAAATAAACAACGGGCCCTGAAAGGCGGGGAAGTGGCAGCGGTTCGACCACTTTTTTATCCCATGTTCAGGGCTCTTATGTTTTAATGTGCAACATTTCATGGTCTGTAAGCCCTAAAAATGGCATTATTCGCCGCTTACAGCAAAAACTGGCATCGGCCAGGTTCAGGCAGAAAGGTTATCAATGAGCTGGATTGAACGAATTAAAAGCAACATAGCCCCCACCCGCAAGGCGAGTATCCCGGAAGGGGTATGGACCAAATGTGACAGCTGCGGACAGGTTCTGTACCGCGCCGAGCTGGAGCGTAACCTGGAGGTTTGCCCGAAGTGCGATCACCACATGCGAATGTCAGCGCGTAATCGCCTGCATAGCCTGATGGATGAAGGCACGCTCGTGGAGCTGGGTAGCGAGCTTGAGCCGAAAGATTTGCTTAAGTTCCGTGACTCCAAGAAATACAAAGATCGTCTGGCCTCTGCCCAGAAAGAAACCGGCGAGAAAGACGCGCTGGTGGTAATGAAAGGCACGCTGTTTGGCATGCCGGTCGTTGGCGCGGCATTTGAGTTCTCCTTTATGGGCGGCTCAATGGGTTCCGTTGTGGGTGCTCGTTTCGTCCGTGCGGTGGAATATGCGCTGGAAAACAACTGCCCGATGGTCTGCTTCTCCGCTTCCGGCGGTGCTCGTATGCAGGAAGCCCTGATGTCGCTGATGCAGATGGCGAAAACCTCTGCGGCGCTGGCGAAAATGCAGGACCGCGGTCTGCCGTACATTTCCGTTCTGACCGACCCGACCATGGGCGGCGTTTCAGCAAGTTTTGCGATGCTTGGCGATTTGAACATCGCTGAACCGAAAGCGCTGATCGGCTTTGCCGGCCCACGCGTAATCGAACAGACCGTACGTGAAAAACTGCCGCCGGGCTTCCAGCGCAGTGAATTCCTGATCGAGAAAGGCGCGATCGACATGATCGTTCGTCGTCCGGAAATGCGCTTTAAGCTTGCCAGCATTCTGGCGAAGCTGATGAATCTCCCGGCACCGAACCCGGATGCGCCGCGCGAAGCCGTGGTGGTACCGCCGGTACCGGATCAGGAACCAGAGGCCTGATAATGCAAAAGGGCAGGGCCAGACGGCGCTGCCCTTTTTGCTTGTGTTCACCGTTAACTATCGCGGGCATCATGGAAAAAGAACTGACTCCTCTCGCCACGTCGCCCCTCGCTACGTGGCTTTCTTATCTGGAACATCTGCACAGTAAAACTATCGATTTAGGGCTCGCTCGCGTGAGCGAAGTCGCAGCCCGAATGAACGTGCAGAAACCGGCCCCCTTTGTGTTTACCGTGGCGGGCACCAACGGCAAGGGCACGACCTGCCGTACGATTGAATCAGTGCTGACGGCAGCGGGCCTGAAAGTTGGCGTTTACAGCTCTCCGCATCTGGTGCGCTACACCGAGCGTGTGCGCGTGCAAGGGGGTGAACTGGCTGAGTCGGCACACACTGCATCCTTTGCTGAAATCGAAAAGGCACGCGGTGATATCTCCCTGACCTACTTTGAGTTCGGCACGCTTTCGGCGCTGTGGCTGTTTAAGCAAGCGCAGCTGGATGTGGTTATCCTTGAAGTTGGGCTCGGCGGACGCCTGGATGCCACGAATATTGTTGATGCCGATGTGGCCGTGGTGACGAGCATTGCGCTCGATCATACCGACTGGCTTGGGCCCGATCGCGAAAGCATTGGTCGTGAAAAAGCGGGCGTGTTCCGTGGTGGCAAGCCTGCGGTTGTCGGCGAACCCGATATGCCGCAAACCATTGCTGATGTGGCGCAGGAGAAGGGTGCTGTGCTGCTGCGTCGTGGTGTTAACTGGGACTATGACGTACAGAGCAACGGTTGGGCATTCCGAGACGCACAGGGCACGCTAAACGATTTGCCTCTGCCTCTGGTGCCACAGCCCAATGCCGCAACGGCGCTGGCGGCGCTACGCGCGAGCGGGCTCGATGTGAGCGAGCAGGCGCTCCGGGAAGGTATCAGGAATGCGATGCTGCCGGGGCGTTTCCAGATTGTGAGTGAATCTCCGCGGGTGATTCTGGACGTGGCGCATAATCCGCATGCGGCGGCTTATCTCGCCGAACGTCTCAAAATGCAGCCTGCCGCCGGGCGCACGCTGGCGGTCATTGGTATGCTTCATGATAAGGACATCGCCGGAACGCTGGCATGTCTGTCTGACGTGGTGGACGGCTGGTATTGCGCGCCGCTGGAAGGGCCGCGCGGCGCCACGGCGGAACAGCTTGTGGAACATTTGCGGGATGGCGCAGTCTATGCCACTGTAGCGCAGGCGTGGCATGCCGCGATGGCGGATGCACGTCCGCAAGATACGGTGCTGGTGTGTGGTTCATTCCATACGGTAGCCCATGTAATGGATGAGATGGACGCGGGGAGAGCCGGTGGCGAGTAAGTTTCAGAATCGTTTAGTCGGAACCATTGCGCTGGTGGCGCTGGGCGTTATTGTGCTTCCGGGTCTGCTGGATGGTCAGAAAAAGCATTATCAGGATGAGTTCGCGGCGATTCCGCTGGTGCCAAAGCCTGGAGACAAAGACGAGCCGGATATGCTGCCCGCCGTGACGCAGGCGCTGCCTTCTCAGCCACCGGAAGGGGCGGCGGAAGAAGTTAGGGCCGGTGATGCGGCGGCACCGTCGCTGGATGCGTCGCGCTATGCGGCCAATAACAGCGGTAATGAGATGGACGAGACCGCACAGCCCGTGCCGCAGCCGAAGCCAAAACCGGTGGCGCCAAAGCCGCAGGTGCAATCGCCACCAAAACCTCAGCGTGATAATACCAGCCAGCAGCTTGCCGCTGCCGCAGAGGCTCCGCCGGCGCCACAGAAATCTGTCGCAGCGGATAAACCAGCACCAACGGGCAAAGCTTATGTTGTGCAGTTGGGGGCGTTGAAAAATGCCGATAAAGTAAACGAAATCGTCGGCAAGCTGCGCGGGGCGGGCTATCGCGTGTTTACCGCGCCGTCCACGCCGGTACAGGGTAAAATTACCCGAATTCTGGTTGGGCCGGATGCGTCGAAAGATAAGATGAAAGGCTCGCTTGGCGAACTGAATCAGCTTTCCGGGCTGAACGGCGTGGTGATGGGGTACAGCCCGAACTGAGGTTGAATTGCCGGATGGCGCTAAAGCTTGTCCGGCCGACAAAAACGGGCTGAACCATAGGTCGGGCAAACGTAGTTCCGCCCGGCAAAAGTGAAAGCAGGAGACATCATCGGCAGCCGTCGATGGGAGTGAATTAGCCCTTATAAGGCTAAAAACTCAGGTGGCGTTGAACGTTTTTTCAGCGCCATTTTTATTTGGGCGGGGAAAGGAAATCCCTACGCAAACGTTTTCTTTTTCTGTTAGAATGCGCCCCGAACTGGACGACAGGGCGTAAAATCGTGGGACGACTATGGTCTGGATTGATTACGCCATTATTGCGGTGATTGGTTTTTCCTGTCTGGTAAGCCTTATCCGCGGCTTTGTTCGTGAAGCATTGTCACTGGTAACCTGGGGTTGTGCTTTCTTTGTTGCCAGTCATTACTACACTTACCTGTCTGTCTGGTTTACGGGCTTTGAAGACGAACTGGTTCGAAACGGGATTGCTATCGCGGTACTGTTTATCGCGACGCTTATCGTCGGCGCTATCGTTAACTACGTTATCGGTACACTGGTTGAAAAGACGGGCCTGTCGGGAACCGACAGGGTGCTTGGGATCTGTTTTGGTGCGCTGCGTGGAGTGCTTATCGTTGCCGCCATTCTGTTCTTCCTCGACACCTTTACCGGCTTTTCAAAAAGCGATGACTGGCAAAAGTCACAGCTGATCCCGCAGTTCAGCGTCGTCATCAGAATGTTCTTTGACTATCTGCAAAGCTCGTCGAGTTTCTTGCCCAAAGCATAAGCTTTGGGGAGTTCTGAACGAGGAAAATGACGTATGTGCGGTATTGTCGGTATCGCCGGTGTTATGCCGGTAAACCAGTCGATTTATGACGCGTTAACGGTGCTTCAGCACCGTGGGCAGGATGCCGCGGGCATCATCACCATTGATGCAAACAATTGCTTCCGTTTGCGTAAAGCCAACGGCCTGGTGAGCGATGTGTTTGGCGCCGTGCATATGCAGCGCCTGCAGGGCAATATGGGGATCGGTCACGTCCGCTACCCCACTGCAGGCAGCTCCAGCGCTTCCGAGGCGCAGCCTTTCTACGTTAACTCACCTTACGGCATCACTCTTGCGCACAACGGCAATCTGACCAACGCCCACGAGCTGCGCAAGAAGCTGTTTGAAGAGAAGCGCCGCCATATCAACACCACCTCCGATTCTGAAATTCTGCTCAATGTTTTCGCCAGCGAGCTGGATAACTTCCGCCATTATCCGCTGGAAGCCGATAACATTTTTGCGGCAATTGCCGCCACCAACCGCTTGATCCGCGGCGCTTATGCCTGCGTGGCGATGATCATCGGTCATGGCATGGTTGCCTTCCGCGACCCGAACGGGATTCGCCCGCTGGTGCTCGGTAAACGCGACATCGGCGATGGACGCATCGAATATATGGTGGCGTCTGAGAGCGTCGCGCTTGATACCCTTGGTTTTGAATTCCTGCGCGACGTCGCGCCGGGCGAAGCGATTTACATCACCGAAAAAGGGCAACTGTTTACTCGCCAGTGCGCTGATAACCCGGTGAGCAATCCATGCCTGTTCGAGTACGTTTACTTTGCACGCCCGGACTCGTTCATTGACAAAATTTCGGTCTACAGCGCACGCGTGAATATGGGGACCAAACTCGGTGAGAAGATCGCGCGTGAATGGGAAGATCTGGACATCGACGTGGTGATCCCTATCCCGGAAACGTCCTGCGATATCGCGCTGGAGATCGCCCGTATCCTGAACAAGCCGTACCGCCAGGGGTTTGTGAAGAACCGCTACGTGGGCCGCACGTTCATCATGCCAGGCCAGCAGCTGCGCCGTAAGTCCGTGCGTCGTAAGCTGAACGCTAACCGCGCTGAGTTCCGCGATAAAAACGTGCTGCTGGTGGATGACTCCATCGTGCGTGGTACCACTTCTGAGCAAATCATTGAGATGGCTCGTGAAGCGGGGGCGAAGAGAGTTTATCTGGCTTCCGCCGCGCCGGAAATTCGCTTCCCGAATGTCTACGGCATCGATATGCCAAGCGCCACGGAGCTGATTGCCCACGGTCGCGAAGTGGATGAAATCCGCCAGATCATCGGTGCGGATGGTCTGATTTTCCAGGATCTGAACGACTTGATCGACGCGGTGCGCGCCGAGAATCCGGACGTTCAGCAGTTTGAATGCTCGGTATTCAATGGCGTTTACGTGACCAAAGATGTGGATCAGCAGTATCTCGACTATCTCGATACGCTGCGTAACGACGATTCGAAGGCGCTCCAGCGTC
Source organism: Scandinavium sp. (assembly GCF_032012665.1). Taxonomy (NCBI): domain Bacteria; kingdom Pseudomonadati; phylum Pseudomonadota; class Gammaproteobacteria; order Enterobacterales; family Enterobacteriaceae; genus Scandinavium; species Scandinavium sp. The sequence continues at coordinate 276,169 of NZ_DALZVG010000002.1, forward strand.
AGAATGAAGTGGAAAACCTGGAGATGCACAACGAAGGTTAATCCCGACTACGCCCTCTTGCAGGAGGGCGTCTTTCCTTGCAACTCGCCGTAATTTACGGCACAGTCAGCCCCAGTATGAAGACAGGGCGCAATCATGAAACGACTCATTGTTGGAATTTCCGGTGCCAGCGGCGCGATTTACGGCGTTCGGCTGCTGCAGGTGCTGCGTGATGTCGCAGAGGTGGAAACCCATCTGATCATGAGCCAGGCCGCCCGCCAGACGCTCTCTCTGGAAACGCCTTTCAGCCTGCGTGAAGTTCAGGCGCTGGCAGATGTCGTGCATGACGCGCGCGATATTGCCGCCAGCATTTCCTCCGGTTCCTTCAAAACTGCCGGAATGGTGATCCTTCCGTGCTCAATCAAAACCCTGTCCGGCATTGTTCATAGCTACACTGATGGCTTACTGACGCGAGCCGCTGATGTAGTGCTGAAAGAGCGCCGTCCGCTGGTGCTGTGCGTGCGGGAAACGCCGCTGCACCTTGGGCATTTACGCCTGATGACTCAGGCTGCAGAGATAGGGGCCGTGATCATGCCGCCGGTTCCGGCGTTTTATCATCAGCCACAGACTCTGGATGACGTGATTAATCAGACTGTTAACCGCGTGCTGGATCAGTTTGATATCACCCTGCCGCAGGAGCTGTTCACCCGCTGGCAAGGGGCGCAATAAGCGCACTAAGATAGTGCATCTTTTTGGTGCATGCGTTGCCGTCGGGCGATTTTGTAATCCCGATCAAATCCTCAACATTTAATCCCCTTTTTCACCGTTTAGCGCTGCGGTTTATTTGCCATTGCTGTTATCTTTCATTTCTAAGACAACTCTGCAACTATTCATTAACACACTTAACGCTGTTTTTTTGAGCAGCTCGTTAAGGTGGCATAAAACGTGCAGAGCAGGTCTGCTACACACAACACAACGACATAACACGCAACAGCATCACGACACTTAAGGGTAATGTATGAAGAAGACAGTTCTGGCTCTCTCTTTAATGCTTGGGATCGGCAGTGCTTCCAGCGTCTTTGCTGCGCTGCCGCAGACTGTTCGTATCGGGACTGACGCCACCTACGCTCCGTTCTCTTCCAAGGACGCGAAAGGGGATTTTGTCGGCTTTGATATCGATTTGGGTAATGAGATGTGCAAGCGCATGCAGGTGAAATGCACCTGGGTTGGCAGCGATTTCGATTCCCTGATTCCGTCCCTGAAGGCGAAGAAAATTGACGCCATCATCTCCTCTCTCTCCATCACCGAAAAACGCCAGCAGGAGATTAATTTCTCCGAGAAACTGTATGCTGCTGACTCGCGACTGATCGCGGCGAAAGGTTCGCCGATCGTGCCAACTATCGAATCGCTTAAAGGCAAGCACGTGGGCGTATTGCAGGGCTCTATTCAGGAAACTTACGGCAACGACAAATGGCGTAGCCAGGGCGTCGACGTGGTGGCCTATCAGAACCAGGACCTGATTTATTCTGACCTGGCTGCCGGCCGCCTGGATGCTGCTTTCCAGGATGAAGTCGCCGCGAGCGAGGGCTTCCTCAAACAGCCTGCCGGGAAAGACTTTGCTTTTGCGGGCCCATCCGTGAAGGACAAAAAATACTTCGGTGACGGCACCGGTGTCGGCCTGCGTAAAGATGATACCGAGCTGAAAGCGGCTTTCGACAAAGCCTTCGATTCGCTGCGCAAAGATGGCACCTACGACAAGATGGCGAAGAAGTACTTCGACTTTAACGTCTACGGTGACTAAGACTGTCCTGGCCCGGGTAACCGGGCCTTGCGGGCTGAGCAGTTATCTATACATGTGTGGCATAACCGGGTTTTGCTTTTTGGTGGTGCAATTGATGCACTAAAATGGTGCTATAATGCATAGTTAAGCATCTTTAATGCAAAAAAAGTGCGTACTTGCCCCGATAACCTTTTGCCTTATCCGCATGAATGGTGGCACGATAACTGCTCTGATACTTCTGATTACCCGTTAAATGACAGTCTGTTGAGGATAGTTATGAAAAAACTGGCGTTGTCTCTTTCTCTTGTGCTGGCACTTTCCAGCGTTTCTACGGTCTTCGCAGCCATTCCGCAGAAAATCCGCATTGGCACAGATCCGACTTATGCTCCCTTCGAATCCAAGAATGCGCAGGGTGAACTGGTTGGTTTTGATATCGATCTGGCTAAAGAGCTCTGTAAGCGTATTAATACGCAATGTACCTTCGTTGAGAACCCGCTGGATGCGCTGATCCCGTCGCTGCAGGCGAAAAAAATCGACGCCATTATGTCCTCACTCTCCATTACGGAAAAACGCCAGCAGCAGATTGCCTTCACCGACAAACTCTATGCCGCAGATTCTCGCCTGGTGGTGAAAAAGGGCAGCCCGGTCACGCCGGACCTGGCCACGCTGAAAGGTAAACGCGTGGGCGTTCTTCAGGGCACCACACAGGAAACCTATGGCAACGAGCACTGGGCACCGAAAGGCATCGAAATTGTCTCCTATCAGGGCCAGGACAACATCTATTCTGACCTGACGGCTGGGCGCATTGATGCCGCGTTCCAGGATGAAGTGGCGGCAAGCGAAGGGTTCCTTAAGCAGCCGGTTGGCAAAGATTATCAGTTTGGCGGCCCGTCTATTAAGGATGAAAAACTGTTCGGCGTGGGGACCGGTATGGGCCTGCGTAAAGAGGATAACGAACTGCGTGTTGCCCTGAATAAAGCTTTTGCCGAAATGCGCGCCGACGGCACCTACGACAAGCTGGCGAAGAAGTATTTCGATTTTAACGTATACGGCGAGTAATTGCCGTTTTCACCGTGAGCGCCGACGTTCCCGGGGCTCACGGTGGTTTGACTGACAGGACAGGCTCAATGCTGTACGGGTTTTCACAAGTCATATTACAGGGTGCGCTGGTCACCCTTGAGCTGGCCCTTAGTTCCGTCGTGCTGGCCGTGCTCATTGGCCTGGCGGGGGCTGCGGGCAAGCTGTCCGGCAATCGTGCGCTGGCGCTGCTGTTTGAAGCCTACACCACGTTAATTCGCGGCGTACCGGATCTGGTGCTGATGCTGCTTATCTTCTACGGCCTGCAAATTGCCCTGAACAGCATTACCGATGCTATGGGGCTGACTCAGTTCGATATCGATCCGATGATCGCCGGTATCATTACTCTTGGTTTTATCTACGGCGCTTATTTTACCGAAACCTTCCGTGGGGCGTTTCTCGCAGTGCCCAAAGGACATATTGAGGCCGCAACGGCGTTTGGCTTTACTTCCAGGCAGACGTTTGTGCGGATCCTCTTTCCGGCCATGATGCGCTTTGCGCTGCCCGGAATCGGCAACAACTGGCAGGTTATTCTCAAAGCGACGGCGCTGGTTTCTCTGCTTGGCCTGGAAGACGTGGTGAAAGCCACGCAGCTTGCCGGGAAAAGTACGTGGGAACCGTTCTACTTCGCTATCGTCTGCGGCGTGATTTATCTGGTGTTCACAACGGTCTCTAATGGTGTGCTGCTTCTGCTCGAGCGTCGCTATTCCGTGGGTGTGAAGAGGGCTGACCTGTGATCGAGATTATTCAGGAGTACTGGAAGTCCCTGCTGTGGACCGACGGCTATCGCTTTACCGGCGTGGCGATCACGCTTTGGCTGCTGATTTCTTCCGTGGTGATGGGCGGGATTCTGGCGGTGTTCCTCGCCATTGGTCGCGTCTCCAGTAACAAATACATTCAGTTTCCGATTTGGCTGTTCACCTATATTTTTCGCGGTACGCCGCTCTACGTTCAGCTGCTGGTCTTTTATTCAGGGATGTACACGCTTGAAATCGTGAAAGGGACAGAACTGCTGAATGCTTTTTTCCGCAGCGGCCTGAACTGTACGGTGTTGGCGTTAACGCTTAATACCTGCGCTTATACCACAGAGATTTTTGCAGGGGCCATACGATCGGTTCCGGCAGGTGAAATTGAGGCGGCTCGCGCCTATGGTTTTTCCGGCGTGAAGCTCTACCGCTGCATCATTTTGCCTTCGGCGCTGCGTATTGCGCTTCCGGCCTACAGCAACGAAGTGATTCTGATGCTGCACTCCACGGCGCTGGCTTTTACCGCGACCGTGCCAGACCTGCTGAAAATTGCCCGTGATATTAACTCCGCAACCTACCAGCCGTTCACCGCGTTCGGCATTGCTGCGGTGCTGTATCTGATTATCTCTTATGTGCTGATTAGCCTGTTCCGTAAAGCGGAAAAACGCTGGCTGCAACATGTGAAACCCTCTTCGACACACTGAGAACATCATGCCTGACAACAAACTAAACGTTATCGATCTGCACAAGCGCTACGGCGAACATGAGGTGCTGAAAGGGGTATCACTGAAGGCCAATGCGGGCGATGTGATCAGTATTATTGGCTCGTCCGGCTCAGGAAAAAGTACCTTCCTGCGCTGCATCAACTTTCTCGAAAAACCGAGCGAAGGCAATATTGTGGTCAGCGGGCAGACGATTGGTCTGGTGCGCGACAAGGACGGCCAGCTGAAAGTGGCGGATAAAAACCAGCTGCGCCTGCTGCGTACCCGCTTAACGATGGTGTTTCAGCACTTCAACCTGTGGAGCCACATGACGGTGCTGGAAAACGTTATGGAAGCGCCGATTCAGGTGCTCGGCCTCAGCAAGCAGGAAGCGCGTGACCGCGCGGTCAAATACCTGGCAAAAGTGGGCATCGATGAGCGCCAGCAGATTAAATATCCGGTGCATCTTTCGGGCGGCCAGCAGCAGCGTGTCTCCATCGCGCGAGCGTTAGCCATGGAGCCTGAAGTGCTGCTGTTTGATGAACCCACCTCCGCGCTCGATCCTGAGCTGGTGGGGGAAGTGCTGCGCATCATGCAGAAGCTGGCGGAAGAGGGGAAAACCATGGTGGTGGTGACGCATGAGATGGGCTTTGCCCGCGATGTCTCTTCCCACGTGATTTTCCTGCATCAGGGGCGGATCGAAGAAGAAGGGCATCCTGATGAGGTATTCGGTAATCCGAAAAGCACCCGTTTACAGCAGTTTCTTAAAGGTTCTCTGAAGTAAAACTCTCCCCTCGTCTGCATGGCGAGGGGCCTTATTTTACCCGCCGATAGACCCAGTCGTCGTAAAATACGCCGTTTATCTCAACAGCCTTTTCCAGAACCTGCTCGCGCACAAAACTCAGCTTTTCCAGCAGCCTCACCGAGCCGCTATTTTCTGCCAGCACCCAGGCGTTAATGGCGGAAAGCCCAAGTGTGCAAAAACCATACTCACAGACTGCGTTCACGGCCTCTTGCGCATAACCTTGCCCTTGTGCCTGCGGCAATAGCGCGTAGCCAATATCCGCTTCCTGTGGATTCGCTGAGCTGATTTGTAATCCAACGTCTCCTACGGCTTCACCCTGTCTGTCTCGAATAATAAAAATGTTTCCACCCAAGCGTGAGTTGAATTTCAGCCTGATAGCTTCCTCAGAAAGCAGCGCCCCCATAAAGCGCGTCACTTGCGGATCGCGACGTAGCGTCAGGAAACAGGGCCAGTCTGCTTCACGCAGCGGAGAAAGCGTCAGTCGTGATGTGATGAGCTCGGGCATTTTGGTTCCTGAATCATTGAGTAATAACGGCGGTATTTTGCTGTTCAAGCTGTTGCAGATAGTGCAGCACCCTGTTTTTTTCGAGCGAAGAGCGGAGCTGTAACGCAAGGTTCAGGCTGTCCAGAATGTGTGCATTGGCAATCAGCGGGGATTCCGCTGGTATACGACCTTCGCTTGCCAGCCAGTCAACAACGGTGCGCCAGTGCCAGAGAGGAGAGTTGCCTTTAACGCGCTGCACCGGGCCAGGAAACTGGCGTGAGCCCCTGGTGCCATCTTTAAGCAGAGCGATAGCCTGTCGGGTGAGGCCTGTCAGCTCAGCGATGTCGCTGAGCCCGACGAGGGTTGAATCGACCGACTCCACGCGGGCGCCCAGCCCGGCGGATTCAATGTTATTGACGGCGGAGAGCACGGCCTGAGCCAGGCTTTCGCTTTGCCGATCGAAATCGAGGTAGACCGAGGTGCCGTAGAAACAGATCAGCGCATCGTCGCAGCCTGCGGTAAACAGGGCGTCTTCAAGCCCTTGTGTGTCGGCGGTGACGCCTGAAAGCGTCAGAGTAAAATTGAACAGCGGCATAAGTGGCTCCCTGGAGTTTTTCTGGCTTTTTAGGTTTCAGGTTCGATGGCAAGTGGCAAACAGCTTTCGATCTTTCTGATTATTTGCCTGGCATGATGTTGCGGACTGCCGGGCGTAGACCAGATACTCATCATGTGCTGGCGATGTTCGGGTATGCCGCACTTCAGGCGTCCATAGCAGTGTGAACTGTTACCACCTGAAGTAAAAATCCAGCCCTGAGACTCGGCATAGCGAATTGCTGCGCGAATGTGTTTATCAGGATGTTCCTTCATCATTCTTTCCTGTGCAGTATGCATAGTGAGTTGACGCATGTCAACATTCTTGTTGCGCAAAAAAACATCGCTGCGCAAACGGAGAGAGTACGCGTAGTCAGGGGAAATAAGATCGGCGTAAAGCGAAAATGGGTAGGGAAATTAACGAATTGCGGCCAGCATTCCAGCGCTATTGCAAACGTTGCACTGGAATGTACCGTCAGAGCGTGATGGGGTTACCTTCAGGCAAGCACGTCTGCCAGCGCTTCCTCAAGATCGTACCAGCGAAAGGCAAAGCCTGAATCCTCCAGTCGTTTCGGCAGCGCGCGTTGGCCGCCTAACACCAATACGGAAGATTCGCCCATTAGCAGTTTTACCGCCATGGCCGGAGCGCGCAGAACGGCAGGGCGATGCAGGGCGTGCCCGAGCGCGTGGGCGAACTGCTCATTACGCACCGGATAAGGGGAAACCAGATTGAACGGGCCGCGCAAATCATTATTCAGCAGCCACAGGATCCCGTTTACCATATCGTCGATGTGGATCCATGCCAGATATTGCCGACCGTTACCCATCGGGCCGCCCAGGCCAAGCTTGAAGGGAGGCACCATTTTGCCGAGGATGCCGCCTTTTGGCGCTAAGACCACGCCGGTACGCAAAAGACAAACGCGGGTTGTGTCACTCTGTGCGCCGCAGGCGATTTGCTCCCAGCGAGCGCATAGCTTGTGGGTAAATTCGTTATGAGGTGGCTCTTCTTCCGTGACGACAACTTCGCCAAGATCGCCATAATAACCGGCAGCTGAACCTGAAATCAGTACGCGCGGCGGCTGATCGCTTGCGGCAAACAGATCCACCAGTTTTTGGGTGATTTGCCAGCGGCTGTTGCACAGGCGCTGTTTTTGTTCTTCGGTCCAGCGCTTATCGGCAATGGGCTCTCCGGCGAGATTAATGACGGCATCAATGCCGTCAAGCGTGCTGCGCGCGTTGAGTCCTTTCCAGAACTCAACGCGCGCATCCAGCTGCTGACGTGCTTTGTCAGGGCTGCGGGTAACGACAATAACGTTGTGTCCTGATTCCAGCAGGCGTGGAATCAAATGACGGCCTATCAGGCCGGTGCCACCGGTAATCAGGATCTTCATACCCCCTCCGGGTTGTACTTAACGCCGCCAGCTCATGGTCATGGAGACGGAGTCGGCATACCGCAGCGCGTGAAGTTTATCGATTTCTACTTCAGCATAAGTGACCCAGTGATGTTCGCATGCGATGTTGAGCACATCCTGAGTTAATTTTTCCAGCAAAGAGAATCGGTTGTTTTCCACATGCCCGATGATGCGTTTGGTAATCGTGCGGTAATTCAGCGCATCGTTGATGTCTTCACTTTCCCTCGCGTTTTCCGCCGGGTAGTGGATGGTCACATTAATGACGATATCCTGGCGATTAGCGATTTCTTCTTCTTTGATGCCGATAAAGGTACGCAGGCGCAGGTTCTTGATACGAATAATGGCGTCTGGCTGAGACATTGCAGGCTTCCTCCTTGTTGTTATCCCGGCCATGATACACAAACTCCCTTTATTACGCGTGGACCTTCTGCATAGCCCGTTCGGTTGCCGGGCGCTGGCGAATGCGCTCAACCCAGTTGTTCACGGCCGGGAAGTTTTGCAGATCGATGCGCTGGCGCTGATGGGCATTGATCCACGGCCAGCAGGCGATATCAGCAATGCTGTAATGCTCACCGCCAAGCCAGGGGCAGGTTTCCAGACGTTTGTTCAGCACGTTATAAAGACGCTGGGTTTCAACCTGATAGCGTTCAATGGCGTAGGGGACAGGCTGCGGAGCGAAATGGTTAAAATGATGGTTTTGTCCAAGCATTGGCCCCAGACCGCCTACCTGCCAGAAAAGCCACTGCAGCGTTTTATGTCTTTCCCGCAGCTCACCGCTTAATAGTTTTCCCGATTTTTCCGCCAGGTAGAGCAGGATTTCACCTGATTCAAACAGGCTCAGCGGTGCGCCGCCGTCGGCGGGAACATGGTCGACAATGGCAGGAATTTTATTGTTTGGGGAAAGCGAAAGAAACTCCGGGCGAAACTGGTCGCCTTTGCTGATATCTACGCGAATGATGCGGTACGCGAGCTGGGCTTCCTCCAAAAAAAGCGTAATTTTGTGGCCGTTTGGCGTAGGGGCGTAATAGAGGTCAATCATTTTAACTCCCGGATTTGGGTTATTTTCATGACAACAGGAGTATAGGTGCTTAAGACAATTGTGTGAGTTTTCATCAAGTGACAGCTTCACAAAGACGCGATATGTTGATGTTTCTCCCCGCAAGCCGTTGAGGAAGCTATGACTCGTCCTGTGATTACGCTGTGGTCCGATGCCCATTTTTACTCGCCGTATGTGATGTCCGTGTATGTTGCTTTACAGGAAAAAGGACTGACGTTTAGCCTGAAAACGGTTGATTTGAACAAAGGTGAACACTTACAGGCGGGCTGGAAAGGATACGGCTTAACCCGTCGCGTGCCGCTGCTGGAAGTGGATGCCTTTGAGCTGTCCGAGTCCTCGGCCATTACTGAATTCCTGGACGAGCGTTTCGCGCCGCCGCAGTGGGAACGGCTCTATCCTCACGATATTGAAAAGCGTGCCCGTGCCCGGCAAATTCAGGCGTGGCTGCGCAGTGACTTGATGCCAATCCGTGAAGAGCGTTCCACCGACGTCATTTTTGGCGGTGTGAAAAAGCCTGTGCTGACGGCAAACGGCCAGGCCGCCGCCGCAAAGCTGTTCGATACAGCAGGCGCGCTGTTGTCACACGGTAAACCCAATCTGTTTGGTGAATGGTCGATTGCTGATACCGATCTGGCGCTGATGCTGAACCGGCTCGTCCTCAACGGTGACGACGTCCCGGAAGCGCTTGCCGATTACGCGGCATTCCAGTGGCAGCGCGCATCAGTCCAGCGATTCGTCGCGCTGTCAGCTAAACACGCAGGCTGAACCGGGCAGGATAATCCGTTAATATAGTGCGGTTTTTCGTGGAGGAATAATTGATGAAACTGATGTTTGCGTCAGACATTCACGGCTCCTTGCCCGCCGCTGAACGCGTACTCTCTCTGTTTGCTCAAAGTGGGGCGCGCTATCTGGTTATCCTGGGAGATGTGCTTAATCACGGCCCGCGCAATGCTTTGCCAGAAGGGTATGCTCCCGCCGATGTCGCAACGTGCCTGAACAGCGTTGCCGACAGGATTATTGCCGTGCGGGGCAACTGCGACAGTGAAGTGGATCAGATGCTGCTGCACTTTCCCCTTACCGCGCCGTGGCAGCAGGTGCTAACGTCCAGTCAACGCTTGTTTTTGACGCACGGTCATCTGTTTGGCCCGGACAACGTGCCAGCCCTGTCCGCTGGCGATGTGCTGGTTTACGGCCATACTCATATTCCGGTCGCCGTTCGTAAAGGGGAAATCTTCCACTTTAATCCTGGCTCCGTGAGTATCCCAAAAGGCGGCTACAGCGCCAGCTATGGCATGATGGAGAGCAATAAACTGCGTGTTTTAGCACTCAATGATCAACGCGTTATTGCAGAGGTCGCAATTAATCCGTAATTTACCCGACAACCGTAAACGCGCCGCGAGAGCGCTTTTAAAGAGAAGGTTTCCTGATGGTGGAGCAGAATTTGGCAAGCACAGAATGGGTGGATATCGTTAACGAGGACAATGAGGTCATTGCCCAGGCCAGCCGTGAGCAAATGCGTGCGCAGTGCCTGCGTCATCGCGCTACCTACATTGTGGTTCATGACGGTATGGGAAAGATTCTGGTGCAGCGCCGTACTGAAACCAAAGATTTCATGCCGGGAATGCTGGATGCCACAGCGGGCGGCGTGGTGCAGTCAGATGAAGAATTACTGGATTCTGCGCGCCGTGAAGCGGATGAAGAGCTGGGTATTGCCGGTGTCCCGTTTGCCGACCACGGTCAGTTTTACTTCGAAGATAAGCATTGCCGCGTCTGGGGCAGCCTTTTTAGCTGCGTCTCGCACGGCCCGTTTGCGTTGCAGGAAGAAGAAGTGAGTGAAGTATGCTGGCTGACACCGGAAGAGATCACCGCGCGCTGTGATGAATTCACACCGGATTCCCTGAAGGCGCTGGCGCTGTGGATGAGCCGCAATGCCAACAACGAAGCGCAAAAAGAAGAAGAAATCGAGTAATATTCAACAGCTGTCCCGCAGGCATAAGCGTGCGGCGATGGCGCTTTTTTCCTCCCACTCTTGATCGTTCAGACGCGCCAACAGCGCGCGTCCTGCTTCAATCCCAATCTGTCGGTGCGGTACCGAAATGGTGGTCAGCGGCGGCTGACACACGCGGCTGACGTCGCTGTCGCCGAAACCCACAATCGCCAGCTCGTCCGGCACCTTGATACGTCGACGCTGGCACTCGTACAGCGCACCACAGGCTAATTCATCCGAAACGCAGACCAGCGCATCCAGCTCCGGCCAGGCCAGCAGAAACTCCGGCAGCTGTGAGGCCCCGGTGGAGAAGGTGGGGGGCTGTGCGGCATTAATGACTCGCGTAGGGGACATATGATGGCGCAGCATCGCTTTATACCAGCCCTGCAGGTGCTGCTGAAAGATCCACTGCTCCTGGTTGGCGCACAGCAAACCAATATTCTGATATCCGCGCTGAATCAGCATTTGCGTCAGCTCGAACATCGCTGCGACGTTATCAATACCGATATTCATATCGAGTGGGTCGGCGCGCTTTGCGCCAATTTCCATCACGGGAATCGAGCTGTTCTCCAGCCACTGGCGGGAGGTATCGCTGTGTTCGACGCTGAGCAGAATGGCTGCGGCTATGTTTGAGGCGAGTAACGTCTCCAGCAGTTTTTCTTCCTGATCGAGATGGTGACGGGATTCCGCCAGCATGATTTGATAGCCCGCAGGCTGAAGCACCTGTTGTAACCCGGCGAACATCTCCGAGCAACCGGATTCGGCCAGGCTTGGCACCACCATGCCGATGGTCCATGAGGATGCCGAGGCCAGCGCGCTGGCCGCCAGGTTTGGCATATATCCCAGTGTCTGCACCGCGGCTTCAATCTTTTCCCGCAGCTTATCGGAAACCTGCTCCGGCGTGCGCAAAGCACGGGAAACGGTCATTGTTCCCACGCCAGCCAGCTGTGCCACATCTGCCAGCGTGACTTTTCCGGTGCCGCGGCGTTTTCGGGTCAGAGACATGCTTCTTCCTGATTGAAATCTCGTTTTGAAAGTGCATGCAGTATACGCCTGAAATCCCTCTTTTTGCTGAGTTATTACAGCTTGTTCACATTTTGATAGCGCTATCACAAATTTGATACAGCCTTTTTTGGTAGCGCTATCTTTGTGACTGTCATCACAGTCAGCCCTTAAGGCCTTGCATAAAGTTTGTCCACCTTACCACTGCAGGAGTTGATCATGCTGAGTCAATGGATCCACGAAGGGACGGTGCGTTTACAGGAAAGCGTAGAAAGCTGGCCGCAGGCGCTGGAAATCTGTGCTCAGCCGCTGCTGGATGCGCAAACGATCGTGCCGGAATACATTACGGCCATTATCGAACAGCACCATAAGCTGGGGCCCTATTACGTACTGGCTCCTGGCCTCGCGATGCCACATGCTCGCCCGGAAGAGGGGGCAAAAGGGTTAGGTCTTTCGCTTCTGAAGCTGCAACACGGCGTTAATTTTGGCTCAGAAGAACACGATCCGGTTGACCTGATTATTATGCTCGCGGCACCGGATAAACACAGTCACATTGAAATGATTTCATCTCTCGCGGAGCTCTTTTCCAGCGATGAAGATATGCTGTTGCTGCACCAGGCGAAAACCTTTGAGGAGATTAAAAATATAATTTCACGCTTCTGATTGTTTTTTATTATCCCTGACTTCTGACATTTTATCTGCGGGTAAAGTGCGGGCTGACTCTACATTAAATAAGGTAACAATAATGAAAATTATGGCGATTTGCGGCTCCGGCCTGGGCAGCAGTTTTATGGTCGAAATGAATATTAAAAAGGTGCTTAAAAAACTCAATATTGAGGCTGAGGTAGAACATTCTGACCTTTCATCCGCCACGCCCGGTGCGGCCGATCTCTTTGTTATGGCAAAGGACATTGCCGAAAGCGCCAGCGTGCCAGACCATCAGCTGGTGGTCATCAGCAATATTATTGATATCAATGAACTGGAAAATAAGCTCAGCGCTTATTTTGCCAGCCGTTAATCATCCATCCGCATTGAGTGAGGGGCCATTATGTTTATCCTCGAAACGCTTAATTTTGTGGTCGATATTTTAAAAGTACCTTCAGTGCTGGTAGGGTTAATTGCGCTGATTGGTCTGGTTGCGCAGAAAAAATCATTTTCTGATGTGGTTAAAGGCACGGTAAAAACGATTCTCGGCTTTATTGTGCTGGGCGGTGGTGCGGGCGTATTAGTTGGCTCGCTGAACCCGCTGGGTGGCATGTTTGAACACGCTTTCAGCATTCAGGGGATTATCCCGAATAACGAAGCCATCGTCTCTATCGCGCTGGAAAAATATGGTGCAGCCACGGCGTTAATCATGGCCTTTGGTATGGTGGCGAACATCGTTGTTGCACGCTTTACCCGCCTGAAATACATTTTCCTGACCGGCCATCATACCTTCTACATGGCCTGTATGATTGGCGTGATCCTGACGGTGGCGGGCTTCGAAGGTATAGGCCTGGTGTTCACCGGATCGCTGATACTCGGGCTCATCATGGCGTTTTTCCCGGCCATTGCGCAGCGCTACATGAAGCGTATTACCGGCAATGATGATATTGCGTTTGGGCACTTCGGTACGCTTGGCTACGTGCTGTCTGGCTGGATTGGCAGCAAAGTAGGTAAAGGTTCGCGCTCAACTGAGGAGATGTACCTGCCGAAAAACCTGAGCTTCCTGCGAGACAGCTCCATCTCCATTTCGCTGACCATGATGATCATCTACCTGATTATGGCGGTTTTCGCAGGGCGCGAGTATGTCGAAGCCACCTTCAGTAGCGGTCAGAACTATCTCGTCTACGCCATCATCATGGCGATCACCTTTGCGGCGGGCGTATTTATCATTCTGCAGGGCGTGCGCCTGATTCTGGCTGAAATTGTGCCGGCCTTTACCGGCTTCTCCGAGAAACTGGTGCCTAACGCGCGTCCGGCGCTGGATTGCCCGGTTGTCTATCCCTACGCTCCGAACGCGGTGCTGATTGGTTTCCTGTTCAGCTTCCTCGGTGGCCTGGTCGGCCTTTTCCTCTGCGGACAGTTCAAATGGGTGCTTATCCTGCCGGGCGTCGTCCCTCACTTCTTCACCGGCGCGACGGCTGGCGTCTTCGGTAATGCCACCGGCGGCCGTCGTGGCGCGATGATTGGCGCTTTTGCCAACGGTCTGTTGATCACCTTCCTGCCTGTTTTACTGCTGCCGGTACTGGGCGCGCTGGGCTTTGCCAACACGACCTTCTCAGATGCCGATTTTGGTGCCGTCGGAATTGTGCTCGGTAATCTCGCTCGTTATCTGTCGCCGATGGCGATCACTGGCCTGGTGGTCGTGATTTTCGCGCTGCTGGTGCTGTTCAACTACCTGGCTAAGAACAAAGTGGCCGGGAACGATTCACCACAAAACACAGGAGCCAAATAATGAATACGGTTGCAGAGGTTACCCAACTGGCGCGCGATATTCGCGTTGCCACCCTGAAATCGCTGACGGATTTAGGTTTTGGTCACTATGGCGGCAGCATGTCGGTGGTGGAAACGCTGGCGGTGCTGTACGGCGATGTGATGCGCATCGATCCGGGCGATCCGGACTGGAAAGGGCGCGATTACTTCGTGCTATCAAAAGGCCATGCGGGCCCGGCGTTGTACAGCACGCTGGCGATCAAAGGCTACTTCCCGCAGGAGGAGCTGAGCACGCTGAACCAAAACGGTACGAAGCTGCCAAGCCATCCGGACAGGCTCAAAACGCGCGGCGTGGATGCGACGACCGGATCGCTGGGCCAGGGGATTTCCATCGCGGGCGGTATGGCGCTTTCACATAAGCTTGCCGGACGCAGCAACCGCGTATTCTGCATCGTCGGTGATGGTGAGCTGAACGAGGGGCAGTGCTGGGAAGCGTTTCAGTTTATCGCCCATCACAGGCTCAACAACCTGACGGTGTTCGTTGACTGGAACAAGCAGCAGCTTGACGGCGAGCTTGACGAAATTATCTGTGCCTTCGATCTGCACGAGAAATTCACCGCTTTTGGCTTTGATGTGGTGACGGTGAAGGGCGATGACATCCCTGGGCTTCTTGAGGCGGTTAAACCCGTACCGGCAGCGGATGCCCGGCCGAGGCTTGTGATCCTCGACAGCATTAAGGGGCAGGGCGTGCCGTATCTGGAAAATCTGGGTAATTCCCACCACCTGCGCCTGACGGATGAGATGAAACAGGCGCTCACTGAAACGATTGCTCAACTGGAGGCCGCGCATGATTAAGGTTGCACCTGAAGGCGCAAAAGACGCGATTGAAATGCGTAAAGTCTACGCAGGTTTTGTCACCGAACAGATTGAGGCGGGCAGTGAGATTATCGCGCTCGAGGCCGACCTGATGAGTTCGATGGCGATGGACGGCGTGCACAAAAAATACCCGCAGCAGGTCATTAACTGCGGAATAATGGAGGCCAACGTGATTGGTACCGCGGCGGGGCTATCGCTGACCGGGCGAAAACCGTTTGTGCACACCTTCACTGCATTTGCCAGCCGTCGCTGTTTCGACCAGTTGTTTATGTCGCTCGATTACCAGCGCAATAACGTGAAGGTGATTGCTTCAGATGCTGGCGTGACGGCCTGCCACAACGGCGGGACGCACATGTCGTTTGAAGATATGGGAATCGTGCGAGGGCTGGCGAATTCGGTGGTGCTGGAAGTGACTGATGCCACCATGTTTAAGGATATCCTCAATCAACTGATCGACCTCGAGGGCTTTTATTGGGTTCGAACCATCCGCAAGCAGGCGCCGTCGGTTTATCAGGAAGGTTCGACCTTCACTATCGGTAAAGGCAACGTGCTGCGTGAAGGAACGGATATCACGCTCATCGCCAATGGCATTATGGTTGCAGAGGCGCTGGAAGCTGCGCGTCGCCTGGAGCGGGAAGGCGTCAGCGCGGTGGTGATCGACATGTTCACCCTCAAGCCAATCGATAAAATGCTGGTGAAAAACTATGCCGAGAAAACCGGGCGCATCGTGACCTGTGAAAACCACAGTATTCACAACGGGCTGGGCTCCGCGGTAGCGGAAGTACTGGTCGAAACCTGCCCGGTACCGATGCGTCGCGTCGGCGTGAAGGAGCGCTACGGTCAGGTGGGCACCCAGGATTTCCTGCAGCAGGAGTATGGTCTGACGGCAGATGAGATAGTGAAGGCGGCAAAAGAGCTGCTGTGATCTGCTTCTGGTAATAAAAAAGGCGACCCTCTGAGAGTCGCCTTTTTGTTGCCCGGTGGTGCTAACGCTCACCGGGCCTGGGGTCCTGTAGGCCGGATAAACGAAGTGCCATCCGGCAAGTCATCAGTCCTGCTGAGAGGACTGAATCGCAGTCAGTGCGATAGTGTAGACGATATCGTCAACCAGTGCGCCACGAGAGAGGTCGTTGACGGGCTTACGCATACCCTGCAGCATCGGCCCGATGGAGATCAGGTCGGCAGAACGCTGTACCGCTTTGTAGGTGGTGTTACCGGTGTTCAGATCCGGGAAGATGAACACGGTTGCACGACCTGCAACAGGGGAGTTCGGCGCTTTGGATTTCGCAACGTCCGCCATTACTGCGGCATCGTACTGCAGCGGGCCATCGATCATCAGGTCAGGACGCTTTTCCTGCGCCAGACGAGTCGCTTCACGCACTTTTTCTACGTCGCTACCTGCACCAGAGGTACCGGTGGAGTAGGAGAGCATCGCCACGCGTGGCTCGATACCGAAGGCAGTTGCCGAGTCCGCAGACTGGATAGCGATTTCAGCCAGCTGTTCAGCGGTTGGATCCGGGTTGATCGCGCAGTCGCCGTAAACGTAAACCTGTTCAGGCAGCAGCATGAAGAACACGGAAGAAACCAGAGAGCTGCCCGGCGCCGTTTTAATCAGCTGCAGCGGTGGACGGATGGTGTTGGCGGTGGTGTGAACAGCACCGGAAACCAGGCCGTCGACTTCGTTCTGTTCCAGCATCAGGGTACCGAGAACCACGTTGTCTTCCAGCTGTTCGCGGGCAACGGCTTCGGTCATGCCTTTGCTCTTACGCAGCTCGACCAGGCGTGCCACGTAGCTTTCACGAACCACTTCCGGATCGACGATTTCAATGCCTGCACCCAGTTCAACGCCCTGGTCAGCCGCAACGCGGTTGATTGCATCAGGGTTGCCGAGCAGCACACAGGTCGCGATGCCGCGCTCTGCACAGATTGCCGCAGCTTTCACAGTACGTGGTTCGTCACCTTCCGGCAGAACAACGCGTTTGCCTGCTTTACGCGCCAGCTCGGTCAGCTGGTAGCGGAACGCTGGCGGAGAGAGACGACGGCTGCGCTCGGAGGTCGCGGTCAGGGATTCAACCCAGTTTGCGTCGATGTGGCTTGCCACGTATTCCTGAACTTTCTCGATACGAGCATGGTCATCTGCCGGAACTTCAAGGTTGAAGCTCTGCAGGCTCAGAGAGGTCTGCCAGGTGTTGGTGTTCACCATGAAGACCGGCAGGCCAGTTGCAAATGCACGTTCGCACAGCTTGCTGACGCGCGCGTCCATTTCGTAAGCGCCGGTCAGCAGGATGGCGCCGATTTCAACGCCGTTCATCGCGGCCAGGCAGGCTGCAACCAGCACGTCCGGACGATCTGCGGAGGTTACCAGCAGGGAACCTGCACGGAAGTGTTCCAGCATGTGCGGAATGCTGCGCGCACAGAAGGTCACAGACTTCACGCGACGGGTGTTGATGTCGCCTTCATTAACGATGGTGGCATTCAGGTGGCGAGCCATATCGATTGCACGGGTGGCAATCAGATCGAAGCTCCACGGTACTGCACCCAGAATTGGCAGCGGGCTGGCGGCGGCCAGATCTGCCGCATTGATTTTCACGACTTTTGCTTTGGAAGAGTCATCGAAAATTTCAGACAGGTCAGGGCGGGTACGGCCTTGCTCATCCACCGGGGCGTTCAGTTTGTTAACGATAACGCCGGTGATGTTGGTGTTTTTCACGCCACCGAAGCTGCTGCGGGTCAGCTCAATACGCTCTTTCAGCTCTTCCTGAGTGTCGGTGCCCTGAGACATCACGAACACGATTTCTGCGTTCAGCGTCTTGGCAATTTCGTAGTTCAGGGACTGGGCGAACTGGTGTTTGCGGGTCGGAACCAGGCCTTCAACCAGCACCACTTCTGCGTCCTTCGCGTTAGCGTGATAGTTGGCGATGATCTCTTCCATCAGCACGTCTTTCTGGTTGCTGGAGAGCAGAGATTCAACGTGGCTCATCTTCAGCGGTTCAGCCGCTGGCAGATTGGAGTTGGCACGCACGATAGTGGTGGTCTGGTCTGGCGCATCGCCACCGGCACGCGGCTGAGCGATTGGCTTAAAGACGCTCAGACGAACGCCTTTGCGTTCCATAGCACGGATAACGCCAAGGCTGACGCTGGTCAGGCCAACGCTGGTTCCGGTAGGGATCAGCATAATTGTACGGGACACGGTTTATCCTCTTTCGTTACCGCCGCTCAGGGCGGGATACAAAACAGCACCGCCAGCTAGGCTGGCGGTGTGGAATCAGGCAGTCAGACGAGCTGCGTCTTGTGCGATAACCAACTCTTCGTTGGTCGGGATGACCACGGCAGGGCGGGTGCCTTCTTTGTTGATGAAGCCAGACTTGCCGAAACGGGCAGCCAGGTTACGCTCGTGATCAACTTCGAAGCCCAGAACGCCCAGTTTGCCCAGGGAGAGTTCTCGGACCATCGCGGCGTTTTCACCGATACCACCGGTGAATACGACGGCGTCCAGACGACCGTCCATCAGCGCGGTGTAGGAACCGATGTATTTCGCCAGACGGTGGCAGTAAACGTCCATTGCACGTTTAGCGTCAGCTTTGGTTTCATAGTTGTCTTCAACATAACGGCAGTCGCTGGTGACTTCGGTCAGACCCAGCAGGCCGGACTCTTTGGTCAGCATTTTGTTGATAGCGTCAACGCTCATGCCCAGGGTGTCGTGCAGGTGGAAGATGATAGCCGGGTCGATGTCACCGGAACGGGTACCCATCACCAGGCCTTCCAGTGGGGTCAGACCCATGGAGGTATCAACACATTCGCCGTTGCGGATAGCAGAAACGGAACCACCATTGCCGAGGTGGCAGGTGATGATGTTCAGTTCGTTAACTGGCTTGTTCAGGACCTTAGCGGCTTCCTGAGTCACGAAGAAGTGGCTGGTGCCGTGTGCGCCATAGCGACGAACGCCGTGCTCTTTGTACAGGCTGTACGGCAGGGCATACAGGTAAGATTCTTCCGGCATGGTCTGATGGAACGCGGTGTCGAAGACGGCCACGTTTTTGTCTTTCAGATTCGGGAAGGATTTCAGCGCTTCCGCGATGCCGATCAGGTGTGCCGGGTTGTGCAGCGGTGCAAAAGAGGCTGCGTCTTTGATGCCCTGAATAACGGAATCATCGATAACCACAGAGCCAGTGTACTTCTCGCCGCCGTGGACAACACGGTGACCGATAGCAGCCAACTGAGCAGACAGTTCTGGTTTTTGTGCCAGAATAGTGTTAACGATAAAGTTAAGCGCTTCACTGTGAGCGGCGCCTGCACCTAAAGCCGCTTCTTGTTTGCCGCCATCCATTTTCCACTTGATACGCGCTTCTGGGAGATGGAAACATTCGGCCAAACCAGAAAGGTATTCTTCACCGTTAATCGCATCAATGATTGCGAATTTCAGGGAGGAGCTACCGCAGTTCAGAACCAGTACTAACTTACTCGACATGGAAGTACCTATTAATCTTATGTGGCTAAAAAAACGTCAGTGAGCCAAAGAGCGTAGCGCAGGATGACGCTGACATTTATGATTAACATCATGCCTGATACTTTTAGCGGGCATGATGAAAGAAAATTGGGTGATTCAGCATTCAGTTTTGCACAATTTTCCACCAATGACAGAATGTGCAATAATTTGACGAACCGCGAGACTGGGTCTACGCCCATCTCAGGCCGCACAGGATACCTGATTGTCGCCTTTATTGCCAAAATGATTTGAACGTTGTCATGCATAGTTGTTGTTTTGCACGAAATTTTGATTTTTTATCTGTGAAGTTGAGGTAACGCCATGTCGACACCCGAGAACCGCCCGGTCAGCTTTTTTAGTTCATTCCGCCGTGGGCAGCACTACGCAAAGACGTGGCCAATGGAAAAACGCCTTGCTCCAGTGTTTGTAGAAAACCGCGTCATACGCGCCACCCGCCACGCCATCCGCTTTATGCCGCCCGTGGCCATTTTTACTCTCTGCTGGCAAATTGCCCTTGGTGGTCAGCTTGGGCCGGCCGTCGCCACCGCGCTGTTTGCTCTCAGCCTGCCGATGCAGGGATTATGGTGGCTCGGTAAGCGTTCAGCTACGCCGCTTCCGCCGGGGATTCTGAACTGGTTCTATGAAGTGCGTGGTAAATTGCAGGAGTCGGGTCAGGCGCTGGCCCCGGTTGAAGGCAAGCCTGATTACCAGGCGTTAGCTGACACGCTTAAGCGCGCCTTCAAACAACTGGATAAAACTTTCCTCGATGATTTGTAATTAACCATCAAAAACGCATATAAAAGAGGGCATACATACTGTAGGCCCTCTTTTTTTCATGCGCGTTAAGCGCACAGGAGTCGAAAATGGAAATGACCAACGCTCAACGTCTGATTTTATCGAATCAGTACAAAATGATGACCATGATGGATCCGGATAACGCGGAACGTTATCGCCGTCTGCAAACCATCATCGAGCGCGGCTACGGCCTGCAAATGCGCGAACTGGACCGCGAATTCGGCCAGCTCACCGAAGAAACCTGCCGTGCGATTATCGATATTATGGAGATGTATCACGCCCTGCATGTTTCCTGGACCAACCTGAAAGACGCCAATACCATCGACGAGCGCCGCGTCACCTTCCTGGGCTTCGATGCCGCAACGGAGGCCAGATACCTCGGCTACGTGCGCTTTATGGTGAATACCGAAGGTCGCTACACTCACTTCGACGCCGGTACACACGGCTTTAATGCCCAAACGCCGATGTGGGAAAAATACCAGCGCATGCTGAGCGTATGGCATGCGTGCCCGCGTCAGTACCACCTGAGCAGCAACGAAATTAACCAGATCATTAACGCCTGATGGAGGCCGCCGTGCAGTGCAAAGGCTTTTTATTCGATCTCGACGGCACGCTGGTGGACTCCCTGCCGGTGGTGGAGCGCTCCTGGTGCCACTGGGCCGACAGACACGGCCTCAGTCATGAAGACGTCCTGAATTTTATTCACGGTAAGCAGGCGATCGCTTCGCTGCGTCATTTCCTTCCGGGCAAAACCGAAGCGCAAATTCAGGCTGAATTCTCCTGGCTTGAGCAAATTGAAGCGGAAGATATCGATGGCATCACCGCGCTGCCGGGCGCGCTGGCGTTGCTCACCCATCTTGATGAAAGCGGCATTCCATGGGCGATTGTCACTTCCGGTTCCATTCCCGTCGCACACGCCCGCCATCGTGCGGCAGGGCTGCCCGCGGCGAAGATTTTTGTCACGGCGGAGCAGGTGAAACGCGGTAAGCCCGAGCCGGATGCATATCTGCTTGGGGCGGAACTGTTGGGGCTTGCACCTGCAGACTGTGCCGTAGTGGAAGATGCCGCGGCGGGAATGTTGTCTGGTCTTGCTGCCGGCTGCCGTGTGATTGCGGTGAATGTGCCGCATGATGCGCCCCGGCTGGAGGAGGCAGATTTTGTGCTGACAACGCTGGAGGCGCTGAGCGTGATCCGCCAGCCGGATGGCAACGTCGATGTTCGACTGAAGAACTAACGGCATGATATAGCCCCGCATCGTCGGGGCTTTTTTATGCCACACTTTGGGCACTTTCTTTTCTGACAAGGATATGTTGTGAACAGTGAACTGATGTGGGTATTAGCGCTGCTGGGCGTGGCTGTGCTCTTATTTGCGACCGGCAAAGTGCGCATGGATGCCGTTGCGCTGCTGGTCATTGTGGCGTTTGTCCTGAGCGGCACGCTCACCTTAAGCGAAGCATTTTCTGGCTTCAGCGATCCGAACGTCATTCTTATCGCCGCGCTGTTTATCATCGGCGACGGCCTGGTGCGTACCGGCGTTGCCACCAGTATGGGGGCGTGGCTGGTGAAAGTGGCGGGCAACAGCGAAATCAAGATGCTGATTTTCCTGATGTTGACCGTTGCAGGCCTTGGGGCATTTATGAGTTCCACTGGCGTGGTGGCGATTTTTATTCCCGTGGTGCTGAGCGTGTGCATGCGAATGAACACCTCGCCGTCGCGGCTGATGATGCCGCTGAGCTTCGCCGGGCTTATCAGCGGCATGATGACGCTGGTCGCCACGCCGCCTAATCTGGTTATCAACAGTGAACTGATTCGCGAAGGGCTTGAGGGGTTCAGCTTCTTCAGCGTGACGCCGATTGGCGTGGTCGTGCTGGCGCTCGGTATTGTCTACATGCTGCTGATGCGTTTTATGCTGCCGGGCGATGAGGGCGAACCTAAATACGATAAACGACGCACGTTTCGTGATTTGATCAAAGAGTACCGCCTGAATGGCCGCGCGCGTCGTCTGGCGATTCGCCCTGGCTCGCCGCTGGTGGGTCAACGGCTGGACGATTTGAAGCTGCGCGAACGCTATGGGGCTAACGTAATCGGCGTAGAGCGCTGGCGGCGCTTTCGTCGGGTGATCGTGAACGTCAGCGGCGTATCGGAATTCCACGCCCGCGATGTGCTGCTGATTGATATGTCCGCCGCGGATGTGGATTTGCGCCAGTTTTGCAGCGAGCAGCTGTTGGAGCCAATGGTATTGCGCGGCGAGTATTTCTCCGATCAGGCACTGGACGTGGGCATGGCCGAAGTTTCGTTGATCCCGGATTCTGAACTGGTAGGCAAAACGGTGCGGGAAATGGAGTTCCGTAGCCGCTTCGGGCTGAACGTTGCGGGCCTCAAGCGTGGGGGCAAAGCCGTTGAGGGTTCCGTGGTGGATGACGCCATTGAGCCCGGCGACATTCTGCTGGTGGTGGGGAACTGGAAGCTGATTGCCCATCTGTCGCAGAGCGGGCGGGACTTTGTGGTTCACAACATGCCGATTGAGGTGAATGATGCCTCTCCCGCGCACAGCCAGGCGCCGCATGCGGTGTTCTGTCTGGTATTGATGGTGGCCCTGATGCTTACCGATGAAATACCCAATCCGATCGCGGCAATCATTGCCTGCCTGCTGATGGGCAAGTTTCGCTGTATCAATGCCGAGAGCGCCTACAAAGCGATCCACTGGCCGAGCATTATCCTTATCGTTGGTATGATGCCGTTTGCTCTGGCACTGCAAAAGACCGGCGGCGTCGATTTGATTGTGCAAGGGCTGATGGAAATCGGCGGGGGGCAAGGACCGTATCTCATGCTGATCTGTCTGTTTGTGATGTGCGCTACGATCGGGCTGTTTATTTCGAATACTGCGACAGCGGTGCTGATGGCTCCGATTGCGCTGGCAGCGGCAAGGTCAATGGACGTATCGCCTTACCCGTTCGCTATGATGGTTGCGATGGCGGCTTCAGCGGCATTTATGACGCCCGTTTCCTCGCCGGTCAATACGCTGGTGCTGGGGCCAGGGAAATACAGCTTCAGTGATTTCGTGAAAATTGGCGTACCGTTTACGCTGCTGGTGATGGTGGTGTGCGTGGTTCTTATCCCGGTGTTGTTTCCGTTTTAACTGCCCCCCGGTGGCAAGGTGAATTGCAAAACCTTCCTGTAAGGGAAGGTTTTTAGTGTTTGCTCCCCTCTCCACGTGGGAGAGGGGCGGGGGAGAGGGCATCAGGCTGCACGATATCACAACGGGGAATCCTGGCTTATCTCATCCAGAGAAAGCTGGAAGCTCGGTACAAACATTTGCATGAAGTAGTCCATCTCTTCGCTGCGGCGTGCTTCCAGCGTTTTTTCCAGTCTTGTTTTTGCCAGAAGAAATTCGTTGTTGCCCGCGGAGAGCTCTTCCAGACACTTAAGGTAGGCGCAAAGGGCATCGGCCTGCTTCACGATGGCTTTTTCTTCTTCACTTGCGTGGCGCTCGTCAATCAGCGGTTCAAAAATGTCACGCAGTTCATCCGGGACCATATCCACCAGCTTTTGTTGTGCGATTTTCTCGATTGCTTTGTATTCCTGGGCAATCTGCGAATTGAAGTACTTCACCGGCGTGGGCAGGTCGCCTGTCAGCACTTCGGAGGCGTCGTGATACAGCGCCAGCAGCGCAATCCGCTCCGCATTAACGTTACCGCTGAACTTACGGTTTTTAATGGCCGCCAGCGCATGGGCCACCATCGCGACCTGCAGGCTGTGCTCGGAAACATTTTCGGTGCGCACGTTGCGCATCAGCGGCCAGCGATTGATCAGTTTCAGACGGGAGAGATGGGCAAAGAAGTGACTCTGGCTCATGGGGATCCTTGATGCATGACTACAGATGAGCCATTGTGCGCAGAGTTGACCGCCGGATGCAAACCCGGCGGCCAGGGTGTTTATAGTTGGCGGTATCCGGAGAGGAACCGACCGAAGCGGTTGATAGACATTTCCAGATCGTCCATGCGGGGAAGGGTCACAATTCGCACGTGGTCCGGCCAGGGCCAGTTGAAGGCCGAGCCCTGAACCAGCAGCACTTTTTCCTGCAGCAGGAAGTCGAGCACCATTTTCTGGTCGTCGTGAATATTAAAGCGTTTGGCGTCAATTTTCGGGAACATATAGAGCGCACCGTTAGGCTTCACGCAGCTGACGCCTGGGATCTCATTGATAAGCTCCCAGGCGCGGTTGCGCTGCTCGTACAGACGCCCGCCCGGTACGATAAATTCGCTGATGCTTTGATAGCCGCCCAGCGCGGTCTGAATGGCATGCTGTGCGGGAACGTTGGCGCACAGACGCATCGAGGCGAGCATTTCCAGCCCTTCGATATAACCTTTAGCGTGTTTTTTCGGCCCGTTAAGGACCATCCAGCCCTGGCGGAAACCTGCGACGCGATAGGTTTTGGACAGGCCGTTAAAGGTGACGGTGAGCAGGTCCGGTGCGAGCGCGGCAATAGAGTGATGCTGTGCTTCGTCATAGAGGATTTTGTCGTAGATCTCGTCAGCAAAAATGATCAGGTTATGCTGGCGGGCGATCTCCACGATCTCCAGCAGCAGCTCTTTGGAGTACACCGCACCTGTCGGGTTGTTCGGGTTAATGATCACGATCCCACGGGTGCGTGGGGTGATTTTACTGCGAATGTCGTCCAGATCCGGGAACCAGCCTGCGGATTCGTCACACAGGTAGTGCACCGCTTTGCCGCTGGAAAGCGACACCGCTGCCGTCCATAGCGGGTAATCCGGAGCGGGGACCAGCATCTCATCGCCGCTGTTGAGTAGCGCCTGCATGGCCTGCACGATCAGTTCAGACACGCCGTTGCCGATGTAAATGTCTTCCACCGTCACGTCGCGCATATCGCGTGCCTGATAATGCTGCATAATGGCTTTACGTGCAGAATAAAGACCTTTGGAATCGCAATAGCCCTGCGCGGTTGGCAGGTTGCGGATCACATCGACCAGGATTTCGTCAGGGGCATCAAAGCCAAAAGGGGCCGGGTTGCCAATGTTCAGCTTAAGGACCTTGTTGCCTTCTTCTTCAAGACGTTTGGCTTCTTTAAGTACCGGGCCGCGGATGTCGTAACAGACATTATCTAATTTGCTGGATTTTTCGATGGGAGACATGAATCTTAACCTTTTCGCTAGTTTCGCCACTCCCTGCCGTGGAAGTCAGCACCGAATAAGGTACTCCCCATCAGGGCTATTTTGAAGGGTTGGCAGGACAATATTTTGTGCAGCACGCTACGGATGTGTGTTTTGTTTGCCTGAGATTCCACCACTTCTTCTGGAGAAATCACCATGTTATGAAAAAGAGGTGGTGGTTAATGTTGTTATTTTGCTTAACTTTTGAATTTTTAACTGATTTAATTCCTACTGTCGCCAACTCTCCTGCATGATGACGTTCGCCGAATTGCAAAGTGTTGAACCCAGATGCTAAGGCATTTACAAAGCAGAAGATGAGGTCTAATACTTTACTCTGTGAATACAATGTTAAGTTTTGTTAATGAAAGAATATTTAATCAATTAATCATTTTTCATTAATTGCAAAGTTATCTCAGCGGATTGTTAATTTATTCCTGAGTGATGATTTTCAATTAAAATTTTATGTAAGATTAACCCTAATAACACTTATAAATATAATGTTTTTGCGGTAGGATACCACGGTCAGCAAACGGTGATTATCACCATATTGGCGATATCCTGGCTTGCTAAAACAATATAACTTTATGTTATTGCTTGTATTTTTGTTTTTCCTGATGCGTTTGTAATTTTTGACATCTTTGTTGAGTGTTCTTAAAGGACTCGGCGTAAAAGTAACGCTTTTTTTTGAATAATCTCGCATAAAAGTGCCAGAAATAATTAATTCGTTATCCGGGTGTAAGCAAAAATATAGCTATGGGGTCTGCTCACTAAGACGCAGGCAGGCAATTATAATGCAATAACGCTCTTTCAGGTATTCGTCCGGCTTGCCGGCTCGGAGGAGAGAATTTAAAAGGAATTGCCTGATTTTCTTAGAGCACAGCATCAACCAGGCAGGTCAGCACAAGCAACCTGTAAGTGAAGAATTATGATTAACGCAAATCGTCCGATATTGAATCTCGATCTCGATCTGCTGAGAACGTTTGTTGCGGTCGCCGATCTGAACACCTTTGCAGCAGCCGCCGCTGCCGTGTGCCGGACTCAGTCCGCCGTCAGCCAGCAGATGCAACGTCTCGAGCAACTGGTCGGTAAAGAACTGTTTGCCCGTCATGGCAGAAACAAACTGCTCACAGAACACGGCATCCAGCTGCTGGGTTATGCCCGCAAAATTCTGCGCTTTAATGACGAAGCGTGCACATCGCTTATGTTTAGCTCGTTGCAGGGCATGCTGACTATCGGTTCGTCTGATGAATCGGCTGATACTATCCTGCCTTTCCTGCTCAACCGAATCAGCTCTGTCTATCCCAAGCTGGCGCTGGATGTTCGTGTGAAGCGTCATGCTGAAATGGACGTTATGCTACAGGCGAATGAAGTCGATTTAGTGCTGACTACGCACCGTCTGGCACAGTTTGATTCAATTTCTTTGCGCACGTCACCAACGCTCTGGTATTGCGCCGCCGACTACATTCTGCCACCCGGCGAAGCCGTGCCGCTGGTGCTGCTCGATGACCCAAGTCCTTTCCGCGACATGATCATTGATACGCTGAATGCCGCACGCATTCCATGGCGGCTGGCCTATGTCGCTTCAACTCTCTCAGCCGTGCGTGCAGCAGTCAAAGCTGGATTGGGCGTCACCGCGCGCCCGGTCGAAATGATGAGCCCGGAACTGCGCGTGTTGGGCAGAAGCGACGGGTTACCGCAGCTGCCTGATACCGAGTACCTGCTGAGCTGCAACAGCCAGAGTTCAAACGAGCTGGTACGGGCGATTTTCCAGTCACTGGATAACGACAATAACCCCTGGTATCAGTACGGAGCGTATACCTCGGAAGGGGGTGACGATACCCTTATTCCTGAAAGGGATTTAGAGTAACCAGGCTGTCGCTTTCTGGTAACAATTTGTAAGTGCAAAAAAAGGCCGCTGACGCATTAATTCCGTTCAGTGGCCTTTTTTTTGGATAAAGAATAATCGACGGCTGGGTTTTTATTTTTTTTATTTCTATTTTTCAGTTCGTTAGCTTATGGTAGCGCTGTTTTAGCATGCTTAGGGCGGCCAATTTGCAGGTTCCTGCTAATGTTAAAAAAACGGCTGTATTGTTGCCGTTTTTTTGTGTGGATTAACAAAAGCGTGTCTCAGATCAAGAAAATACTCCCCATTGGGGGGAGGAATCAACGGCAAATCCTGTCAAAATAGAAGGGTAATTGGTGTTTAAACCTCAGACGGACACGATTCACCCAGCGCAAATCCTGGTGGCTATTTCATCCCGAAAAGGCTAAAGGGCATTTAATGTTAATGAAACGCGCTCGGTGTAAACTAATGTGAGGAAACTTTTGTTAAAGTTGACAAAAGGTTATAGAAAGGAGTAAAAAACCACATCTTTTAGCAGTTTTAGCCCGTTAGTGGCACTCTTTTTGTGGTTTTTTAATTCCTCCCCATGAATCATGTGGCGTTCATCTGCCAGCCAGAGCAGAGTTTTGGCGCTACTTATTTTGGTTAAGCAATGCGTATGTCAACATCCACTGAAGTCATCGCTCATCACTGGGCATTCGCTATATTTCTCATCATTGCCATTGGCCTCTGCTGTCTGATGCTGGTTGGCGGTTGGTATCTCGGCGGTCGCGCGCGCGCGCGTAGCAAGAACACTCCATTTGAGTCGGGTATCGACTCCGTGGGCTCTGCTCGCTTACGTCTCTCGGCGAAGTTCTACCTGGTCGCCATGTTCTTCGTCATCTTTGACGTGGAAGCCCTTTACCTTTACGCATGGTCAACCTCTATCCGTGAAAGCGGTTGGGTCGGCTTTGTGGAAGCCGCAATTTTCATTTTAGTGTTACTGGCAGGCCTGGTTTACCTCGTCCGTATCGGTGCGCTGGACTGGACGCCTGCGCGTTCCCGTCGCACGCTGGTCAATCCGGAAACTGACAGTTCTACTAATCGTCATACGCAGTAAAAGCGAGGCAATAAGATGGATTATACGCTCACCCGCATAGATCCTAACGGTGAGAACGACCGTTACCCCCTGCAAAAACAGGAGATCGTAACCGACCCTCTTGAGCAGGAAGTGAATAAAAGCGTGTACATGGGCAAGCTCGAAAACGCCCTGCACGATATGGTCAACTGGGGTCGCAAGAACTCAATCTGGCCCTACAACTTCGGCCTTTCCTGCTGCTACGTTGAAATGGTGACGTCATTCACTGCGGTGCATGACGTTGCGCGTTTTGGTGCAGAAGTACTGCGTGCATCTCCACGTCAGGCTGACCTGATGGTGGTGGCCGGTACCTGTTTCACCAAAATGGCCCCGGTTATTCAGCGCCTGTACGATCAGATGCTGGAGCCAAAGTGGGTTATCTCTATGGGCGCCTGTGCAAACTCCGGCGGCATGTACGACATTTATTCTGTTGTGCAGGGCGTTGATAAGTTTATCCCGGTCGATGTTTACATTCCCGGCTGCCCGCCGCGTCCGGAAGCCTACATGCAGGCGCTGATGCTGCTGCAGGAGTCCATCGGCAAAGAGCGTCGTCCGCTCTCCTGGGTGGTTGGCGATCAGGGCGTATACCGCGCCAATATGCAATCTGAACGCGAGCGTAAACGCGGCGAACGTATTGCTGTGACGAATCTCCGTACGCCTGACGAGATTTAACTTTGCGCCTGTCGGCAGTGAAATGTCTTCGCATATCAAAACTATAGCGCGAAGCCACGCCCGACAGTCACCACGGACCTTTTGCAATGGTGAACAATATGACCGATTTAACCGCGCATGACGCCGCCGCCTGGCAGACCCGGGATCATCTCGATGACCCGGTGATTGGCGAACTGCGCAACCGTTTTGGGCCGGATGCCTTTACCGTTCAGCCAACCCGCACCGGGGTACCTGTTGTTTGGGTCAAGCGTGAACAGTTACTGGAAGTGGTCGATTTCCTCAAGAAATTGCCAAAACCTTACGTCATGCTGTTTGACTTACACGGCATGGACGAGCGTCTGCGCACACACCGTGACGGGTTACCCGCCGCGGATTTTTCCGTTTTCTATCATCTGATTTCTATCGACCGCAACCGCGACATCATGCTCAAGGTGGCGCTGTCTGAGAACGATCTGAATGTGCCGACGGTAACCAAACTCTTCCCGAACGCCAACTGGTATGAGCGTGAAACCTGGGAGATGTTCGGTATCAACATCGAGGGCCACCCAAACCTGCGTCGCATCATGATGCCGGATACCTGGGAAGGCCATCCGCTGCGTAAGGACTACCCGGCGCGCGCCACCGAATTCGATCCGTTTGAGCTGACCAAAGCCAAGCAGGATCTGGAGATGGAAGCGCTGACCTTCAAGCCTGAACAGTGGGGCATGAAGCGCAGCACCGAAAACGAGGACTTCATGTTCCTCAATCTCGGCCCAAACCACCCGTCCGCGCACGGTGCATTCCGCATTATCCTTCAGCTCGACGGTGAAGAGATTGTCGACTGCGTCCCGGACATCGGCTACCACCACCGTGGTGCTGAGAAGATGGGCGAGCGTCAGTCCTGGCACAGCTACATTCCGTACACCGACCGTATCGAGTACCTCGGCGGCTGCGTGAACGAAATGCCTTACGTGCTGGCCGTTGAAAAACTGGCGGGTATCAAGGTCCCCGAGCGCGTGGACGTCATCCGCGTCATGCTCTCCGAACTGTTCCGTATTAACAGCCACCTGCTGTACATCTCCACGTTCATTCAGGACGTCGGCGCAATGACGCCGGTGTTCTTCGCGTTTACCGATCGCCAGAAAATCTACGATCTGGTTGAAGCGATCACCGGTTTCCGTATGCACCCGGCCTGGTTCCGCATCGGCGGCGTGGCGCACGATCTGCCGCGTGGCTGGGATCGTCTGCTGCGTGAATTCCTCGAGTGGATGCCGAAGCGTCTGGATTCTTACGAGAAAGCCGCGCTGCGTAACACTATTCTGAAAGGTCGTTCTCAGGGCGTCGCCGCTTATACCGCGAAAGAAGCGCTGGAGTGGGGCACCACCGGTGCCGGCCTGCGTGCTACCGGGATCGACTTCGACGTGCGTAAGGCGCGTCCATACTCTGGATATGAAAACTTCGACTTCGAAATCCCGGTTGGCGGCGGCGTGTCCGACTGCTACACCCGCGTGATGCTGAAAGTCGAAGAGCTGCGCCAGAGCCTGCGCATTCTTGAGCAGTGCCTCAAGAACATGCCGGAAGGCCCGTTCAAGGCGGATCACCCGCTGACGACGCCGCCGCCGAAAGAGCGCACGCTGCAGCATATCGAAACCCTGATCACTCACTTCCTGCAGGTTTCCTGGGGCCCGGTTATGCCGGCCAACGAATCCTTCCAGATGATTGAGGCGACCAAGGGCATCAACAGCTACTACCTGACCAGCGACGGCAGCACCATGAGCTACCGCACCCGTATCCGTACGCCGAGCTATGCGCACCTGCAGCAGATCCCGGCGGCGATTCGCGGCAGCCTGGTATCAGACCTTATCGTCTATCTGGGTAGTATTGATTTTGTTATGTCAGATGTGGACCGCTAATTATGCACGAGAATCAACAACCACAAACCGAGGCTTTTGAGCTGAGTGCGGCCGAGCGTGACGCTATCGAGCACGAAAAGCACCACTACGAAGACCCGCGTGCGGCGTCCATTGAAGCGCTGAAGATCGTTCAGAAACAGCGTGGCTGGGTGCCGGATGGCGCGATCTATGCGATCGCCGACGTACTGGGCATCCCGGCGAGCGACGTCGAAGGCGTGGCTACGTTCTACAGCCAGATCTTCCGCCAGCCAGTGGGCCGTCACGTCATTCGCTACTGCGACAGCGTGGTGTGTCACATCACCGGTTATCAGGGTATTCAGGCGGCGCTTGAGCAGAAGCTCAACATCAAGCCAGGCCAGACGACCTTTGACGGGCGTTTCACCCTGCTGCCGACCTGCTGCCTCGGTAACTGCGACAAGGGGCCGAACATGATGATTGATGAGGACACTCACAGCCATCTGACGCCGGAGGCAATCCCTGAGCTGCTGGAGCGTTACAAATGAAAACTGTGACCATGACGCCTGAAACGCATCCGCTGACGTGGCGTCTGCGCGAAGACAAACAGCCGGTCTGGCTCGAAGAGTACCAGAGCAAAAACGGCTATGCGGGCGCGCGTAAAGCGCTTACCGGCATGGCCCCGGATGATATCGTCAACGCGGTGAAAGACGCGGGTCTGAAAGGGCGCGGCGGTGCGGGCTTCTCCACCGGTCTGAAGTGGAGCCTGATGCCGAAAGACGAATCCATGAACATCCGTTACCTGCTGTGTAACGCCGATGAAATGGAGCCAGGCACCTATAAAGACCGCCTGCTGATGGAGCAGCTGCCGCACCTGCTGGTGGAAGGCATGCTGATCTCCGCGTTCGCGCTGAAAGCCTACCGCGGCTACATCTTCCTGCGTGGCGAATATATCGAAGCCGCTGTGCATCTGCGCCGTGCGATTGCTGAAGCGACTGAAGCGGGTCTGCTGGGCAAAAACATTCTCGGCACCGGATTTGACTTCGAACTGTTCGTGCACACCGGTGCGGGACGTTATATCTGCGGGGAAGAAACCGCGCTGATTAACTCCCTCGAAGGCCGTCGTGCGAACCCACGTTCCAAGCCACCATTCCCGGCAAGTTCCGGCGTGTGGGGCAAACCGACCTGCGTAAACAACGTAGAAACCCTGTGCAACGTGCCAGCCATTCTCGCTAACGGCGTGGAGTGGTATCAGAACATCTCGAAAAGCAAAGATGCGGGCACCAAACTGATGGGCTTCTCCGGGCGCGTGAAAAATCCTGGCCTGTGGGAATTGCCGTTCGGCACCACCGCACGTGAAATCCTCGAAGATTACGCGGGTGGCATGCGCGATGGCCTGAAATTCAAAGCCTGGCAGCCGGGCGGGGCAGGGACTGACTTCCTGACCGAAGCGCACCTCGATTTACCGATGGAGTTTGAAAGCATCGGTAAAGCAGGTAGCCGTCTGGGTACTGCGCTGGCGATGGCGGTTGACCATGAAATTGGCATGGTTGGCCTGGTGCGTAACCTCGAAGAGTTCTTCGCCCGCGAATCCTGCGGCTGGTGTACGCCGTGCCGCGATGGCCTGCCGTGGAGCGTGAAAATTCTGCGTGCCCTTGAGCGTGGCGAAGGCCAGCCGGGTGATATCGAGACGCTTGAGCAACTGTGTCGATTCCTCGGGCCGGGTAAGACCTTCTGTGCGCATGCGCCAGGTGCGGTCGAACCGCTGCAGAGCGCGATTAAATATTTCCGCGAAGAATTTGAAGCAGGCATTAAGCAGCAGTTCAGCAACACCCATCTGATTAATGGGATTCAGCCCAACCTGCTGAAAACGCGCTGGTAAGCCCTGAGAATTTTGATTAACGCCCGGTTTCGGCCGGGCCAACTGGAAGCACGCTAATGGCTACGATTCATGTAGACGGCAAAGAATACGAGGTCAACGGAGCGGATAACCTGTTACAGGCTTGTCTCTCTCACGGCCTTGATATTCCTTATTTTTGCTGGCATCCGGCGCTGGGAAGCGTGGGAGCCTGCCGCCAGTGTGCGGTGAAGCAATATCAAAACGCGGAAGACACGCGTGGCCGCCTGGTGATGTCCTGTATGACTCCGGCATCCGATGGCACCTTTATCTCTATCGACGACGAAGAAGCGAAACAGTTCCGCGAAAGCGTAGTGGAGTGGCTGATGACCAACCACCCGCACGACTGTCCGGTTTGTGAAGAGGGCGGTAACTGCCATCTTCAGGATATGACCGTAATGACCGGTCATAGCTTCCGTCGCTACCGTTTCACCAAACGTACGCACCGTAACCAGGATTTGGGGCCGTTCATCTCTCACGAAATGAACCGCTGCATCGCCTGTTACCGCTGCGTGCGTTACTACAAAGATTATGCCGACGGTGGCGATCTGGGCGTGTATGGCGCGCACGATAACGTCTACTTCGGTCGTCCGGAAGACGGTACGCTGGAGAGCGAATTCTCCGGCAACCTCGTTGAAATCTGCCCGACCGGCGTTTTCACTGACAAAACTCACTCCGAGCGCTACAACCGTAAATGGGACATGCAGTTCGCACCAAGCATCTGCCAGCAGTGCTCCCTTGGCTGTAACACCAGCCCGGGTGAGCGCTACGGCGAACTGCGTCGTATCGAAAACCGTTACAACGGCACCGTAAACCACTACTTCCTCTGC
Source organism: Scandinavium sp. (assembly GCF_032012665.1). Lineage (NCBI taxonomy): Bacteria > Pseudomonadati > Pseudomonadota > Gammaproteobacteria > Enterobacterales > Enterobacteriaceae > Scandinavium > Scandinavium sp. The sequence goes on from NZ_DALZVG010000002.1 coordinate 309,739, forward strand.
GACCGTGGTCGTTTTGGTTACGGCTACGTGAACCTGAAAAATCGTCCGCGTCAGCCGGTTCAGCGTCGTGGTGACGACTTCATTACCCTGAACGCTGAGCAGGCGATGCAGGGTGCCGCAGATATTCTGCGTCAGTCGAAGAAAGTGATCGGCATCGGTTCTCCGCGTGCGAGCGTAGAGAGTAACTTCGCGCTGCGTGAACTGGTTGGGGAAGAGAACTTCTACACCGGTATCGCCAAAGGTGAACAGGAGCGTCTGCAGCTGGCGCTGAAAGTGTTGCGTGAAGGCGGCATCCACACCCCTGCGCTGCGCGACATCGAATCCTACGATGCGGTGCTGGTATTAGGTGAAGATATCACCCAGACCGGCGCCCGCGTTGCCCTGGCGGTGCGTCAGGCGGTGAAAGGGAAAGCGCGCGAGATGGCGGCGGCTCAGAAAGTGGCTGACTGGCAGATTGCGGCAATCCTGAACATCGGTCAGCGCGCTAAGCATCCGCTGTTCGTGACGAACGTCGACAATACCCGTCTGGATGATATCGCCGCGTGGACTTACTGCGCTCCGGTGGAAGACCAGGCGCGTTTAGGCTTCGCAATCGCTCATGCGCTGGATAACAACGCGCCAGCGGTGGAAGGCTTGAGCAACGACCTTAAAGGCAAAATTGACGTTATCGTGCAGGCGCTGGCCGGTGCGAAAAAGCCGCTGATTATTTCTGGTACTAACTCCGGTAGCGCCGAAATCATTCAGGCCGCGGCGAACGTCGCCAAAGCGCTGAAAGGCCGTGGCGCAGACGTCGGTGTGACCATGATTGCCCGTGCGGTTAACAGCGTAGGCCTTGGCCTGATCGGCGGCGGTTCGCTGGAAGATGCGCTGAGCGAGCTGGAATCTGGCTCTGCGGATGCAGTTGTGGTGCTGGAAAACGATCTCCACCGCCATGCAGCGGCTTCCCGCGTAGATGCTGCGCTGTCTAAAGCGCCGCTGGTGATGGTTATCGACCATCAGCGCACCGCGATTATGGACAAAGCCCATCTGGTGCTTTCTGCCGCAAGTTTTGCAGAAAGTGACGGTACGGTAATCAACAACGAAGGTCGTGCCCAGCGTTTCTTCCAGGTTTATGATCCGGCTTACTACGACAGCAACACCGTGATGCTGGAAAGCTGGCGCTGGCTGCACTCGCTGCACAGCACCGTGCAGAGCCGCGAAGTGGACTGGACTCAACTGGATCACGTGATCGACGCTGCCGTGGCGAAACTACCGCAGCTGGCAGGCATCAAAGAAGCCGCGCCGGACGCATCGTTCCGTATTCGTGGTCAGAAACTGGCGCGTGAACCGCACCGCTACAGTGGTCGTACTGCAATGCGTGCGAACATCAGCGTTCACGAACCGCGTCAGCCGCAGGATAAAGACACCATGTTCGCCTTCTCTATGGAAGGGAACAACCAGCCGTCAGCACCGCGTTCGCAAATTCCGTTCGCATGGGCTCCGGGCTGGAACTCCCCGCAGGCATGGAACAAGTTCCAGGCGGAAGTGGGCGGCAAACTGCGTCACGGCGATCCTGGCGTGCGCCTGATTGAAGCGTCTGCAAACGGTCTGGAATACTTCGGCACCGTGCCGGCAGGCTTCGAAGCGCAGGAAGGTCAGTGGCGTGTTGCGCCGTGCTATCACCTGTTCGGCAGTGACGAAATGTCACAGCGTTCGCCGGTCTTCCAGCAGCGTATGCCGGAGCCTTACATCAAGCTCAATCCGGCAGATGCCGCGAAGCTTGGCGTGAACGCGGGCGCGAAGATTGCCTTCAGCTACGACGGTCAGACCGTCACTCTGCCACTGCTGCTTTCCGAAGGGCTGACGGCAGGGCAGGTGGGCCTGCCAATGGGTATGCCGGGCATTGCGCCAGTGCTGGCCGGTGCGCGTATTGAAAATCTGCAGGAGGCGAAAGCATGAGTTGGTTAACACCGGATGTTATCGACATTCTGTTAAGCATCCTGAAGGCAGTTGTCATCCTGCTGGTGGTTGTCACCTGCGGGGCGTTCATGAGCTTTGGTGAACGTCGTCTGCTCGGTCTGTTCCAGAACCGTTACGGGCCGAACCGCGTAGGCTGGGGCGGCTCGCTCCAACTGGTGGCGGACATGATCAAGATGTTCTTCAAAGAGGACTGGATCCCGAAATTTACCGACAAGGTGATCTTCACCCTGGCGCCGGTTATCGCGTTCACCTCTTTGCTGCTGTCGTTTGCCATCGTCCCGGTCAGCCCGACCTGGGTGGTTGCCGACCTCAACATCGGTATTCTGTTCTTCCTGATGATGGCGGGTCTGGCGGTTTACGCCGTGCTGTTCGCAGGCTGGTCGAGTAACAACAAATACTCGCTGCTCGGTGCAATGCGTGCTTCAGCGCAAACCCTGAGCTACGAAGTGTTCCTCGGCCTGTCGCTGATGGGGGTTGTCGCGCAGGCTGGCTCCTTCAACATGACCGATATCGTCAATAACCAGGCACACCTGTGGAACGTGATTCCACAGTTCTTCGGCTTCATTACTTTCGCTATCGCGGGCGTGGCGGTGTGTCACCGTCACCCGTTTGACCAGCCGGAAGCGGAGCAGGAGCTGGCCGACGGTTACCACATCGAATACTCCGGCATGAAGTTCGGTCTGTTCTTCGTGGGTGAATACATCGGTATCGTCACCGTTTCAGCGCTGATTGTGACGCTGTTCTTCGGTGGCTGGCAGGGTCCGTTCTTACCGCCATTCATCTGGTTCGCGATCAAAACCGCGTTCTTCATGATGATGTTCATTTTGATCCGTGCTGCATTGCCTCGTCCGCGTTACGACCAGGTGATGTCCTTCGGCTGGAAAGTGTGCCTGCCGCTGACGCTGATCAACTTGCTGGTAACGGCGGCTGTCATTCTCTGGCAGCAGCCATAAGGGGCGAATAGACCATGACTTTAAAAGAATTAATAGTGGGCTTCGGCACCCAGGTTCGTAGTATCTGGATGATCGGGATGCACGCTTTCGCCAAACGCGAAACGCAGATGTATCCGGAAGAGCCGGTTTACCTGCCGCCGCGCTACCGTGGCCGCATCGTGCTGACGCGCGATCCGGACGGTGAAGAGCGCTGCGTAGCCTGTAACCTGTGCGCTGTTGCCTGTCCGGTTGGCTGTATCTCTCTGCAAAAGGCAGAGACCAAAGATGGCCGCTGGTATCCAGAGTTTTTCCGCATCAACTTCTCACGTTGCATTTTCTGCGGCCTGTGTGAAGAAGCGTGCCCGACCACGGCGATTCAGTTGACCCCGGACTTCGAGCTGGGTGAATACAAGCGTCAGGACCTGGTGTACGAGAAAGAGGATCTGCTGATTTCCGGTC
>NZ_DALZVG010000003.1:0-198173 GCF_032012665.1 Scandinavium sp.
GGTAGTGTGGGGTCTCCCCATGCGAGAGTAGGGAACTGCCAGGCATCAAATTAAGTGTGCTGATATGGCTCAGTTGGTAGAGCGCACCCTTGGTAAGGGTGAGGTCCCCAGTTCGACTCTGGGTATCAGCACCAGTTTTAACGGTGAAGTTCGGCAGATAACAGAATTTGTCTGGCGGCAGTAGCGCGGTGGTCCCACCTGACCCCATGCCGAACTCAGAAGTGAAACGCCGTAGCGCCGATGGTAGTGTGGGGTCTCCCCATGCGAGAGTAGGGAACTGCCAGACATCAATTAAGCAAAAAGCCCAGTCTTATGACTGGGCTTTTTGCTTTTCTGCATTCTGGAATCCAGATGTGAAGCCGGGCGTAGGCCCGGTAAGCAAAGTCGCCACCGGGCAAAAGCACGGAAGGATTAGTGTATGACCTGTGAAAGAAATGCTCTCGTGCGCTCAGATTCAGGATTCGCGAAGAACTGATCCGGCGGGGCCTGCTCAACGATCTCACCGCGATCCATAAAGATAACCCTGTCAGCAACGGTTCTGGCAAAGCCCATTTCATGGGTTACGCAGAGCATGGTCATACCCGACTGCGCCAGGCCAATCATAGTGTCGAGCACTTCTTTAACCATTTCCGGGTCGAGTGCCGATGTCGGCTCGTCAAACAGCATAATTTTGGGTTTCATGCACAGCGAACGGGCAATTGCGACGCGCTGTTGCTGCCCACCAGAAATCTGCCCGGGGAATTTATGTGCGTGTTCGGCGATACGTACGCGTTCCAGATAGTGCATTGCCAGCGCTTCGGCTTCCTTCTTCGGCATCTTGCGAACCCAAATTGGCGCCAGGGTGCAGTTTTGCAGTACGGTCAGGTGCGGGAACAAATTGAAGTGCTGGAATACCATCCCGACTTCCTGACGAACGCGTTCGATATTGCGAATATCTTCGTTCAGTTCAATGCCATCAACCACAATTCGTCCCTGCTGATGCTCTTCCAGGTGGTTGATACAGCGAATCGTTGTTGATTTTCCCGAACCGGATGGGCCGCATAATACGATGCGCTCCCCTTGTTTCACGTTCAGATTGATATCCTTCAAAACATGAAACTGCCCGTACCATTTATTGACGTTTTCCAGCGTAATCATCGCATCCGCCGGTTGTAATAATGTTTGGCTCATAGTTTCCTCAGTGCGGCGTACGCCCGGTGTTGAAGCGCTTTTCCAGGTGCTGGCTGTAGCGCGACATGCTAAAACAGAAGATCCAGTAGATCAGTGCAGCGAAAACGTAGCCCTCGGTCGACATCCCGAGCCAGGCCGGATCAACGGTGGCTTGCTGAACGCTGCTGAAGAGATCAAACAGACCGATGATGATCACCAGACTGGTGTCTTTAAAGAGCGCGATAATGGTATTGACTAACCCCGGGATCACCAGCTTCAGCGCCTGAGGCAGAATGACCAGAACCTGGGTTTTCCAGTATCCCAGCGCCAGCGAGCTGGCTGCTTCGTACTGCCCTTTCGGCAGAGCCTGCAAACCTCCACGAACCACTTCCGCAACATAGGCAGACTGGAACAGCACCACCCCGACCAGCGCGCGGATCAGTTTGTCGATACTTGTGCCTTCAGACATAAACAGTGGCAGCATGACCGACGACATAAACAGCACGGTAATGAGCGGCACGCCGCGCCAGAATTCAATAAAGATCACCGACAGGATCCGCACGATGGGCATAGTTGAGCGTCGGCCAAGCGCCAGCAGAATGCCAAGCGGTAACGCGCCAGCGATGCCCACGGAAGCGATAATCAGCGTCAGCGTCAGGCCACCCCACTGGCGAGTTTCCACACGCTCAAGGCCGAAAAAGCCGCCATACAGCAGGAACCAGACGACGATGGGATAGATGACGACCCAGCCGGCGATGTAACGGCCACGGCGCGGCATGGCGCTCCAGAACATAGGCACAATGGATATCAGACCGATAATCAATGCGGTATTGATCCGCCAACGCTGATCGTGCGGGTACAGGCCATACATAAACTGCCCGAAGCGTTGATGGATGAACACCCAGCACGCACCGGCTTTGGTGCAGTCCGCACGCGTCGTTCCCACCCAGTTTGCCTGAAGAAACGCCCAGTTCATCAGCGGTGGGATCAGCTCCCACATCAGCCATAGCGCAAAAATTGTCAGCAGGCTGTTTGACCAGCTGGAGAATAAATTCTTGCGTATCCACGTCAGCGGCTGATTGCGCTTCGCTCCCGCCGGGCGCGGGGAGTGAGACAGAAGTGCTTTTGTCATCATCGTTCCTTAGCGCTCAATTAATGCCATACGGCGGTTATAGATGTTCATCAGCAGCGAAATACTCAGGCTGATAATGAGATAAACGGACATGGTGATCGCGATGGTTTCGATGGCCTGACCGGTCTGATTCAGCACCGTACCGGCAAACAGCGACACCATATCGGGATAGCCAATGGCCGCCGCCAGGGAGGAGTTTTTGACAATATTCAGATACTGGCTGGTCAGCGGTGGGATCACCACGCGCAGCGCCTGCGGAATGATGACCTGGCGAAGCGTGACCGGATTAGGTAACCCCAGCGAGCGAGCGGCTTCATGCTGGCCGTGCGGTACCGCCTGGATACCAGAGCGAATGATCTCGGCGATAAACGCGGAGGTGTAGACAGAAAGCGCCAGCGTTAAGGCTGCCAGTTCCGGAATCAACGCCATGCCGCCGCGGAAGTTAAACCCGCGCAGAACCGGAACGTCCCAGTGCAGCGCCGCGCCAAAACACCAGTGAGCCAGAAGCGGCAAGGCAATGATGAGCCCAAGCGCAGTTGGCCATGTGCGGCGCAGCTGTCCGGTCTTTATCTGATGGGTTCTGTTGTAGCGATACAAGCCAATGGATATTAACAGCGCAATCGCCACCGCCCCGACAAACGCAAAAAGACCCTCTCCCCATTGCGGGGCTGGAACATAAAGCCCACGGTTGCTGAGAAAAGCCAGATCGAAGGCGCTAACTGCCTGACGAGGCCCGGGCAAATTGCGCAATACGGCGAAGTACCAGAAGAAGATTTGCAGCAGCGGCGGGATATTACGAAACGTCTCAATATAGACCGTCGACAGCTTGCGCAGCAGCCAGTTATCTGACAGCCTCGCCAGCCCAAGGAAGAACCCAAGGAACGAGGCGAAAACGATACATAAAGCCGATACCAGCAGCGTATTGAGCAAACCGACCAGGAACACCCGGCCATAGGTATCGCCCTGCTGATAATCGATTAAGTGTTGAACGATGCCAAAACCTGCGCTTCGGTCGAGAAAAGCGAAGCCGGAGGTAATGCCACGGTTATCCAGGTTAGTGATGGTGTTGTGTATCAAATAGATAGCAATAGCGGCAACGGCCACTACCGCAAGGATTTGAAACAGCCAGGCGCGAACCGTGGGGTTGGAAAAGGAGAGTGATCCTTTTACGGTCAGGCGGCGTTGCGACATAGGAAAACCTCAATGACCAGAACGTCAGGTTGGGCACCGCAGGCCGCGGTGCCCGTCACAGCATAAAACTTAGCGAACCGGTGGAGCGTACTGGATCCCGCCGTTATTCCAGAGGTTGTTCTGTCCACGCTTGATCTTCAGCGCGCTGTCAGCCCCGACGTTACGGTCAAATATTTCAGCGTAGTTTCCTACCTGCTTGACGATGTTGTACGCCCACTTGTTGTCCAGCTTCAGGTCTTTACCGAAGTCGCCTTCTTTACCCAGCAGATGTGACATATCCGGTGTGGAAGGATTGGCAAACTTCTCGTCGACGTTCTTCGAGTTGATGCCCATCTCTTCGGCGTTCAGCATGGCAAACAGCGTCCAGCGTACGATAGAGAACCACTCATCATCGCCACGACGTACCACCGGGCCCAGCGGTTCTTTCGAAATCACTTCCGGCAGAACGATCCAGTCCGTTGGTTTACTCAATTTGATGCGCAGCGCGTACAGCTGAGACTGATCGGATGCCAGGGTATCGCAGCGTCCGGATTCCAGCGCTTTAGCGGATTCGTCAGAGCGGTCGAAGGTGACCGGCGTGTATTTCATGTTATTGGCTTTGAAGTAATCGGCGACGTTCAGCTCGGTATCGGTCCCGGCCTGAATACATACCGTTGCCCCGTCGAGCTCTTTCGCGCTTTTCAGCCCGGCTTTGTCATGAGTCAGGAAGCCGATGCCGTCGTAATAGGTGACGCCGGTGAATGAGAGGCCCATACCCGCGTCACGGGAAGAGGTCCATGTGGTATTGCGGGATAACACATCCACTTCGCCAGACTGTAATGCGGTGAAACGTTCTTTTGCGGTCAGCGGGGTATATTTTACCTTGCTGGCATCGCCAAATACCGCTGCGGCCACGCCACGGCAGACGTCCACATCAATACCGGTAAATTTGCCGTCGGCGTCCGCATAGGAGAAGCCCGGTAATCCGTCACTGATCCCACACTGCACAAAGCCTTTCTTTTTAACGGCTTCGAAAGTGGTACCGGCATGTGCCTGATTTGAGAGTGCAAACAGTACGCCCGCCGCTGTGAGGCTGGCGATCATCATCTTTTTCATAAAGCATCCTGTGTGGCGAAAATTTATCGTTATAGAGACGTCCGGGAGAACGTCGAAACCTGTCTGTGGCCATGGCCATTTCCTGTAAAGCAAAGGGAATGCCAGAATTGCAACCGCCTGATTTTGGGTGTCGGGGAAGCAATAAAGTGAGTGTAGACAGGAAAGAAAAAAATAAGCGCCCCGCAATGGTGCAAAATTACAACCTGCGCCACAAAACAGAGCGAAAAAGTTTCCGAATTGAGAGAAAAAAAGGAAATGATTTCGTGAGTTAATATTGGTGTGAGAAGGAATAATAATAAGATGTGAAATTGCTCACGGGATAATGCGCAAATCATCACGTTTAATTATGAATCTGTGCGTTAAAACACGAAACAGAGTTAATGAAGATCGGAAATGAGGCGGATTTTTTACTTATTGAAAAAGGTCTGCACCAGCATGAAGCAAAAGCGCGGGAGGCCCCGCGCTTTAGTATTATTTCGTCAGAGCGACAATGCCCAGCGTCAGGCCCGCAAGTGCGGCTGCGCCGCCGGCGATAGCGCCAGCTGTTTCCCAGTTATCCTGCGTGGTGCCTTTCATGCAGGTGTTGGTATGAACCAGCCGCCCCTGATCGTCATAAACCGGCACACAAGGTGAGTCGTGTGCGCAGCCTGCCAGAAGCGCGGTCAGCAATGCAACTGAAATCAATCTTTTCATGATATTACCTCTGTTTAACCGCAATGGTAATGAAACGAATACCTTGCGGAATAGCGCTAATTTTACCACTGCGAATGATTACGTCGGGAGGCGCAAATAATCTCAAATTATGAGTTATGTAAACATCATGGAGGATTTGGCGAAGATATCGCTAATTATGCAGAAAATATGCAGGATAAAATCTGGAAATTAAGCGAAATGAGTAGGCACTTTATCCAGAGAAAATAAAAAGGCGCAGTTAGCACCTTTTTATCTTATCAATCATTTCGTTCCACTGAATGACGTTGGAGGGCAGCGAAGAACAGCGCTGCCATGCGCCTTGACGTCGTGGCCAAATGCATCGTTAACGGCCTTAAAGCCATCGAGATCCATAAACATCAGCGCAAAAGGGCTGGTCTCCCTGTCGGCTTTACTGATGGCCTGACTCAGGCGATCTTCAAACAGCACCCGGTTTGGCTGGCGGGTTAATGTGTCCTGTAACGCCAGCTCTTTATTGGCTCCAGCAAGCGACGAGGCCAGCTGCGCTATTACCACGGAGAGGGAGACCCAGCGATAATCCCAGGTGATGGGTGCGGAGACTGCCATTGATGCTATGCCCGTGTAGTGCATTAAAACCACGCCGGAGCCCATCACCAGGGCACCCGGTAGCAGACGGCGCAAACGAAGGCGAGCGACGCTGGCCAGCCAGAGAGCAAAAAAGGGAAGAGGCAATCGCGATGATCATCGACAGCGTGGTCAAGCCAGGGCTGTAGCGAATGATTATCGCACTGTCCATTGCCAGCATACCAATGAAGTGCTTCGCCCAGACGCCAATACCCATGGCGACACCGCCACCGCTTAGCCAGGCCTGCTTTCCCTGACTTGTCCTGCCACGTTGAGTGCGGTCCAGGCAGCGAGAATAGCAATGACAAAGGAGATCGCGACCAGAGTCGGGTCGTAATGGCCAGTCTGCATGGTGTCGTCAGTTCGTTCAGGGGAGGAGGAGAGCTGTGACATTACCATCGCCACGAAGGGACTCAAAGTGATTTAAATCCCTTGTTTTCACGCGGCATACCGGCGCGTTTACCGATGTTAGCGACAGACAATTAATCCAGGTCGGAACAGTTAACCAGCTTCAGGGGATTGACGGAATTCATATTGCGGCATTTCTCGCTTTCGGTGGAGATAAGCTCAATCCACTGCATGAGTAGCCCCTCAAACAGGAACATGAACAACGCGAAAAGGACCAGCCATCCGCACTTACGAAGCATAACCGCACCTGGAAAAAGAAGGAGAGAATGGCAGGCAATATACACGAAAAGTACGGAGGGGGAAGAGGAGGAAACTCGTGAATTTAAGGTAATAAAAAAGGCGCTTCCCCATGCCGAAGAGCGCCTTTTAAAACAGCAAGTTAACTGATTAGTATCAGTTCATGCCGTATTTTTTCAGTTTCTTACGCAGAGTTCCGCGGTTGATACCCATCATCAGGGCAGCGCGGGTCTGGTTACCACGGGTGTATTGCATCACCATGTCCAACAGGGGCTGTTCTACTTCAGCCAGTACCAGCTCATACAGGTCATTCACATCCTGACCGTTCAGTTGAGCAAAATAGTTCTTCAGTGCCTGTTTAACCGAGTCACGCAGGGGCTTTTGAGTTACCTGGTCCTGAGAGTTAACGGTGGAAACGGTCAGTACGTCAGAATTTACGCGTTGTTCGAACATAGTTCTGTCAGCTCTTTATTTCATTACGCAAGATTTTCGAAGTATGCCTCCAACGCCTCCAGCTGTTCGCTGGCATCCTCTATGGCGTTGAATGTGCGCCGAAACTGGTCATTTGGAGCGTGCTCCTGGAGATACCAGGATACGTGTTTACGCGCAATTCGGTACCCTTTTGCCTGACCGTAAAAGTCATGCAATTCCCGAACATGCGAACAAAGCAAGCGCTTAACCTCTGCCAGTGGCAGCGGGGCAAGCAGCTCCCCAGTGTCCAGATAATGCTGGATTTCCCGAAAGATCCAAGGTCTTCCCTGAGCGGCACGTCCTATCATCAGAGCATCAGCTCCCGTATAGTCGAGCACAGCTCTGGCTTTAAGCGGGTCAGTAATGTCACCATTCGCGATAACCGGAATGGAAACTTTCTGCTTAACTGCCCGAATACTGTCGTATTCAGCGTCGCCGTTGAACAAACAGGCGCGAGTGCGTCCATGAATGGTCAGGGCCTGAATGCCACAATCTTCGGCCAGTTGGGCAATTTCTACACAGTTACGGTGTTCCGGCGACCAACCCGTGCGAATCTTCAACGTAACGGGAACGTCCACTGCGCTGACAACCGCCGTCAGGATTGACTTCACCTGGTCGGGGTATTGCAGAAGGGCTGAACCCGCAAGCTTGCGATTCACCTTTTTGGCCGGACAACCCATATTAATATCAATAATTTGGGCGCCACTTTCCACGTTGATACGCGCGGCGTCTGCCATCTCTTCAGGCACGCTTCCGGCAATTTGCACGGTGCGAATACCGGGTTCATCAATGTGCACCATCCGTAAACGAGACTTGTCGCTCTCCCACACCTGCGGGTTGGAGGACATCATCTCGGAAACGGTTAACCCTGCTCCCATCTCGTAGCACAGCGTCCTGAATGGCCTGTCGGTAATACCTGCCATAGGGGCTGCGATCAGGCGATTTCTGAGCTGGTGGTGTCCGATGCGCATGAGTTAAGAAATGACCATACTGTGACTGCAAGGCGGCGTATATTACGCATTTTTTGCATGAGATGAAAGGCCAAACTTTGAGCAATCCTCTGTTGTAGATCAAGGAATCGCCACTCATGAGGATGCGGTAGATTTTAACGGCAATTAAATCATTGTGTTAGATGTTTCCGATTTCTTTTTAAACAGTCGAAAAATTGCATAACTTATCGTTTTTTCCTGCCAGAAACGGAGCAGAAAAGAGATAACCTGCCGTTTTTATCAGCAGATTATCCCGAATATTGCGGGCTGGATCTCATTTCAGCAGAAGATGAGAAACGCCTTTTTGGCACTTATTCAATCACAACGCGACCGTGCACAGGCTGAACCGGACGATTATTATCGTGATGCATTGTATGGGTAAATTTCGCCAGCTGCGCGGCTGACAGCGTCAGAGGATGCTTAAATACCAGCCAGGTGACGCCTTCAGAGCACGGTGGCGTGGTTAACGATCCGCTAAAGCGCCAGTAAGTTCTGTCTTCCGGAATCAGCTTGTTGATATTCAGCGACGATTTTACCGGTGAACTGTTTTCTGCCTGCTGCGGCATCACGCTCCAGAGCTTATCCAGCTCGGCGTTAGCAGCACCGACATCAAACATCACGGCGACCACTGCAATCTCACCTGCAGCATTCTTATGCACTAAATGCATCTCCATGGCGGCGTGTTTACCGTGAATCGTATTCTCAGAAGGGGCGTGGAAGTGGAATTGCTGCAGCAGGTAGCTGTGACCATCCAGAGTGATGCTGTCGGTGGCTTTCGGATCAACCGTTGCCTGAATGGTGTGTCCGTTGTTTAGCACCACATCCGGGCCTTTGCCGTAGTGAATATCCAGAGGTTGCAGATGCGCGTTGAGGGTTTTGTCGATATCGATTGGCGACTGATTCATGCCTTTCTGGCAGGTTTTGAATTCGTCGCTCAGTTGGCTCCAGTGCTCCGGTGATTCGTTGCCTTCGTAACTCCAGTGAGAAGCGAATGCAGCGAGCGGCATGATGGATAAGGCCAGCAGAGCGGCCTTGCCTGTAAAGTCTTTCATGGTATTCGTCCGGTGAATTATTTGTTAATTAGCCCGTAGCTCTGTGAGCTACGCGGCGATTTAACACCCGGATTTTGGTAAGGGTAAAGCGGAAAATGCGTAGCTGCCTCAGCTACGCATATATTTCGGAACTATCGCCGGGCCCCGGTGATACGGCACCACTCTTCCTTCTCGACCACCGGGTCGAGTGCGAACAGCGAGGTATAGGCTTCACAGACGCTGTCGGCCTGGCTGGCAAGGATGCCGGAAAGGCCCAGCAGGCCGCCCTCAACGGGCAGGACGCTGATTAACGGTGCCAGCTCACGTAATGGGCCTGCGAGGATATTCGCAACCACCACGTCGGCTTTCATGGCTTCTGGCTGATCCTGTGGCAGGTACAGCTCCAGGCGATCGGAGACGCCGTTGCGCTCTGCGTTATCGCGGCTGGCCTGAATGGCCTGCGGATCGATATCGATCCCAATGGCTTTCGCTGCACCAAGCTTCAGCGCCGCGATGGCGAGGATCCCGGATCCGCAGCCGAAGTCGATCACGGTTTTACCGTCAAGATCGAGTCCATCCAGCCATTGCAGGCACAGTGATGTCGTCGGATGGGTGCCGGTGCCGAACGCCAGGCCCGGATCGAGCATCACGTTGACCGCATTTTCATCCGGCACTTCGCGCCAGCTTGGGCAGATCCACAGACGCTTACCGAACTGCATCGGATGGAAGTTATCCATCCATTCACGCTCCCAGTCTTTGTCTTCCAGCTGTTCGATTTTATGAACAAAGCCTGCGCCAAGCAGCGGATGATGTTCGAGGATGGCGACCACTTCCTTCATATCGGTTTCGGCATCGAAGAGGCCAATAACATCCGTATCGCCCCACAGGCGGGTTTCGCCCGGCAGAGGTTCAAACACGGGCGTATCATGCGTGTCCTGGAAAGTGATGGACACGGAGCCCGCTTCCATCAGCGCATCGCTCAGTTCCTCAGCGTTCGCGCCGGTGGTGTTCAGTTTCAGTTGGATCCAAGGCATGGCAAAACTCTTTATTTATCAGTAGAAATTACGGTCGCTTGTGGCGAGGACTGACCGAAACGGTTCCCCACGACAAACGCCAGCAGGCTTAGCAGTAACGAAGGCACAATCGGATGGAAGCCCAGGTACTGAATTTTCAGAGTAGCGAGCACGGCGTACAGCACGCCGCCGACAATCATCGCGCTCAGCGCGCCTGCCGCGTTGGCCCGCTCCCAATAGAGGCCCAGCACCAGCGGCCACAGGAAGACCGCTTCAAGTCCGCCGAATGCCAGCAGGTTCAGCCAGATGATCATCTCCGGCGGTCGCCAGGCGGCCAGCAGCAGCAGCGCCCCAAGTACCAGCGTAATCACCGCGGACATCCGCTTCAGGCGCTTTTCGTTAGCCACCTGTTCCGGATGCAGGTTCAGATACAGATCTTTGATGATCGTAGCGGAACTCTGCAACAGCTGCGCGTTGATCGTCGACATAATGGCGGCCATCGGCGCGGCAAGGAAGATCCCGGCGGCAAACGGCGGCAGTACTTTCACCATCAGGGTCGGGATCACTAAATCGGGTACGCTCAGGTCCGGGATCACGGCGCGTCCCAGTGCACCTGCCAGATGCATCCCCAGCATCAGAATGGCAACCACGATCGTGCCGAGAATAATGCCGCGATGCACCGCTTTACTGTCTTTGTAGGAAATGCAGCGCACCGCAGTGTGCGGCAGGCCGATAACGCCAAAACAGACCAGCACCCAGAAAGAGGTCATAAAGGTCGGGGACAGGATGTCGTCTGCGCCCTGCGGCGTCACGAGCTTCGGATCTATCTGCTCCAGCGTTTGCACGGCGTGGCTGAGCCCGCCTGCGGCATGCACAATACCGACGAGCAGTACGATCGTACCGATCAGCATCACCAACCCCTGCATGGCGTCATTCAGGACGCTGGCGCGGAAGCCACCAAAGGCGGTGTAGAGCGCGATACTAATGCCGAAAATCAGCAAACCGGTTTCGTAGGGAATGCCTGCGGCGGTTTCCAGCAGTCGCGCGCCGCCGATGAACTGCACGGTCATGGCGCCGATAAATGCGACCAGCAGGCTGAGGCTCGCCAGCCACACCAGCAGGCGGCTCCGATAGCGGGCAAACAGCATATCGTTCAGCGTCACCGCGTTGTAGCGACGGGCAAGAATGGCGAATTTTTTCCCCAGTACGCCAAGCGACAGCCATACGGCAGGGAGCTGAATCATCGCCAGCAATACCCAGCCCAGCCCGTATTTGTAGGCGGCACCCGGTCCGCCGATAAACGAACTGGCGCTGATATAGGTTGCGGTCAACGTCATCGCCAGGACAAACCCGCCCATCGAGCGGCTGCCGAGAAAATATTCGTTGAGGAAGGTACCGGTAGTGCGTTTGCGCATTGCATAGACCGACAGGCCAAATACCACAAACAGGTAGGCAATAAGCGGCAGGATCACCTCAGCTTGCATCGTTATCCTCCAGCGGAATATCGCGATAGATAAACTTCACCATCGCCCAGCACAGCAGAATAAAGACCAGCGGGATCAGCAGACAGGCCATTTCAAACCAGTGCGGCAAACCGGTAAAGCCCTGCATTGAATTTGGTATGTAAGCACTCGCCAACCATGCAGCGAGATAGAGGAGAGTAAGCCACAATGCCCAGCGGGCTTCTTTGTGGGCCTGAACAAAACGCGCGTCCATAAGGCTCCCGGGGTCAATGGAAAGCGGGGATTGTACCTTAAGGGGCTGGCAAGGGGAGAGAAAAAGAAAAAGGCCGGAAGATCCGGCCCTTTGCGCTGTACGGAAAATTACTTCTCGTACATACCGAGTTTTTTCTCCAGATAGTGGATGTTGGTGCCACCATGCTGGAAGTTCTCGTCGCTCATAATACGCATCTGCAGATCAACGTTGGTTTTGATGCCGTCGATGATCAGCTCCTGCAGGGCGTTCTTCATGCGGGAGATCGCCACGTCACGGGTTTCCCCGTAGCAAATGAGCTTGCCAATCATTGAGTCATAGTACGGCGGCACGGTATAGCCAGCGTAGATATGAGATTCCCAACGCACGCCGAAACCGCCTGGTGCGTGGAAGCGCGTGATTTTACCCGGGCTTGGCAGGAAGGTGTTCGGGTCTTCGGCGTTGATACGGCATTCCACCGCATGGCCGCGAACCTGCACTTCCTCTTGCTTGATAGACAGCGGCTGACCGGCAGCGATACGCAGCTGCTCTTTGATCAGATCCACGCCGGTGATCATCTCGGTAACCGGATGTTCAACCTGGATACGGGTGTTCATCTCGATGAAATAGAACTCGCCGTTTTCGAACAGGAACTCGAAGGTACCTGCCCCGCGGTAGCCGATATCCACACAGGCTTTGGCGCAACGTTCGCCGATGTAGCGACGCAGTTCCGGGGTAATGCCCGGCGCTGGTGCCTCTTCGACAACTTTCTGGTGACGACGCTGCATGGAGCAGTCACGTTCAGCCAGATAGATTGCGTTGCCCTGGCCGTCGGCCAATACCTGGATCTCGATGTGACGAGGATTTTCCAGGTATTTTTCCATGTACACCATGTCGTTGCTGAAAGCCGCTTTCGCTTCCGCTTTAGTCATGGAGATGGACTGAGCCAGCTCAGCGTCGCTGCGCACAACGCGCATACCGCGACCGCCGCCGCCGCCTGAGGCTTTGATGATAACCGGGTAGCCGATGCGTTTGGCGTGGGCGCGGTTAGCGTCCATGTCATCGCCCAGCGGGCCATCGGAGCCAGGCACGGTCGGAACGCCTGCTTTTTTCATCGCGGTGATGGCAGACACTTTGTCACCCATCAGGCGAATGGTGTCAGCTTTCGGGCCGATGAAGATAAAGCCGGAACGTTCAACCTGCTCAGCAAAGTTGGCGTTTTCGGACAGGAAGCCGTAACCCGGATGGATAGCCACCGCACCGGTGATTTCAGCGGCGCTGATGATAGCCGGGATATTCAGGTAGCTTTTTACGGACGGAGCCGGGCCGATACAGACCGTCTCATCCGCCAGCAGTACGTGTTTTAAATCGCGATCCGCGGTGGAGTGTACGGCGACGGTCTTGATGCCCAGTTCTTTACAGGCACGAAGAATACGCAGTGCAATTTCGCCACGGTTAGCAATGACAATTTTATCCAGCATGTTCGCCTCGTTACTCGATGACGACCAGCGGCTCGTCAAATTCTACCGGTTGACCACTTTCGATCAGAATAGCCTTAACGGTACCCGCTTTGTCGGCTTCGATCTGGTTCATCATTTTCATTGCTTCAACGATGCAAAGGGTGTCACCCACGTTGACCTTCTGGCCCACTTCGATGAACGCTTTTGCGTCCGGGCTTGGGGTGCGGTAGAAGGTACCAACCATTGGGGAGCGTACGATGTGACCACTGATTTCGGCTTTAGCTGCTGGCACCTCAGCCGCGGCGGCTGCCGGTGCTGCCGCTGGTGCAACCTGTGGCTGCATCATTGGTGCTGCGTAGGCCTGCTGCATGACCGGGAAGCCCGCGTTTGGCGCGGAACGGCTGATGCGTACAGACTCTTCGCCTTCAGAAATTTCCAGTTCGGAGATGCCTGATTCTTCAACCAGCTCGATCAGTTTTTTAATCTTACGAATATCCATGAGTGGGTTCCGTACTCTTTGTTTAGTGTGATTGTGACAGGCGTTTGACCGCCGTCTGTAAAGCGTATGAATAGCCGTCAGCGCCTAATCCGCAGATGACGCCGGCAGCGATATCAGAGAGATATGAGTGATGGCGGAACGGCTCGCGGGCGTGCACGTTGCTCAGATGAATCTCGATAAACGGGATACTGACCGCCAATAGCGCATCGCGAATCGCCACGCTGGTGTGCGTGAATGCGGCCGGATTGATCAGGATATAGTCAATCTTGTCTTTAGCCTGATGAATACGGTCGATAATCGCGTACTCCGCGTTAGATTGCAGATGGTCTAAAGCTACATTCAGAGCGTCGGCCTCTGCGGTTAAACGGTTAACAATTTCCGCTAACGTCAGGGTGCCGTACTTCTCTGGCTCACGGGTGCCGAGCATATTCAGGTTCGGTCCGTTTAAAAGCAAAATGCGTAACTTGTCGGCCATTGTGCTGCTATCTCCTGCAATTCTCCGGTAAAAAACAAAATATACCTTCGATGCGCGCTTGTCACCTTTTCAGAAGCCAAAAACCCCCGTCAGGCAAACCAAAGTCGCACATTATAACGATTTCGTAGCATTTGGCAGCTAAATACTGGTCTTATCAGGGAAGATTATCAACCTCAATTGCGAAAAAGCCTGCTGTAGCGCGGACGTTCTGCGGGAAACTGCACATTATCGGGAATTAACGCCACCACTGGCGGAACTTCTTATATCGCCATGCTAAAAGCGCTAAAGCCGCCAGAGCGTACAGGATCGGCTGCGGGGAGAGGATCTTCACCGACCACAGATAGTGAATCGGGGCGAGGATAGCCACCAGATAAACGAAGTTGTGTAATTTTTGCCAGCGCGGCCCCAGTTTTCGCTGTGCTTTCTGGAAAGAGGTTGCCGCCAGCGCCAGTAAAATCAGCCAGCTCACCAGCCCAAGCGTCAAATAGGGACGGCTCACCACTTCCTGGCCTAACAGACCCAGGTTGTTAATGCCAAGCTCCAGCAGCGCATAGCTGGTGAGATGCAGCGTTGCCCAGGCAAAGCACCATAACCCCAGCAGGCGGCGGGTGCGTATCAATAAAGGCTGTTTAGCGTAGCGCGCAAGCGGGGAAACCAGCAAGGTTGCCAGCAGTAATTTCAGAGCCATCCGACCGGTAAAGTGCTGAATATCCTTAGCAGGATCGGCGCTGAAATAGCCCTGAGAACCTGCCCAGAACAGCCAGACAAACGGCAAAAACGCCGCCAGATGTAAAATGACCTTAAGCCAGGTGACCTGTTTTGCCGTTAATCGCACTCAGAAATTCTCCCGTAAATTAAGCCCGCGATAGAGCGAGGCGACCTGATCCGCATAGCCGTTGAACAGCAGCGTCGGCTGGCGCTTAACGTCCAGTACGCCACCGGAGCCGATAAAACGTTCAGTAGCCTGCGACCAGCGTGGGTGATCGACATGAGGGTTCACGTTGGCGAAAAATCCGTATTCATCCGGCGCCGCCAGATTCCAGGTGCAGGGCGGACGTTCACGGGTCAGCTTAATGCTGACAATCGATTTGATCCCTTTGAAGCCATATTTCCACGGTACGGTCAGGCGAATCGGTGCGCCGTTTTGCGGCGGCAGAGCTTTACCGTAAACGCCGGTGGTAAGCAGCGTCAGAGGGTGCATTGCTTCGTCTAAGCGCAGGCCTTCTACATAAGGGTAGGCAAGACCGCCACCGATAAAGCGGTCTTTCTGGCCGGGCATCTGCTCCGGCGCATAGATAGTTTTAAAGGCAACGTATTTTGCGTTGCTGGTGGGTTCAACCAGCGCCAACAGCTTATGCAGCGGAAAGCCAATCCACGGCACTACCATTGACCAGGCCTCCACGCAGCGCATGCGATAAATGCGCTGTTCAAGCGGGAAACGTTTGGTGAGATCGTCGTGATCGAGCGTCAGCGGTTTTGCCACTTCACCATCGATGGTCAGCGTCCAGGGATCGGTTTTCAGGCTTCCGGCGTTTGCCGCCGGGTCGGCTTTATCCAGCCCGAACTCATAATAGTTGTTGTAACGGGTGACTTTATCTTCCGGGGTGAGCGTCAGTGTGTTTTGCCACTCAGCGGGTTTTGAGAAATCCAGCGCTTTACCGGACGGCGCGGGCGGTCTGTCGTTCCCCTTAAACCAGCTAAGCAAATCAGCCTGCGCGCTGGGTGCGAGCGTCAGTGCAGCCGTGCTGATGCCTAACATTTTCAGCACCTGGCGGCGCTGGAGCATAAAAACGGATTCTGCCGTGACGTCCGCTTCCGTGAGTTTTTTTGCCTTCATTATTGCCTCCATCATGCCTTTTCCTAAGCATGACGGAGGCGGTGAATTAACGCGAATATGTCACGAAAATTTGAAGATTAAGCCACTTTCACCAGCGTGCGGCCCTGAACCTGATTGTTCATGATCTTCTGCGCATACTCTGGCGCCTGGTCGAGAGTTATCTCGGTGGCGCTCTGACTATAGAAGGAAGAAGGCAGGTCCTGAACCAGACGTCGCCAGGCTTCTGCGCGGCGCTCCGCCGGCGTCATTACGGAGTCGACGCCCTGCAAGCGAACGTTACGCAGAATAAATGGCATCACGGTGGTAGGCAGTGCAAAGCCGCCCGCCAGACCGCAGGCCGCCACGCAGCCGCCGTAGTTCATCTGGGCCAGCACCTTCGCCAGCACTTTATCGCCAACGGTATCGACCGCACCGGCCCAAAGCTGTTTTTCCAGCGGACGGGTTTCTGCAAACTTGTCGCGTCCCAGAATACGGCTGGCACCCAGGCTGCGCAGATAGTCATGTGTGCTTTCACGTCCGGACACGGCGACGACCTGATAACCCAGCTTGTGCAGCAGCGCGATGGCGGCACTGCCCACGCCGCCGCTGGCGCCGGTGACGATAATTTCACCGTCCTGTGGACGAATGCCTGCATCTTCAAGCGCCATCACGCACAGCATGGCGGTGAAGCCCGCAGTACCGACGATCATCGCCTGACGTGCATCCATTCCTTCAGGCTGAGCAACCAGCCAGTCGCCTTTCACGCGGGCACGCTGTGCGAGTCCGCCCCAATGGTTTTCGCCCACGCCCCAGCCGGTCAGCAGCACCTGCTGGCCCGCGTGAAAGCGCGGGTCTTCGCTGTTGCGCACCGTGCCGGCGAAATCAATCCCTGGCACCATTGGGAAATTACGAATAATTTTGCCTGTGCCCGTGATGGCGAGCGCGTCTTTATAGTTGAGGCTCGACCACTGGATGTCGACCGTAACATCGCCCTGCGGCAGCTGGTTTTCCTCGATATTCTGTACCGAGGCGAGTGTTTTACCGTCGTGCTGTTCTAAGATTAACGCCTGCATACTCGTTCCTCATTGGCTCAATGATTGGAAAAAATTTTTCGATGACTATACTCGCTAGCTGAAACATGTATCCGATTTACCGCAATAAATTGCCAGATTCACTAACTCTGGTAGTATGCATGCTCCTTTCGGCGTGCTAGTTAGTGCTTACTAATTTTGCGTGTCACCGTGGGTGTCCGGTCAACGCCGGGCTGATTTTCATCAACGGAGTTAATACAGGGATGCGATTAACGACGAAATTTTCAGCTTTTGTGACGTTGCTGACGGGCCTGACTATCCTCGTCACCCTCATTGGTTGCTCGCTGAGCTTCTACAACGGTTTTCATGAGAAAGTGGACTACCGTGCCAGTGCGGTAGCAACGGTTATTGATTCTCGCCTCGTCAACACTTCTTTTAATCAACTCGACAGCCAGTTAGATGAAATTCTGGTGCCGGTTGATATCGTGCGTATTGACTTTATCGTGAACGATAAAGTGATTTTCAGCCATTCCCGTAATGACAGCTATCGCCCGGTCGGGAGCAGCTATCAGTACCGAGTACTGAACGTGGATTCCGTAAAGCATCCGGGGATGACGATTCACCTCGTCTATCAGGATCCGATGGTGAACTATTTCCACTCCCTGGTGACCACCGCGCCGTTGACTATCGCCATTGCCTTTATGATCCTCATTATATTCTTTTCCGTCCGCTGGCTGCGTAATCAGCTGGCGGGCCAGGAGCTGCTCGAGCTGCGCTCCACGAGGATCCTGAACGGCGAGCGCGGCCATCAGGTTCGCGGTTCTGTGCATGAGTGGCCAGCCAGAACCAGTAGCGCACTTGATACGCTCTTGTCCGAAATTCAGTTTGCCAGCGAACAGCGCAGCCGTCTGGATACGCTGATCCGGTCTTATGCCGCCCAGGACACCAAAACCGGGCTTAGCAACCGCATGTTTTTCGATAACCAGCTTGCAACGCTGCTGGACGATCAGGAAAAAGTGGGCTCGCACGGTATCGTGATGCTGATTCGCCTGCCGGAATTCGATCTGGTGCGGGATCAGTGGGGACGCGCCGCGGCAGAAGAGCATTTCTTCATGATAATCAATATGCTGTCGACATTTATGCTGCGCTATCCTGGCGCGCTGCTTGCGCGTTATCACCGCAGCGATTTTGCCGTGCTGTTGCCACACCGGACCCTGAAAGAAGCCGACAGCATCGCCGGGCTGCTGCTGAAAGCTCTGGACGCTTTGCCCTCGACCAAAATCCTCGATCAGGAAGATATGATGCATATCGGCATCTGCACCTGGCGAAGCGGTCAGTCGACGGAGCAGGTGATGGAACACGCCGATGCGGCGGTGCGTAATGCGGTCCTTCAGGGTAGCAACAGCTGGGCGGTGTATGACGATTCGCTGCCGGAGAAAGGACGCGGCAACGTGCGTTGGCGGACGCTGATCGAACAGATGCTCAGCCGCGGTGGCCCGCGTTTCTACCAAAAGCCGGCCGTTCATTACGATGGGCGCGTGCATCACCGCGAACTCATGTGCCGCATCTATGACGGCAAAGAAGAGGTGATTGCCGCTGAATATATGCCGATGGTGCTGGAATTCGGCCTGGCGGAAGAGTATGACCGGCTACAAATTACCCGTTTATTGCCTTTCCTGTCATTCTGGCCTGAGGAAAATCTGGCTTTGCAGGTGACGGTTGAGTCGCTCATTCGCCCCCGATTCCAGCGCTGGCTGCGCGATACGTTGATGCAGTGCGAAAAATCGCAGCGAAAACGGATTATTTTTGAACTTGCAGAGGCGGATGTCTGTCAACATATCAGCCGTTTACAGCCCGTAATGCGTTTAATCAACGCGTTGGGGGTCAGAGTTGTGGTGATTCAGGCAGGGCTGACGCTGGTCAGTACCAGCTGGATCAAAGAACTGTCGGTGGAGCTCGTCAAGCTGCATCCGGGTCTGGTCCGTAACATTGAGAAACGCAGCGAAAACCAGCTGCTGGTGCAAAGTCTCGTCGAAGCCTGCAAAGGTACCCCGACGCAGGTCTTCGCAACCGGGCTGCGCAGCCGCAGCGAGTGGCAAGTATTGAGAGAGTGTGGCGTGTTGGGTGGACAGGGTGATTTTTTTGCTTCATCACAACCACTTGACACTAGCGTAAAAAAATATTCGCAAAGATACTCTGTTTGATCTGCCGTTTGCCGTGTTTTCACGTAGAATAACGCGCGCTGTTTCTTCGCGGGCAAAGTTTGGTGCCCGCCGACAGGCGAGACAGAACAAGCCAGTGATCGTCCTTTGACAGGTTGCAATGCAGGCGAGGAGTGCTGCGGTCCTGACGGTGTCAGGTCGAAATTGTAACAAAGGAAACGAACTGCACTAATTTTCACCGTTGCAGATGATTTTTGCGCCTTGTCGCTGCTGCGTGTGGTTGGTAAAGTAAGCGGATTTTGTTTTCCGCCCCAGCTTTCAGGATTATCCCTTAGTATGTTGAAAAAATTTCGTGGCATGTTTTCCAATGACCTGTCCATTGACCTGGGTACCGCGAATACCCTGATTTACGTAAAAGGACAAGGCATCGTACTGAATGAGCCTTCCGTTGTCGCCATTCGCCAGGATCGTGCCGGTTCACCGAAAAGTGTGGCGGCCGTCGGTCATGAAGCTAAGCAGATGCTCGGCCGTACGCCGGGCAATATCGCCGCTATCCGTCCAATGAAAGACGGCGTCATCGCCGACTTCTTCGTGACTGAAAAAATGCTGCAGCACTTCATCAAACAGGTTCACAGCAACAGCTTTATGCGCCCGAGCCCGCGCGTTCTGGTGTGTGTGCCGGTTGGCGCAACTCAGGTTGAGCGTCGTGCAATTCGTGAATCCGCACAGGGCGCTGGCGCTCGTGAAGTGTTCCTGATTGAAGAGCCAATGGCGGCGGCAATCGGTGCAGGCCTGCCTGTTTCTGAAGCGACCGGTTCTATGGTTGTGGATATCGGTGGTGGTACTACCGAAGTTGCGGTTATCTCCCTGAACGGCGTGGTTTACTCCTCTTCCGTGCGTATTGGCGGCGACCGTTTCGACGAAGCTATCATTAACTACGTGCGCCGTAATTACGGTTCACTGATCGGTGAAGCAACCGCAGAACGCATCAAACACGAAATCGGCTCCGCTTATCCGGGCGATGAAGTACGTGAAATCGAAGTGCGCGGCCGTAACCTCGCAGAAGGTGTTCCACGTGGTTTCACCCTGAATTCCAACGAAATCCTCGAAGCGCTGCAGGAACCGCTGACTGGCATCGTGAGCGCGGTGATGGTTGCCCTGGAGCAGTGCCCGCCGGAGCTGGCATCCGATATTTCCGAGCGCGGTATGGTTCTGACCGGTGGTGGTGCGCTGCTGCGTAACCTCGACCGCCTGTTAATGGAAGAGACAGGAATTCCTGTCGTAGTTGCAGAAGATCCACTGACCTGTGTTGCTCGTGGCGGCGGCAAGGCGCTGGAAATGATCGACATGCACGGCGGCGACTTGTTCAGCGAAGAGTAATCAGCCAGAAGTCTGGGGTGGCAGCTTGCCACCCCTTGATTTCACTGACGCGAGAATACGCATAGCCTATGAAGCCCATTTTTAGCCGTGGCCCGTCGCTACAGATTCGCCTTATCCTGGCGGTGCTGGTGGCGCTTGGCGTCATTATTGCCGACAGCCGCCTCGGTACGTTCAGCCAGATTCGAACGTACATGGATACCGCCGTCAGTCCTTTCTATTTTGTTTCTAACGGTCCTCGTGAACTACTCGACAGTATTTCGCAAACCCTGGCTTCCCGCGATCAGCTTGAGCTGGAAAACCGTGCCCTGCGTCAGGAGCTGCTGTTAAAAAACAGCGACTTGCTGATGATGGGGCAATACAAGCAGGAAAACGCCCGTCTGCGCGAGCTGCTCGGTTCGCCGCTGCGTCAGGATGAGCAGAAGATGGTGACCCAGGTTATCTCCACGGTAAACGATCCTTACAGCGATCAGGTGGTTATCGACAAGGGTAGCGTTAACGGCGTTTATGAAGGCCAGCCGGTTATCAGCGACAAAGGCGTTGTCGGTCAGGTCGTTGCCGTGGCGAAACTGACCAGCCGCGTGCTGCTGATTTGCGATGCTACTCATGCGCTCCCCATTCAGGTATTGCGTAACGACATTCGCGTGATCGCCGCCGGTAATGGCTGTACGGACGACTTGCAGCTGGAGCATCTGCCTGCGAATACCGATATTCGCGTGGGTGATGTGCTGGTGACGTCCGGTTTGGGTGGCCGTTTCCCTGAAGGTTACCCGGTTGCCGTTGTCTCTTCCGTTAAGCTGGATACGCAGCGTGCGTATACGGTAATTCAGGCTCGTCCTACCGCCGGGCTTCAGCGTCTGCGCTATCTGCTGCTGTTATGGGGTGCCGATCGTAACGGCGCGAACCCGATGACGCCGGAAGAAGTGCATCGCGTTGCCAATGAACGTCTGATGCAGATGATGCCGCAGGTATTGCCTGCCGCCGATTCTATGGGGCCACCGGCACCTGTGCCGCCTCCGGCTACCGGGATCGCTCAGCCTGCTCCGGCCGCGACGCCTCCAGCGCCAGCGTCGGGAGGACAGTAGTGGCAAGTTATCGAAGTCAGGGACGCTGGGTTATCTGGCTCTCGTTTCTGATAGCCCTTCTCTTACAGGTCATGCCCTGGCCGGATAATCTGTTGGTTTACCGGCCAAACTGGGTTCTGTTGATCCTGCTTTACTGGATCCTTGCTCTGCCGCATCGTGTGAATGTGGGCACAGGTTTCATTATGGGTGCCATACTGGATCTGATTAGCGGTTCCACGCTCGGCGTTCGCGCGCTGTCTCTCAGTATTATCGCTTACCTGGTGGCGCTGAAATATCAGCTGTTCCGCAATCTGGCGCTCTGGCAACAGGCGCTGGTGGTGATGCTGCTGTCGCTGGCGGTGGATATCGTTGTTTTCTGGGCGGAGTTTTTAGTGATCAACGTCTCTTTCCGACCGGAAGTGTTCTGGAGTAGCGTGGTTAACGGTGTACTCTGGCCCTGGCTGTTCCTGCTGATGCGCAAAGTGCGCCAGCAATTCGCTGTACAATAAAGGTTTCTATGACAATGCTTTATCTTGCTTCCGGCTCCCCGCGTCGTCAGGAGTTGTTAACTCAGTTAGGTGTCAGCTTTGACCGGCTGGTGCCGGGCATTGAGGAGCAGCGTCAGCCGCATGAAGGCGCGCAGCAGTACGTGGCGCGCCTGGCGCGGGAAAAAGCTCAGGCAGGCGTTTTACTTGCTGCACAGGACTTACCGGTGCTCGGTGCCGATACCATCGTGGTGCTGAACGGTGAAGTGCTGGAGAAACCTCGCGATGCGGAACATGCGGCAGCGATGCTGCGACAGCTCTCAGGGCAAACGCATCAGGTGATGACCGCGGTCGCATTGGCCGATCGCCATCAGACGATCGACTGTCTGGTGACCACCGAAGTGACGTTCAGAATGTTATCAGACGACGATATCCAGGGGTATGTCGCCAGCGGCGAGCCCATGGATAAAGCAGGTGCATACGGTATTCAGGGGCTGGGTGGCTGTTTTGTCAGGAAGATTCATGGCAGCTATCACGCCGTAGTCGGCTTACCGCTGGTGGAAACGTATGAGTTGCTGAGCAATTTTAACTCACTGCGTGAGAAAAGGGATAAACATGACGGCTGAATTATTAGTGAACGTAACGCCTTCCGAAACCCGGGTGGCGTACATTGATGGCGGCATTCTTCAGGAAATTCATATAGAGCGTGAAGCGCGACGCGGAATCGTAGGCAATATCTACAAAGGTCGTGTCAGTCGTGTACTCCCCGGGATGCAGGCGGCATTTGTAGATATTGGCCTGGATAAAGCCGCGTTTCTTCATGCTTCAGACATCATGCCCCACACCGAATGCGTGGCCGGCGAAGAGCAGAAGCAGTTCACCGTCCGTGACATCTCTGAGCTGGTGCGTCAGGGCCAGGATCTGATGGTGCAGGTGGTGAAAGACCCGCTTGGCACCAAAGGCGCGCGCCTGACCACAGACATCACCCTGCCTTCACGCTATCTCGTGTTTATGCCCGGCGCTTCCCATGTGGGTGTTTCTCAGCGTATCGAAAGCGAAGCCGAACGCGAGCGCCTGAAAAACGTGGTGACCGAATACTGCGATGAGCAGGGCGGCTTTATCATCCGTACCGCCGCTGAGGGCGTTTGTGAAGAAGATTTAGCGTCAGATGCGGCCTACCTGAAGCGCGTCTGGACCAAAGTCATGGAGCGTAAGAAACGCCCACAGACTCGCTATCAGATGTACGGCGAACTCGCGCTGGCACAGCGCGTACTGCGTGACTTTGCCGATGCGCATCTCGATAAAATTCGCGTCGACTCCCGTCTCACCTTCGAAGCGCTGATGGAGTTTACCGCCGAGTATATGCCAGAGATGACCAGCAAGCTCGAGCACTACAGCGGCCGCCAGCCCATTTTCGATCTTTTTGACGTCGAAAATGAAATCCAGCGCGCCCTGGAGCGTAAGGTCGAGCTGAAATCCGGCGGCTATCTGGTTATCGATCAGACCGAAGCGATGACCACCGTTGATATCAACACCGGCGCTTTTGTTGGCCACCGCAACCTCGACGACACCATTTTCAACACCAACATCGAAGCGACTCAGGCGATTGCGCGCCAGCTGCGCCTGCGTAATCTCGGCGGCATTATTATTATCGATTTCATCGACATGAGTAATGAAGACCATCGCCGTCGCGTGCTGCACTCCCTGGAGCAGGCATTGAGCAAAGATCGGGTGAAAACCAGCATCAACGGCTTCTCGCAGCTGGGCCTGGTGGAAATGACCCGCAAGCGCACGCGAGAAAGCGTCGAGCACGTACTCTGCCACGAATGCCCTACCTGCCACGGCCGCGGCACGGTGAAAACGGTCGAAACGGTGTGCTATGAAATCATGCGAGAAATTGTACGCGTGCATCACGCATATGACTCCGACCGTTTCCTGGTCTATGCTTCAGCCGCCGTCGCCGAAACCCTGAAAGGGGAAGAGTCCCACGCGCTGGCCGAGGTCGAAATCTTTGTCGGCAAACAGGTCAAAGTCCAGATTGAACCGCTCTACAATCAGGAGCAATTCGACGTGGTAATGATGTAGTTTTGCTGGCTGCAACAAGGAGAGATGCGTGAGGCGTTTGCCTGGAATCCTGCTGATCACGGTGGCAACAGTTGTTGTTATCCTCGCGCTACTGGTCAGTGGCCTGCGTCTCGTTTTGCCGCATCTGGACAAATGGCGCCCGCAGCTGCTGGAAAAAATCGCCGAGTCGACGGGGCATCCTGTTGACGCGTCACAGATCAAAGCCAGCTGGGAAAACTTCGGCCCGACGCTTGAGGTTCGCGACATTAACGCCGGGCTGAATCATGATGGGCATCTCTCCGTGAAACGAGTGACGCTCGCCCTCGACGTCTGGCAAAGTCTTCTCCATTTCCGCTGGCAGTTTCGCGAGCTGACCTTCTGGCAGCTGCAAATTCGCACTAACGTTCCTCTGCAGCAGAACGACAACAGCGATCCGCTGAAAACCGATCGTATTGGCGATCTGTTCCTGCGTCAGTTCGATCAGTTCACGCTTCGCGACAGTCATCTCAGCTTCCTGACGCTCTCCGGCCAGCGCGCCGAACTCGCTGTTCCGCAGTTGACCTGGCTGAACGGTAAAAATCGTCATCGTGCGGAAGGGGAACTTAGCCTCTCCAGCCTCACCGGGCAGCACGGCGTCATGAAAGTGCGCATGGATCTGCGCGACGAGAACGGTTTACTCAATGAAGGCCGGCTCTGGGTGCAGGCAGATGACATCGACGTTAAGCCGTGGCTTGGACGCTGGATGGAAGACAATATCGCGCTGACGTCTGCCCGTTTCAGCCTTGAAGGCTGGATAGATCTCGACAAAGGCGACGTCGCCAGCGGTGACGTCTGGCTGAAAAAAGGCGGTGCCAGCTGGAAAGGCGACACGCAACCTCACGATCTGTCTGTAGATAATCTGACGGCGCATATCTCGCGTGCCAATGAGGGCTGGGCGTTCCATATTCCGGATACTCGCATTGCCATTGACGGTAAGCGCTGGCCGCAGGGCGCGCTGGCGTTGGCCTGGATCCCAGGTCAGGACGTTGGCGGTAAAGATAACGTGCGCAGCGATGAGCTACGGGTCCGTGCCAGCAACCTTGAACTCAGTGGGCTTTCCGGCCTGTTGCCGATCGCGGAGAAGCTCTCGCCGTCCCTCGGCGAAATCTGGGAAACGACCCAGCCTGCCGGTCAAATTGACGCGCTGGCGCTGGATATCCCTTTGCAGGCTACCGAGAAAACCCGTTTTCAGGCGGCCTGGAGCAACCTTGCCTGGAAACAGTGGAAGTTATTACCCGGTGCTGAACATTTTTCTGGCCGGGCAGAAGGGAGCATTGAAAATGGCGCGCTGAACGTCAACATGGAAAACGCCAAAATGCCTTATGAGACGGTGTTCCGTGCGCCGCTTGAGATAGCGAAAGGCACGGCAAATCTCTCATGGGTGAAAAACGAAAAAGGATTCATGCTGGACGGCCGCGATATCGACGTACAGGCCACCGGCGTGCATGCCAACGGCGGCTTCCGCTGGCTGCAGCCTGAGGGCGACGTTCCCTGGCTTGGCATTCTGGCGGGTATCAGCACCGACGATGGCGGCCAGGCCTGGCGCTACTTCCCGGAAAATCTGATGGGCAAAGAGCTGGTTGACTATCTCAGTTCTGCTATCAAAGGCGGCCAGGCGGATAACGCTACGCTGGTGTACGGCGGTAACCCGCATCTTTTCCCGTATAAGCACAACGAAGGGCAGTTTCAGGTCTGGGTACCGCTGCACAACGCCACCTTTGCCTTCCAGCCGGACTGGCCTGCGCTCACCAACCTCAATATCGATCTCAACTTCCTGAATGACGGGCTGTTTATGCAGGCCGATAAGGTCGCGCTGGGCGGAGTGACGGCGCACAACCTCAATGCTGCGATCCCGGACTACTCGAAAGAGAAGCTGATTATTGATTCACAGATTGCCGGGCCGGGCAAGGCAGTCGGGCCGTACTTTGACGAATCGCCGTTGAAAGATTCGCTGGGAGCGACGCTTGAAGAGCTACAGCTCGATGGCGATGTGAATGCTCGCTTACATCTCGACATTCCGCTCAACGGCAAGCAGGTGCTGGCGAAGGGTGACGTACGCCTGAATAACAACAGCCTGTTTATCAAGCCGCTCGACAGCACCCTGAAGAATCTGAGCGGCGGCTTTAGCTTTGAGAATGGCGGCCTGAAAAGCGGGCCGCTGACCGCGAACTGGTTTAATCAGCCGCTGAACGTCAACTTCTCCACCACCGAAGGGCCAAAAGCCTATCAGGTAGCGGTGAACATGGACGCGAACTGGCAGCCAACCCGTACGGGAATGCTGCCGAAACAGCTCAACGATGCCATCAGCGGCAGCGTGCCGTGGCAGGGTAAAGTCGGCATTGAGCTGCCCTACAAAGGTGGGACTAGCTACAAGGTCGATATCACGGGTGACCTGAAGAATGTAAGCAGTCGCTTACCTGCACCGGCCGATAAAAAACCGGGCGAGCCGCTTCCGGTGAAGCTAACGGCGGCAGGCGACCTGAATCATTTCGATCTGACGGGCAACGTGGGTGCGAAAGATCACCTTAACAGCCGCTGGTTGCTGAACAAAAAGCTGACGCTCGATCGAGCCATTTGGGCCTCTGACAGCCGCAGCGTGCCGCCTTTGCCGGATGCGTCGGGGGTGGAACTCAACTTACCGCCAATGGACGGTGCGCAATGGCTGGCCCTGTTCCGCCAGGGTGCCGCTGACAGCGTGGGCGGAGCCGCAGCCTTCCCGGAACGCATAACGCTGCGCACGCCGGCGTTAACCATGGCAGGCCAGCGCTGGAACAATCTCAGTATTATTTCGCAGCCTACTCTGAACGGCACCAGCGTGGAAGCGCAGGGGCGTGAAATAAACGCGACGCTTGCGCTGCGCGATAATGCGCCGTGGCTGGCGAATATTCGCTATCTCTATTACAACCCGTCCTCAACGACAACCACCGGTGAAGCCGTTGGCAGCAACCTCTATACAAAAGATCGGGTCGATTTCCAGAACTGGCCGGACGTGCAGCTGCGCTGCGCCGAATGCTGGCTTTGGGGGCAAAAATACGGGCGTATCGACGGTGATTTTGCCGTGAAGGGCAACACGCTGTCGCTCTCCAACGGCCTGCTGGACACCGGCTTTGGCCGCCTGACGATGGACGGTGAGTGGGTAAATGCCCCGGGTCGCGAACGCACGTCGCTGAAAGGCAAACTGCGCGGCAGCAAAGTAGACGCCGCGCTCGGCTATTTTGGTATTGCCACGCCGGTTCGCGACTCCTCGTTCGACATAGATTACGATCTTCACTGGCGAGACGAACCATGGACGCCGGATGTGGCCTCGCTGAACGGCATTTTGAAAGCACGTCTGGGCAAGGGAGAATTTACCGACCTCAGCACCGGTCATGCGGGCCAGCTATTGCGCCTGCTGAGCGTGGATTCGCTGCTGCGTAAGCTGCGCTTTGACTTCAGCGACACCTTCAGCGAAGGCTTCTGGTTCGACTCTATTCGCAGCACCTCGTGGATCAAAGATGGTACGCTGCACACCGATGACACGCTGGTGGATGGCCTGGAAGCCGATATCGCGATGAAAGGTTCCGTTAACCTGGTGCGACGTGAGCTGGATATGGAAGCGGTAGTGGCACCGGAGATTTCTGCCACCGTCGGTGTTGCAACGGCATTTGCCGTTAACCCAATCATTGGGGCCGCCGTGTTTGCGGCCAGCAAGGTGCTGGGGCCGCTGTGGAGCAAAGTGTCGATTCTGCGTTACCGCATCACCGGGCCAATCGATCAACCTCAAATCAATGAAGTGCTGCGCCAGGCGCGCGGCGATAAAAAGCAATGATTTGACGGACGTTACAATTTACCTCACTCTCAATAGAGAAAACTGATTTTCCGCGATCTTCGCGGCCACCAACGAGTAGCAAAACGATGAGTCTGAACCTGGTAAGTGAACATCTGCTGTCGGCAAACGGCCTGAATCATCAGGATCTGTTTGCCATACTTGGCCAACTTGCCGAGCGCCGCCTCGACTACGGCGACCTCTATTTCCAGTCGAGCTATCACGAATCCTGGGTGTTAGAAGACAGCATCATCAAAGACGGTTCGTACAATATCGATCAGGGCGTCGGCGTGCGTGCCGTCAGCGGCGAAAAGACCGGCTTTGCCTATGCCGATCAGATTAGCCTGCTGGCGCTGGAGCAAAGCGCACAGGCTGCCCGCACCATCGTGCGTGAAAGCGGCGATGGCAAAGTGCATACGCTTGGCGAAAAAGCCCATTCCCCGCTCTACACCAGTCTTGACCCGCTGCAGAGCATGAGCCGTGAAGAGAAGCTCGATATTCTTCGCCGCGTAGATAAAGCCGCGCGCGCTGCCGACAAGCGCGTGCAGGAAGTGTCCGCCAGCCTGACGGGCGTGTATGAGCTGATTCTGGTCGCGGCGACGGACGGCACATTAGCGGCGGACGTTCGCCCGCTGGTGCGTCTTTCCGTCAGCGTGCTGGTGGAGGACGATGGCAAACGCGAACGCGGATCCAGCGGCGGCGGCGGTCGTTTCGGCTATGACTACTTCCTTGAGAACGTAGACGGCGAAGTGCGTGCCGACGCCTGGGCGAAAGAAGCGGTGCGCATGGCAATGGTTAACCTCAACGCCGTGGCGGCCCCGGCTGGCACAATGCCAGTGGTATTAGGTGCGGGCTGGCCTGGCGTACTGCTCCACGAAGCGGTAGGTCACGGTCTGGAAGGTGACTTCAACCGCCGCGGCACGTCGGTATTCAGCGGCCAGATGGGGCAGCTTGTCGCCTCTGAACTGTGTACCGTTGTGGATGATGGCACCATGGTCGATCGCCGCGGTTCCGTCTCTATCGACGACGAAGGCACACCGGGCCAGTACAATGTGCTGATCGAAAATGGCGTGCTGAAGGGCTACATGCAGGACAAGCTCAACGCGCGCCTGATGGGCGTGAAGCCAACGGGCAACGGCCGTCGCGAATCTTACGCGCATCTGCCTATGCCGCGCATGACCAACACTTATATGCTCGACGGAAAATCCACGCCGCAGGAAATCATCGAGTCAGTTGACTACGGTATTTACGCGCCAAACTTTGGCGGCGGCCAGGTGGATATCACCTCCGGTAAATTTGTCTTCTCAACTTCAGAGGCTTATCTGATTGAGAAAGGCAAAGTCACCAAAGCGGTAAAAGGCGCCACGCTGATTGGCTCAGGTATTGAAGCTATGCAGCAGATCTCGATGGTCGGTAACGATCTGAAGCTGGATAACGGCGTCGGCGTGTGCGGTAAGGAAGGTCAAAGCCTGCCGGTTGGCGTTGGCCAGCCGACGCTGAAGGTCGACAATCTGACCGTGGGTGGCACCGCATAACATCCCGTGCCCGGCGGCGCTATGTTTGCCGGGCCAACAACTCCCTGCAGGCCCGCGCAAACGAAGTGCCGCCGGGCATTTTTGACGGAGACCGTAAATGAAGGTCGCTCGCCATCAGCAGATCCTCACGCTTCTTTCGCAAACCCTCAGCCTCACTACGGACGAACTGTCTGATGCACTCCGCGTCAGCAAAGAAACGGTGCGTCGCGATCTCAGCGAGCTCCAGCAGCAGGGCAAAATTCAGCGCAGCCACGGGCGTGCCCGGGCCATTCATCGCCATGCGCAGGGCAACGAAGCCCCTTTCCATACGCGGCTGAAAAGCCATTATGCCCACAAGTCAGATATTGCCCGCCATGCGCTGGCCTGGATTGAGGGCGGGATGACGATCGCGCTGGATGCCAGTTCCACCTGCTGGTTTTTGGCCCGCCAGCTGCCCGACATGCCGCTGACGGTGTTCACCAACAGCCATCCGGTATGCATGGAGCTCGGCAAGCGCGAGTACGTTCGGCTTATCAGCTCCGGCGGTGAGCTGCAGCGTCAGTTCGGCTATTACATCAATCCGTCGCTGGTCTCTCAGCTCAAAACGCTGGAAATCGATCTGTTTATCTTTTCCTGCGAAGGCGTCGATCGCCATGGCGTGATGTGGGATCCGGGCGGACATAACGCGAGTTACAAGTCGCTGTTACTGAAGCGGGCGTCGCAGTCATTACTGTTGATGGATAAGAGCAAGTTTAACCGTTCGAGTGAAGTGCGCATCGGGCCGCTCAGTGACGTCACCCATTTGATATCCGATGCGCAACCCGAACAGATGCCTTAGTTTTTCGCACGTCCGTTAATGCCCTGGAACTGCCTTGAAACATCAACGAAATAGTCGGTCAGATAGTTGATACACACCTGCACCTTAAGCGGCAGTTTGTCTTTTTCGGTATATACCGCATACACCGGGCGCGGATCGGACTGGTAGCGCGGCAGCAGGATCTCCAGCTCGCCCTGGTTGATCTCGTTGATCACCCACATCAGTGGCACAAAGGCGATCCCGGCTCCGGCTGTGAGCCAGCGGTTGAGCGTCATCGGATCGTTGGTGACGAATCGCCCTTGTGGAATGAGCTTTGTTGACAGCCCTTCCGGGGCGATCAGCTCAAATTCATTGTGGGGGCGGATGCTGTACTCCAGCCACGAATGGCTCGCCAGATCGGCGGGTTTTTCCGGTGTGCCTGCCTGCTGCAGGTAGCTTTTGGCGGCACAAAGCACCATCGGCATTGAACCCAGACGGCGTGAGAACAGCCCGGAATCCTGCAGTGCGCCAACGCGGATCACCAGATCCAGACCATCGGCAATGAGATCGGGTGCCGGGATACCCGTAACCAAATTAACCGACAAATCCGGGTACTCTTTAAGCATTCTGGAGGTGATCCCGGCGAGGACATTTTGTGCCATAGTTGAAGAACAGCCTACTCGCAGCGTACCGATGGGCGTGTTGTTAAAGGCATAAAGCTGCTCGTGAACGTCCTGGGCTTCAAACAGCATTCGCCGACAGCCCTGATAGTAAATTTTGCCAGCTTCCGTCAGGCCAATGCTGCGGGTGCTGCGGTTCAGCAGCTTAACCTGCAGTTCGTCTTCCAGCTTTGAGACGGTCTGGCTGATCGATGAGACGCTCATTTCGAGCTGTCTTGCCGCTGCCGTAAAGGAACCCAGCTCCACGACTTTGGCGAACACCGACATGCGTTTTAATCGTTCCATTGTTCACTCTGAGTTAAAAGTGATTTAGATCACATAATATAGATCACGCGATAACAGTTACGTTAATATACTGTTAGCTGAATAATTAAAGCATCGCTGCTCTCACCTGCATTCTCTTATTCAAGGTCAACATGAGTCTGTTTCCCGTCATCGTGATTTTCGGTCTTTCATTCCCGCCGATCTTCGTCGAGCTACTATTGTCGCTGGCCATTTTCTGGCTGCTGCGCCGGGTGCTGGTCCCTACCGGGATCTATGACTTCGTCTGGCATCCCGCGCTGTTTAACACGGCGCTTTATTGCTGTTTGTTCTATCTGATATCGCGCTTGTTCGTTTGAGGTCGTTGTGAAAACACTAACAAGAAAAATATCCCGAACCGCCATTACCCTCATTCTGGTCGTGCTGGCCTTTATCGCTATCTTCCGCGCGTGGGTGTATTACACCGAATCACCGTGGACGCGAGATGCTCGTTTCAGCGCCGACGTCGTGGCAATTGCACCCGATGTGGCCGGGCTTATCACCGATGTGAAGGTCAAGGATAACCAACTGGTCAGCAAAAACCAGGTGTTGTTCACCATCGACCAGCCGCGTTATCAGAAAGCCCTCGAAGAAGCCGATGCTGACGTTGCCTATTATCAGGCGCTAGCCTCTGAGAAACGCCGTGAAGCAGGGCGACGTAATCAACTGGGCGTTCAGGCGATGTCCCGCGAAGAGATTGACCAGGCCAACAACCTTTTACAGACCGTCGAGCATCAGCTAGCCAAGGCGCAAGCGACACGCGACCTGGCGCGCCTTGATCTCGATCGTACCGTCATTCGCGCTCCGGCGGACGGCTGGGTGACAAACCTCAACGTCTACAGCGGGGAATTTATCACTCGTGGGTCGACAGCCGTCGCGCTGGTGAAAAAAGAGAGTTTCTATGTGGTGGCCTACATGGAAGAAACCAAGCTCGAAGGCGTACGCCCGGGCTACC
Source organism: Scandinavium sp. (assembly GCF_032012665.1). Lineage (NCBI taxonomy): Bacteria > Pseudomonadati > Pseudomonadota > Gammaproteobacteria > Enterobacterales > Enterobacteriaceae > Scandinavium > Scandinavium sp. The sequence continues at coordinate 32,227 of NZ_DALZVG010000003.1, forward strand.
GTGCGGAAATCACCCCGCTTGGCAGCACCAAAGTGATCAAAGGCACCGTCGACAGCGTCGCCGCGGGCGTGACTAACGCCAGCAGCAGCAGCGATGCTAAAGGTATGGCGACCATTGATTCCAACCTCGAGTGGGTTCGCCTGGCGCAGCGCGTGCCGGTCCGCATTCGTCTCGACCAGCAGCAGGGCAACCTGTGGCCTGCGGGCACGACGGCAACGGTGATCATCACGGGTGCGAAAGACAGGGACACGCAGAAGGCCTCCTTCTTCCAGAAGCTGGGTATGCGCCTGCGTGAGTTCGGTTAATCGCGATGGGCATTTTCTCTATCGCCGATCGGCACCTGCGCTTTGCCATCAAGCTGGTTTGCGCGATTGTGCTGGCGCTGTTTGTCGGCTTTCACTTCCAACTTGAGACTCCGCGCTGGGCGGTATTAACCGCCGCTATCGTCGCCGCGGGCCCGGCGTTTGCTGCCGGTGGTGAGCCGTACTCCGGCGCTATTCGCTATCGCGGCATGCTGCGTATTTGCGGGACGTTCATCGGCTGTATCGCGGCGCTGGCAATCATCATCGGCATGATCCGCGCGCCGCTTCTGATGGTGCTGGTCTGCTGCCTGTGGGCCGGTTTTTGTACCTGGGTCTCCTCGCTGGTTAAGGTTGAAAACTCCTACGCCTGGGGCCTGGCGGGCTACACGGCGCTGATCATCGTGATCACCATTCAGAACGAACCGCTGCTGTCGCCGCAGTTTGCGGTGGAGCGCTGCAGCGAAATTGTGATTGGTATCGTCAGCGCGATTGTTGCCGATTTGCTCTTCTCCCCACGTTCCATCAAGCAGGAAATTGACCGGGAACTCGACGCGCTGCTGGTTGCTCAATATGAGCTGATGCAGCTCTGTATTCGCCATGGCGACAGCGAAGTGGTGGACAACGCCTGGAGCGCGCTGGTTCGCCGCACGCAGGCGCTGGAAGGGATGCGCAGCAATCTGAATATGGAATCGTCGCGCTGGGCTCGTGCGAATCGCCGCCTGAAGGCGCTGAATACGCTCTCCTTAACGCTTATCACCCAGGCTTGTGAAACCTACCTGATTCAGAATACCCGCCCGGACCTCATTACCACCGAATGGCGTGAGATGTTCGACGAGCCTGTCGAAACCGTGCAGGATGTTCATAAGCAGCTCAAACGCATGCGCCGAATTCTGGCGTGGACCGGCCAGCACGACACACCGATTACGCTGTACAGCTGGGTCGGCGCGGCGACCCGTTATCAGCTGCTCAAACGCGGCGTGGTGGGGAACGCGAAAGCCAGCGCCCGCGAAGAGGAGATTTTGCAGGGTGAAGTGGTGGTGAAGGTGGAATCTGCCGAACGCCATCATGCGATGATTAACTTCTGGCGCACCACTTTGTCCTGCGCGCTGGGTACGCTGTTCTGGTTATGGACGGGCTGGACGTCCGGCAGCGGTGCGATGGTGATGATCGCTGTCGTGACGTCGCTGGCGATGCGTTTGCCCAATCCGAAAATGGCGGCCATCGACTTTTTATACGGCACCATTGCTGCGCTGCCGCTCGGGGCGTTTTATTTCCTGGTGGTGCTGCCCTCCACGCAGCAAAGCATGCTGTTGCTGTGTATCAGCCTTGCGATAATGGCGTTCTTTATCGGCATTGAAGTGCAGAAACGGCGGCTGGGATCGCTGGGTACGCTGGCGTCCACGATTAACATTCTGGTGCTGGATAACCCGATGACGTTCCACTTCAGCCAGTTTCTCGACAGCGCGCTTGGCCAACTGGTGGGCTGTTTCCTCGCGCTGATGGTCATTCTGCTGGTGCGCGATAACTCGCAGGCCCGCACCGGACGCGTTTTGTTGAACCAGTTCGTGTCGGCGGCGGTCTCTTCGCTGACGACCAACACCGCCCGGCGTAACGAAAACCATCTGCCCGCACTCTATCAGCAGCTGTTTTTGCTGCTGAATAAATTCCCCGGCGATATTGCCAAGTTCCGCCTGGCGCTGACGCTGATTATTGCGCACCAGCGCCTGCGGGATGCGCCCGTCCCGGTGAACGACGACCTCTCGGCTTTCCACCGCCAGATGCGACGCACGGCAGACAAGCTGATCTCCGCCAGCAGCGATGACAAGCGCCGTCGCTACTTTGGACGCCTGCTGGAAGAGCTGGGTGTCTATCAGGAAAAACTGGCGATCTGGCAGGCACCCGCACAGGTGACCGAGCCGGTGAAAAGGCTGACGGACATGCTGAGGAAATATCAGCATGCGCTGACGGTGAACTGACCTCTAAAACCGACGCCAAAAGCGTCGGTTTTTTTATGGCTATACTTAACTGTTATCACAGGACAATACTGTCGGAGGAAACATGACAATGCAGGCGCTCCAGGATAACGAACTCTTTCAGACCGGCTTTCTGGTCAATGGCGAATGGAAAATGCTCGATACCACGTTCGATGTGGTAAACCCGGCGACAGGCGAGACGATTGCCAAAGTGGCGAAAGCCGGGAAACGCGAAACCGAAGCGGCCATTGCTGCCGCAAGCAAAGCCTTCCCGCTCTGGCGAGCGAAAACCGCGAAAGAGCGCTCCGAAATTCTCTACCGCTGGTATCAACTCATCATTGAGAACAAAGCCTGGCTTGGCAGGCTGATGACCACCGAGCAGGGCAAGCCGCTGAAAGAGGCTGAGGGCGAAGTGGAGTATGCAGCCAGTTTCATTCAGTGGTTTGCCGAACAGGGCAAGCGCGCTAATGGTGAAATCATCCCACCCGCTAAGCCCGGCTCGCGTATTCTCGCAACCCGTGAACCCGTCGGCGTTGTCGCCGCTATCACGCCGTGGAATTTCCCGATGGCGATGCTGACGCGCAAGCTTGGCCCGGCGCTGGCGGCAGGCTGTACCGGCATCATTAAACCTGCAAATAACACCCCGCTGAGCGCCTTTGCGCTGCTGCATCTGGCGAAGAAAGCGGGTGTGCCGGATGGCGTACTGAACGCTGTGGCAGGGAATACCCAGGAAATCAGTGATGCAATTATGGCGAGCCATGAAGTGCGCAAAATATCCTTCACCGGTTCGACCGCAGTCGGTAAAACGCTGGTCCGTAATGCTGCGGAAACCATGAAAAAAGTGTCGATGGAGCTGGGCGGGAATGCGCCTTATATCGTGTTTGAGGATGCGGATATCGATGCGGCCGTCAAAGGCGCGATCGCCAATAAGTTCCGCAACGCCGGACAGGTGTGCGTCAGCGTAAACCGCTTCTATATTCATGAGAAGGTTTATGACGACTTTACCCAAAAGCTGACGGAGGCGGTTAACGCGCTGAAAGTCGGGAACGGGATGGAAGAGGGCGTGGTTGTCGGACCGCTGATTGAACCTGCTGCGGTGAAGAAGGTGCGTGAACACGTTGAAGATGCGGTAACAAAAGGGGCGAAAGTGCTGACAGGCGGTAAACCGCACGCGCTCGGTGGCAACTTCTGGATGCCGACGGTGCTCGGCGAATGCCGCGACGAGATGCAGCTTGCGCAGGAGGAAACCTTCGGCCCGGTGGCTGCCTGTTTCCGCTTCAGTAACGAGGATGAAGTGGTTCAGCGTGCCAACAACACGCCGTTTGGGCTGGCCGCCTATTTCTATACCCAAAACCTGCAGCGGGTCTTCCGGGTTTCACAAGCGCTTGAGAGCGGCATGATTGGGATTAACGAATGTGCCGTGTCGACAGAGCTCGGGCCGTTCGGTGGCGTAAAAGAGTCCGGTCTGGGAAGGGAAGGGTCGGTGCTGGGGCTGGAGGAGTTTCTGGAAGTGAAAACCCTGCACCTTGGGGGATTGTAAGCTGCATGTCGGGCGGTTATGCCGCCCGCTCTGGCAAAAGGCGGAGCACAAATGAAAACCTATACCTTTGATTTTGATGAAATAGGTACTCAAAACGATTTCTATCGTGAGTTTACCCGCACTTTTGCGCTCAGCGGCTCGCCCATTCGCGATCTCGATTCGCTCTGGGATGTGGTAACCGCAAGCCAGCTGCCGCTGCCCCTGGAGATTGAGTTTGTACATCTGGAAGAGAAACAGCGCCGTCGCTACGGAGCGCTCATTTTGCTGTTTGATGAAGCGGAAGAAGAGCTGGAAGGGATGCTGCGTTTCAATATTCGTCAGGCATAAAAAAGCCCCCGACAGGCGGGGGCAAGTCGTCAGATAAGACGACGAGGGTTTATTTGTACAGCTCAGCCGTGGCGTGCCAGCTGTCGCCGGTACGCGCTTCGATGATGCGATAAGAAGAAGCACCTTCTTTTTCAGCTTTTGCCGCCAGTTCGTGACGCATATCCATTGGTGCGCTACCGACCTGAGAAACAGACACGGTACCCATGGATTGCAAGCCCTGTGCCTGTTCTGCGTTCACCTGATGAACAGCTGCACCTGCGCTGAAGGACAGAACGGATGCCAGACCCAGTGTTGCGATAATCATTGCGCTTTTCATAATTTTTACCTCAATTCGTTTACTGTGCGGCGAGAAGGTTTGAACTGCTTTTTTTATGCCTGGTGCCGCAGGATTAAATGCATTTTACTTCTGACTAAAATTCAAACTTATTTGTACAGCTCAGCCGTTGCGTGCCAGTGGTCACCGGTACGTGCTTCGATCACGCGATAGGATGAAGCGCCTTGTTCCTGGGCTTTCTGGTTCAGCATTTCGTGCATGTCCATTGGCGAAGAACTTACCGCGCCGACAGAAACGGTACCGATGGCTTCACGATTAGCGGCTTGATCCGCATTGATAGAGTCCGCAGCGAAAGCGCCAAAAGAGAGAGCAGAGAGAATGGTCAATGCGCTTACAGTGGTTTTGATTTTCATAATTTTTACCTCGTCGAATTTTTTATCAGGGTCTTTGTTTCGTGACCCTCATCACAAAATCAAGTATACACTAATCACCCAAAAAATTAATACCACGCTAATGGTTTCTCTCGTAATTAAGTGTCAAGAAGCGTCGTTTTTATAACGGAAAAGCATTAAAAACGTCAGTTGGCGGCGGGTTTTGTGATTTATTTATAATTAAATCATATAGATATATGAATTTGATGATTTGTGCTATTTTGCTAACAGCATTGACTGGATGATGACATTAAGGCAGTGAAACGCACTTAATGTTAAAGTAAAGGGGGTTTTATGTAGCACTTCGGTTGTTATCCGGAAGATAAGACGCTCTCCGACAGGGCGCCGGAGAGATGCAGAATTACAGCTCTTGTTCGAACAGCACCAGAATGGCTTCGTACAGATCTTTCACGGTAAACCCGCGAGCAGGGGTGGTGAAGATGGTGTCATCCCCGGCGATGCTGCCAAGAATGCCCTCCGCTTTCCCCAGAGAATCCAGCAGGCGAGCGATAAGCTGTGCAGCACCAGGGCTGGTGTGGATAACCACCACCGCGTCGTTATAGTCGATATCCAGTACCAGATTCTTTAATGGGCTGGAGGTGGTTGGTACGCCGAGTTCCGCAGGAAGGCAGTACACCATCTCCATTTTGGCGTTACGCGTACGCACTGCGCCAAACTTCGTCAGCATCCGGGAGACTTTGGACTGATTGATGTTTTCGAAGCCCTCCTCCTGTAATGCCTGGACGATCTCTCCCTGAGAACTGAACTTTTCTTCTTTTAACAGCGCTTTAAACGCTTTGACCAATTCTTCTTGCTTAGCCGAGCTTCGCATAAGTCACCCGTATCATGGCGGTAAAAACAACATTATTATGCATATGGATGAATTTTTATGCAAATTATCTGCCGTGAATTAGGCTGAAATAATGTTATGAAAGGGAAGGATTTTATCAAAAATTGTTATCAGGGAACATGCTTTCGTCACGAGTCGAAAATAACGGCAAAAGTAAATCAAATGTTATGAAAATGGTGTTGTTTTGCCCATCTGGCTGGGTGTATTGTAGCCAACAGTCGACCGGTTACGCCGTCGCGGCGGTCTGTCACAGATGGTAAAGTGAGCGATAGCGCCGTTTTGCTGCGGGCAGCGCCGCATTCTTCACCCTCGCTTGTTGTTATTGTTTACCTTGTGAATTAAGGTTGCCGCCACGGAGTTACGGTAGATGAAACTAACCATAATAAGGAGTTTAGGATGAAAGTCGCAGTCCTCGGCGCAGCTGGCGGTATCGGCCAGGCGCTTGCCCTACTACTTAAGACCCAACTGCCTTCAGGCTCAGAACTCTCCCTGTATGATATTGCGCCGGTTACCCCGGGCGTGGCAGTCGATCTCAGCCATATTCCAACCGCAGTGAAGATCAAAGGTTTCTCCGGTGAAGATGCAACCCCGGCGCTGGAAGGCGCTGATGTGGTGCTGATCTCCGCAGGCGTCGCGCGTAAACCGGGAATGGATCGCTCCGATCTGTTCAACGTTAACGCGGGCATCGTGAAGAATCTGGTGCAGCAGGTCGCAAAAACCTGTCCAAAAGCCTGTATCGGTATCATCACCAACCCGGTCAACACCACGGTGGCCATTGCCGCTGAAGTATTGAAAAAAGCCGGCGTGTATGACAAAAACAAACTGTTCGGCGTCACCACGCTGGACATCATTCGCTCAAATACCTTCGTGGCGGAGTTGAAAGGCAAGCAGCCAACGGAGATTGAAGTGCCGGTTATCGGCGGTCACTCCGGTGTGACTATTCTGCCTCTGCTGTCGCAGATCCCAGGTGTCAGCTTCTCCGAACAGGAAGTGGCCGATCTGACCAAACGCATTCAGAATGCGGGTACCGAAGTGGTGGAAGCCAAAGCCGGTGGCGGTTCCGCAACCCTGTCTATGGGCCAGGCGGCGGCACGTTTCGGCCTGTCGCTGGTGCGTGCGTTGCAGGGCGAGAAAGGCGTGGTGGAATGTGCCTACGTTGAAGGTGACGGCGAGCATGCACGTTTCTTCTCGCAGCCGCTGCTGCTGGGTAAAAACGGCGTCGAAGAGCGTCAGTCCATCGGCAAGCTGAGCGAGTTTGAACAACACGCGATGGAAGGCATGCTGGATACGCTGAAGAAAGATATCGCGCTGGGCGAAGAGTTCGTTAACAAATAAGCCTGGCAGCCAGAAAGTAAAAACCGGAGCCTGTGCTCCGGTTTTTTTACGCCTGTTAGTTGGTGGCGGGGTATTCCTGAATGGTGACGTTCAGGGTCAGCTTTTTATCGTCACGCATGACGATAACCGGGATGACAGAACCCGGACGAATTTCGGCGACCTGATCCATTGTTTCCAGCGCAGAGACTGCCGGTTTGTCGTTCACGGAAACAATCACGTCGTTGACCTGAATGCCTGCCTCAGCAGCCGGGCCACCAGGTGCCACTTCATTTACCACGATGCCCTGAATCTGATCTATCGCGCCGCCCTGAGTGTGAAGAGGCGCAATTTCACGGCCGCTGATGCCGATATAACCGCGGATCACCCGACCATCACGGATAAGCTTATCCATAATTTTCGTCGCCAGCTGGAATGGAATGGCGAAACCGATTCCTTCAGGTGTCTCACCGTCGTTACTCTTGTCAAAGGAGAGGGTATTAATCCCCATCAGCTCGCCCAGCGAATTCACCAGCGCACCGCCGGAGTTACCGTGGTTAATGGAGGCATCCGTTTGCAGGAAGTTCTGGCGGCCGGATGGGTTCAGGCCAATACGCCCGGTGGCGCTGATAATGCCCTGGGTGATGGTTTGCCCGAGGTTGTACGGGTTGCCGATGGCCAGCACCACATCGCCAATGTGCGGGATGCGTTTCGGGTTAATCGGAATGACCGGCAGCCCGCCGCTGGCGTTGATTTTGAGCACCGCAAGATCAGTCAGGCTGTCGGATCCGACAATGAGCGCCTCGAAAACGCGCCCGTCCTGCAAAGCGACGATGATCTGATCGGCATCGTTAATCACATGCTTGTTGGTAATAATGTACCCGCGCTCGTCCATAATCACGCCGGAGCCGAGCGTTAATACGTTATGGCTGGTATTGTTCAGCGCGCGGTTATAGATGTTAACGACGGCAGGCGCCGCCCGCTTCACTGCGGGATTGTAGCTGACCGGCGATTCATCCGCGCTGTCATACGTCGTGGATGAAAGGGGGTTAAGCTGGCGCAACGAAGGCATGGCGGCTAACAAAATGCCACTGACGATGCATCCAATTGCGACTGAGCGTAAAAGCTTTGCAAGCATGTGCGATTATCACAGGTAAGGGAACCGGGGCAGCATAGCACGAGTTATGCGGACATCACACGCAGGCAATGTCCGCCCTTAACAGATCCTAACGCAGCAGCAGATAGATGCTTTCATTCCCGCGCATCACATTCAGCGCAATGATGGCAGGTTTGGCTTCCAGCACCTTGCGCATTTCAGCGATCGACTGCACGCGCTGGCGGTTAATGCCGATGATCACATCATCTTTATGTAAGCCAACCTGAGCTGCGGCGCTGCCTTTTTCAACGTCGTTGAGAACAACACCTTTAGTACCGTCTTTCATTTGACCGTCGCTCAGGGATGCTCCCCGCAACGCCGGAGTAATCAGCTCTGCGCTGGCCGTGGAAGAGGTACTCTTATCCAGCGTGACCTCAACGGTCATCGGCTTGCCATCGCGCAGCAGCCCAAGTTTTACTTTGGTGCCCGGCTCCGTCGTGGCGATACGCGAACGCAGTTCAGCAAAGCTGCTGAGCGGCTTATCATTGAGGCTCACGATAATATCGCCCGCTTTAACCCCCGCTTTTGCCGAACCAGAGCCTGGCAACACTTCGCTGACGAACGCCCCGCGCTGGATATTGAGATTGAACGCTTTGGCGATATCTGCGCTCATCTCCATGCCTTTAACACCTAAAAGGCCGCGCTTGATCTCGCCAAACTGAATCAGCTGTTTGGCGAGGGTAATCGCCATGTTGCTTGGGATCGCAAAGCCGATGCCAATGCTGCCGCCGCTCGGCGCGAGAATGGCGGTGTTGATCCCAACCAGTTCTCCGTTGAGGTTCAGCAGCGCGCCGCCGGAGTTGCCCCGGTTAATGGAGGCATCGGTCTGGATAAAGTTTTCCAGGCCTTCAAGATTCAGGCCGCTGCGCCCCAGTGCGGAGATTATCCCCGACGTGGCGGTCTGGCCCAGACCAAACGGATTGCCTACCGCCACGGCAAAATCCCCGACGCGCAGCTTGTCGGAATCGGCGATGGCGATTTGCGTCAGGTGATCGGCTTTCTGGAGCTGAAGCAGCGCGATGTCACTTTGATCGTCGCTGCCGACCAGTTTGGCGTCAAACTCACGGCCATCGTTCAGCTGGACGCTGATTTTTTGTGCCTGGTTAACGACGTGATTGTTGGTGAGCACGTACCCTTTGGCAGCATCAATAATGACGCCAGAGCCCAGCCCTTCGAACGGCTGGGGCTGATCGACTGGCGCATCGTCACCAAAATATTTCTTAAGTTCGTCAGGGACTTGTCCCTGGCTTGCCGGTGTGGCCGTCCCCTCCACCTGAACGCTTACCACCGCAGGCAGCACTTTCTCCAGCATCGGCGCGAGGCTTGGCACCTGCCCCTGGCCTGGCAGAACTGCAGGCAGAGAAGCTGACACCGGCATCGCCACGCCAAGAGATAACCCGACGCTTAACGCTAACGCACTCAGTAATAAAGTTTTTTTCTTCATTGATGCTGGCTCTCATGACCTGAGGAATGTGAGAAAAAATACGCCCATAAACAGCCCGATGTTATTGAATTTTCGGACGTCTAACAATGAGGTTGATGATTAATAATAGCCGGGGCGGGAAGGAAGTGGCGGGCGCAAGGGCTGCGCCCGTAAATAAAGAGGGGTTAGTCGCGTTTGGCGGCGCTGCGCAGCAGACCGGATGCACCATCAGAATAGTCGCGTGGCATCTGAACCGGCGCCTGATCGTTACTGGCCTCGGACTCTGCCAGGCGGTTACGGAACGGGTTTTCTTCCGCGCTCATTTCCGGCAGCAGGCTGCTGGAGCTTTTCGCCATATGCTGATACAGCTGGCGGTAGTCGTGAGCCATATTGTCGAGCAGCTCGGCGCTGCGGGCAAAGTGGCTGACCAGTTCTTCACGATACTCGTCCAGCTCTGCTTTATTCTTTTCCAGTTCGTACTGCAGGGCCTGCTGTTGACGTAACTTGCGGTTACCAAATCGCATAGCGACGGCGCCAATGATGAGACCGACAACCAGACCAATTAGCGCATATTCCCAGGTCATGAACTTCTCCCGTTGTTTTGTGGTTCCGTAGGGTGGCAATAAGGCTCCTCGCCTGCGCCCGATAGTGCCACTATAACCGCTAATCCCTTAGAAGTGGAATCCTGGCGTGTCATCGCGTACTGTAGAACGGCCTTTTTTTCGACAACCGTGAACTGCTGCACATTGCTTTTCAGGAAATAACAACAACTTATGCAAAGCATGACCCCCACATCGCGATATGAACAGGCCCTGAAAGAGGGGTGCTACCAACCCGATGACGTTCAGCGTGAGGCCGTTTCCCGGCTGGATATTATCTACCAGCAACTGACCTCTCTTCCGGCGCAAAGCCCGACAAAAGGCGGTCTGCGGGCCAAATTAGGTAAACTGTTGGGTAAGCACGAGTCAGCTTCCCGGGTTCCGGTACGCGGCTTATATATGTGGGGCGGCGTAGGGCGTGGGAAAACCTGGCTGATGGATATGTTTTATCAAAGCCTGCCTGGAGAGCGTAAGCAGCGTCTCCACTTTCACCGTTTTATGCTCCGCGTGCATGAAGAACTCACCGCGCTGCAGGGGCACAGCGATCCGCTGGAAATCGTGGCCGACCGCTTTAAGTCCGAAACCGACGTGCTGTGCTTTGATGAATTTTTTGTCTCAGACATTACGGACGCGATGCTGTTAGGCGGCCTGATGAAGGCCCTTTTTGCACGTGGGATCACGCTGGTGGCGACCTCCAACATTCCTCCTGATGACCTGTACCGCAACGGTTTGCAGCGCGCACGTTTCCTGCCTGCGATCGATGCTATTAAAGCAAACTGCGACATCATGAATGTGGATGCCGGGATTGACTATCGTCTGCGGACGCTGACCCAGGCGCATTTGTGGCTATCGCCGCTGAACGATGAGACGCACCAGCAGATGGACAAACTCTGGCTGGCGCTCTCCGGTACCCGACGCGAGAAGCCGACTGTGCTTGAAATCAACCACCGTTCACTGCCAACGCTGGGGGCAGAAAATCAAACTCTGGCAGTCTCGTTCACCACGCTGTGCGTGGATGCCCGTAGTCAGCATGATTACATTGCTCTTTCGCGTCTGTTTCATACCGTGATGCTGTTTGATGTACCGGTGATGACGACATTAATGGAAAGTGAGGCGCGGCGTTTTATTGCGCTGGTGGATGAATTCTATGAACGTCATGTCAAACTGGTGGTGAGCGCGACCGTGCCACTCCACGATATTTATCAGGGCGAGCGTCTGAAATTTGAGTTCCAGCGCTGCCTTTCGCGCCTGCAGGAGATGCAAAGCGAAGAGTATTTGAAGCGTGAACATCTGGTCGGTTAAAAACCCCCTGGCAAATCACATTTAGGGGTCGATCTTTGACCGTGACTTCTCTATAATCTTGCGACCCCACGTTACGAGAAGGTTTTTTTCCCAAAACTTTCTATGTGCTGGCATAGGCTATTCGAAGGGGTAGGTTTGCCGGACTTTGTCGTGTGAGCCTCAACTTTTAAACGTTTGGGTGTTCACCAACGTGTAACTTATTTATTTGGGTAAGCTTTTAATGAAAACTTTTACAGCTAAACCAGAAACCGTAAAACGCGACTGGTATGTTGTTGACGCGACCGGTAAAACTCTGGGCCGTCTGGCTTCCGAACTGGCTCGTCGCCTGCGCGGTAAGCATAAAGCGGAATACACTCCGCACGTAGATACGGGTGATTACATCATCGTTCTGAACGCAGAAAAAGTTGCTGTAACCGGTAACAAGCGTGAAGACAAAGTGTATTACCATCACACCGGCCACATCGGTGGTATCAAACAAGCGACCTTTGAAGAGATGATTGCCCGCCGTCCTGAGCGTGTGATTGAAATCGCGGTTAAAGGCATGCTGCCAAAAGGCCCGCTGGGTCGTGCAATGTTCCGTAAACTGAAAGTTTACGCGGGTAACGAGCACAACCACGCGGCACAGCAACCGCAAGTTCTTGACATCTAATCGGGATTATAGGCAATGGCTGAAAATCAATACTACGGCACTGGTCGCCGCAAAAGTTCCGCAGCTCGCGTGTTTATCAAACCGGGCAACGGCAAAATCGTTATCAACCAACGTTCTCTGGAACAGTACTTCGGTCGTGAAACTGCCCGCATGGTAGTTCGTCAGCCGCTGGAACTGGTCGACATGGTTGAGAAACTGGATCTGTACATCACCGTTAAAGGTGGTGGTATCTCTGGTCAGGCTGGTGCGATCCGTCACGGTATCACCCGCGCTCTGATGGAGTACGATGAGTCCCTGCGTGGCGAACTGCGTAAAGCTGGCTTCGTTACTCGTGATGCTCGTCAGGTTGAACGTAAGAAAGTCGGTCTGCGTAAAGCACGTCGTCGTCCTCAGTTCTCCAAACGTTAATTGGTTTCTGCTTATGCAGAACAATTGGCGAAAAAACCCGCTTCGGCGGGTTTTTTTATGAATAAAACCGGCGTTATCCACAATCCTCCACTCTCTTTTCATCCTTTTTCAGCATTTCCAGAATCGCCTCAACACAAATCCATCAAAATCTGGTAAACTATCATCCAATTTTGTGCCCAAATGCAGGCGGTTGTTCATTTTTTGTTTTTTGAACAGGAATGTCGTTCGACGCTTACGGGGCTTTACCACTGGCCGGTCACATGTTGTGGCGGGTAGCAGTAAAAATTCTGAATATACCTGGAGGTTTTCATGGCTGTCGCTGCCAACAAACGTTCGGTAATGACGCTGTTTTCTGGTCCTACTGACATCTATAGCCATCAGGTCCGCATTGTGCTGGCCGAAAAGGGTGTCAGCTTTGAGATTGAGCATGTGGAGAAGGACAATCCACCTCAGGATCTGATTGACCTCAACCCGAATCAAAGCGTACCGACACTGGTGGATCGCGAGCTGACCCTGTGGGAATCTCGCATCATTATGGAATATCTGGACGAGCGTTTTCCGCACCCGCCGCTGATGCCGGTTTACCCGGTGGCGCGTGGTGAAAGCCGTCTGTATATGCACCGCATCGAAAAAGACTGGTACTCGCTGATGAATACCGTCATGAACGGTACGGCTGCTCAGGCAGAAACTGCCCGCAAACAGCTGCGCGAAGAGCTGCTGGCGATTGCGCCGGTCTTCACGCAGAAGCCGTATTTCCTGAGCGATGAGTTCAGCCTGGTCGACTGCTACCTTGCACCGCTGCTGTGGCGCCTGCCGGTCATGGGCATTGAGCTGATCGGTACCGGTTCTAAAGAGATGAAAGCGTATATGACTCGCGTTTTCGAACGTGATTCCTTCCTCGCTTCCTTAACTGAAGCCGAGCGTGAAATGCGCCTCGGTCGGGGCTAACTGAATGGATGTGTCACAGCTGACGCCACGTCGCCCTTATCTGCTGCGGGCATTCTATGAATGGCTGCTGGATAACCAGCTGACGCCTCATCTGGTGGTAGACGTGACGTTACCGGGCGTACGTGTTCCGATGGAATACGCGCGTGACGGGCAAATCGTACTGAACATTGCGCCGCGTGCGGTAGGCAACCTTGAGCTGGCTAACGACGAAGTGCGCTTTAATGCGCGTTTTGGCGGCGTACCGCGCCAGGTTGAAGTACCTATGGCGGCCGTGCTGGCAATCTATGCCCGTGAAAACGGCGCAGGCACCATGTTCGAGCCGGAAGCGGCGTACGATGAAGACGGTATTCACGTCAATGACGACGCGGAAACCGGCGCAGAAAACGAAACCGTGATGTCAGTCATCGATGGCGATAAGCCAGACGGCGATGATGATAACGATCCTGACGACACGCCGCCGCCACGCGGTGGTCGTCCGGCGCTACGCGTAGTGAAGTAATCCTCAACAGGCCCATTCGGGCCTGTTTTCATTTGTACCTTGAAAACGTAAAAAAGCCCGGCTGCATCAGCAAGCCGGGCTTTTATTCTTTCAGACAGGGTATCCTTAGGCGGATTACACTTCCAGGTAGTTCATAATGCCGTCGGCAGCTTTACGGCCTTCGGCAATCGCCGTGACGACCAGATCGGAACCGCGCACGATATCGCCACCGGCGAAGATTTTCGGGTTGCTGGTCTGGAAGGCGTTATCGCTGCCTTCCGGTGCGATGATACGGCCCTGGGAATCGAGCTCAACGCTGTGTTTCGCCAGCCATTCCATGCTGTGAGGACGGAAACCGAACGCCATCACCACCGCATCGGCAGGAACCACGTGCTCGGAACCCGCAACGATTTCAGCACGACGGCGGCCTTTGGCATCCGGCGCGCCCATTTCCGTGCGCGCCATTTTCACACCGCTCACTTTACCGTTGGCGTTCACTTCGACACCCAGCGGCTGCACGTTGAACTGGAACTCCACGCCTTCTTCACGCGCGTTTTTGACTTCGCGACGTGAGCCTGGCATGTTCTCTTCATCACGACGATAAGCACAGGTAACATGCGCTGCACCCTGACGAACGGAAGTACGTACGCAGTCCATTGCGGTATCGCCACCGCCCAGAACCACTACGCGTTTGCCTTGCATGTTCACATACGGCTCGTCGGCAGATTCGCCGTAGCCCATGATCTGCTTGGTGTTGGCAATCAGGAACGGCAGCGCGTCAAACACGCCCTCCGCTTCTTCATTTTCAAGACCACCGCGCATGGACTGATAGGTACCGACGCCGAGGAATACGGCATCATAATCTTTTAGCAGGTCGTCGAGCTGCACATCGCGGCCCACTTCGGTATTCAGTTTGAACTCAATGCCCATGCCGGTGAAAATTTCACGGCGACGGGTCATGACCTCTTTTTCCAGCTTAAAGGCCGGAATACCAAAAGTGAGCAGACCGCCGATTTCAGGATGGCGATCGAAGACCACCGCCTTCACGCCGTTGCGGGTCAGCACGTCGGCACAGGCAAGGCCCGCCGGGCCAGCGCCGATAATGGCGACCGTTTTACCGGTCTGCTTCACGCCAGTGAGATCGGGACGCCAGCCCATCTCGAAGGCTTTATCGTTGATGTAGCGCTCGATATTGCCGATGGTCACCGCGCCGAACTCGTCGTTCAGCGTACAGGAGCCTTCGCACAGGCGATCCTGTGGGCAGACGCGGCCGCACACTTCCGGCAGGGTGTTGGTCTGATGCGACAGTTCAGCCGCCTCAAAAATACGCCCCTCGTTGGCGAGCTTCAGCCAGTTCGGGATGTAGTTATGCACCGGGCACTTCCACTCGCAGTATGGGTTGCCGCAGGACAGGCAGCGGTCTGCCTGCGCCTTAGCCTGGCCTTCGGAGAAGGTTTCGTAGATCTCAACAAATTCGATCTTACGGATCTTCAGCGGCTTCTTCGGTGGGTCCACACGCTGTAAGTCGATAAACTGGTAAACATTCTGACTCATCTGTATTCCTTACTGCGCCTGCACGCGCAGCTCAGCTGCGCTACGACTACGGTGACCCAACAGTGCTTTGACATCGCTGGACTTCGGTTTAACCAGAGCAAATTTCGCGGAGAACGCTGGCCAGTTCGCCAGAATCTCTTCGCCGCGCGAGGAGCCCGTCAGCTGAACGTGTTCAGTGATAAGCCCGCGCAGGTGCTCTTCATGGATAGCCAGGGAGTCAACGTCCAGCACTTCCACCAGTTCCGGGTTCACGCGTTTGCGGAAATCACCATCTTCATCCAGGACATAAGCAAAACCACCGGTCATGCCTGCGCCAAAGTTGACGCCGGTTCTGCCGAGCACACAGACGATACCGCCCGTCATGTACTCACAGCCGTTGTCGCCAATGCCTTCGACCACGGTAATTGCACCGGAGTTACGCACGCCGAAACGTTCGCCCGCGCGGCCTGCTGCGTACAGACGACCGCCGGTTGCGCCATACAGGCAGGTGTTACCGATGATGCTCGCTTCGTGGCTGCGGAAGGCAGAGCCGACCGGAGGACGAATTGCCAGCAGGCCGCCCGCCATGCCTTTCCCGACGTAGTCGTTGGCATCGCCGGTCAGGTACAGCTCCACGCCGCCTGCGTTCCACACGCCGAAGCTCTGGCCTGCGGTGCCGCTGAAGTGAGCCTTGATCGGGTCTGAAGCCAGACCCTGATCGCCATGTGTCTGGGCGATATAGCCTGACAGTGACGCGCCCACTGAACGGTCGGTGTTGCGGATATCAAACCAGAACGTTTTGCTCTGCTTGTCATCCACGTACGACTTCGCCTGCTGCAAGAGCTGCGCGTTCAGCACGCCGTTGTCGAACGGTGGGTTGTTCTCGGTGCAGTAAAGCGCCTTACCCGGATGCGGCTCGGCGGTTTCCAGCAGTTTCGCCAGATCCAGCTTCTGCTGTTTGGCGGTGAAACCGTCCAGCTCTTTAAGCAGGTCGGTACGGCCAATCAGATCTACCAGACGCTTCACGCCAAGCTGCGCCATCAGCTCGCGAGTTTCGCGGGCGATAAATTCAAAGTAGTTGGTCACTTTGAACGGCAGGCCGTGGTAATGGTTCTTACGCAGTTTTTCATCCTGAGTTGCCACGCCGGTTGCGCAGTTGTTCAGGTGGCAAATACGCAGGTATTTACAGCCCAGCGCAACCATCGGGCCGGTGCCGAAGCCGAAGCTTTCTGCACCCAGAATTGCCGCCTTGATGATATCGACACCGGTTTTAAGACCGCCATCCACCTGGAGACGAATTTTGTGACGCAGGCCGTTGGCAACCAGCGCCTGCTGGGTTTCCACCAGGCCAAGTTCCCAAGGGCAGCCTGCGTATTTCACGGAAGAGAGCGGGCTTGCACCGGTGCCGCCGTCATAGCCGGCGATGGTGATCAAATCTGCGTAGGCTTTCGCGACGCCGGTAGCGATGGTGCCGACGCCCGGTTCGGAAACCAGCTTCACGGAGATCATCGCTTTCGGATTGACCTGTTTCAGATCGAAAATCAGCTGCGCCAGATCCTCGATAGAGTAGATATCGTGGTGCGGTGGCGGGGAAATCAGCGTTACGCCCGGCACGGAATAACGCAGTTTAGCGATGTACGGCGTGACTTTATCACCCGGAAGCTGACCGCCTTCGCCTGGTTTTGCCCCCTGAGCGACTTTAATCTGAATCACGTCGGCGTTGACCAGGTACGCTGGCGTCACGCCAAAGCGGCCGGAAGCGACCTGCTTGATGCGCGAGACTTTATTGGTGCCGTAACGCGCCGGATCTTCGCCGCCTTCACCGGAGTTGGAGTTACCGCCGATGCTGTTCATGGCTTCCGCCAGCGCTTCGTGGGCTTCCGGGCTCAGTGCACCGATGGACATTGCCGCAGTATCAAAGCGTTTGAACAGCTCAGTCGCAGGCTCAACTTCGCTAATGCTGACGGCTTCAGTGCCTGGAGTGATGACCAGCAGATCGCGCAGCGTTGCCGCCGGGCGCTCGTTGACCAGTTTTGCATACTGCTGATAGTCACTGTATTCACCGCTCTGAACGGCCTGCTGCAGCGTGCGTACCACGTCCGGATTGTAGGCGTGGTATTCACCACCGTGAACGTACTTCAGCAAACCACCCTGATCGAGCGGCTTACGCGCCAGCCAGGCACGCTTAGAGAGGTTCAGCAGATCCTGCTGGAAGTCTTCAAAGCCTGCGCCGCCAATACGGCTGACCACGCCCTGGAAACAGAGATTTGCGACGCTGTCATGCAGGCCCACCGCTTCAAACAGCTTCGAGCAGCGGTAAGAGGCAATGGTCGAGATGCCCATTTTGGACATGATTTTGTACAGGCCTTTGTTGATGCCGTTGCGGTAGTTCAGCATCACGTGGCGGTAATCTTTCTCGATGGCTTTGGTGTCGACGAGCTTCGCCAGCGTTTCGTAAGCAAGATACGGGTAAATCGCCGTTGCACCGAAGCCCAGCAGCACCGCAAAGTGATGCGGGTCGCGAGCGCTTGCGGTTTCAACGATGATGTTGGCGTCACAGCGCAGGCTCTTATCAACCAGGCGCGTCTGAATCGCACCCACCGCCATCGGCGCAGGTACCGGCAGACGGTTTTTGGCGATATTGCGGTCAGAGAGCACCAGCAGCACGGTGCCGTTACGCACCATTTGCTCTGCCTTGTCGCACAGCGCATTAACGGTCTCTTCGAGGCTCGCTTCGTTTACATCAAAAGTGATATCGAGGGTATCAGCTCGGTAGTGCTCTTCCTGAATCGTCGTCAGCTGTTTGAAATCGGAGTAGAGCAGGATCGGTGATTTGAAGCTCAGGCGGTGCGCCTGGCCTTCCGCTTCACAGAAGACGTTCATTTCGCGGCCAATGCTGGTGGCGAGCGACATTACGTGCGCTTCACGCAGCGGGTCGATTGGCGGGTTGGTTACCTGCGCAAACTGCTGACGGAAGTAGTCGTAAATGATACGAGGCTGGCTGGAGAGCACGGCAAATGGGGTGTCGTCACCCATTGAGCCGACGGCCTCCTGGCCGTTTTCGCCCAGCACGCGAATCACGGAATCCAGCTCTTCGGCGCTGTAGTTAAACTGCTTCTGGTAGCTGGCAAGCGCGTCGTCGTCCAGCTCGCGGCTGCCGACGTCTTCGTCTGGCAGATCTTCAAACGGCACCAGACGGCGAACGTTTTTCTCCATCCACTCTTTGTACGGGTGACGGATTTTCAGATCGTGGTCCGTTTCCGCGGAGTGCAGAATACGGCCCGCGCGGGTGTCGATTACCATCAGCTCACCTGGGCCAACGCGGCCTTTTTCGACCACTTCGTCCGGCTGGTAGTCCCAGATCCCGACTTCAGAGGCGCAGGTGATGAGCTTGTCTTTGGTGATGACGTAGCGCGCCGGGCGCAGGCCGTTACGATCGAGGTTACAGGCTGCGTAGCGTCCGTCGGACATGACGATGCCTGCCGGGCCGTCCCACGGCTCCATGTGCATGGAGTTGAAGTCGAAGAAGGCGCGCAGGTCAGTATCCATGTCCGGGTTGTTCTGCCAGGCTGGTGGAACGAGCAGACGCATGGCGCGCACGATATCCATCCCACCTGCCAGCAGCAGCTCGAGCATGTTATCCATGGAGCTTGAGTCAGAACCCGTTTCGTTAACGAACGGTGCGGCGTCGTGCAGATCCGGAATAAGCGGCGTCTGGAATTTGTAGGTACGTGCGCGCGCCCACTGGCGGTTACCGGTGATGGTGTTGATCTCACCGTTGTGAGCCAGATAGCGGAACGGCTGGGCCAGCGGCCAGCGCGGCACGGTGTTGGTGGAGAAGCGCTGGTGGAACAGGCAAATGGCCGATTCCAGACGCAGGTCCGCGAGGTCCAGGTAGAAACGCGGCAAATCCGCCGGCATACACAGACCTTTGTAGATGTTGATCAGGTTAGACAGACTGCATACGTAGAAGTCTTTGTCCTCCTGAAGACGCTTTTCAATGCGGCGGCGGGCGATGAACAGACGGCGTTCCATATCCCGGGGGCGCCAGCCTGCCGGGGCGTTAACGAAGATTTGTTCGATGCGCGGCAGCGAGGAGAGGGCGATTTCACCGAGCACCCCTTCATTGGTTGGTACGTCGCGCCAGCCAACAATCGACAGGGTTTCGCGCTGCAATTCTTCTTCGACTACGCGGCGAGAAGCAGCAGCCAGCTCAGCGTCTTTATTCAGGAACAGCATCCCGACGGCGTAGTTTTTGGCTAAACGCCAGCCGTGCTCTTCGGCCACCAGGCGGAAGAAGCGATCCGGTTTTTGCAGCAGCAGGCCGCAACCATCGCCGGTTTTACCATCGGCAAGGATCGCACCACGGTGCTGCATGCGGGCCAGTGCGTGAATGGCGGTACGCACTACCTTGTGGCTAGGTTCGCCTTCTATGTGGGCGATCAGGCCGAAACCACAGTTATCCCTCTCAAGGGATTTATCGTACAACATATCAGTGAACCTCCCCAGGCTCTACGGACACACTCCGACACCGATTGCGCGCAGGCGCAGAAAGAGTAAGGCGGTGGGGCCTATGGCCACACATTCGCCCTCTTACAATCCTTTCGCATCGGTAAACAAGTATTGAGGACTTGCTTCAGAGGGAATCTCAATTACTGCATAAATATGATGAGCAGACCGCTCATCGAGAAAGCTTCCAGCGGATCCTCAAGTTATCGGGAATCGGCACACAGGTCAAATGGCAATCTTATTTATACAAAAATGTGCTATAGGTAGGTTAGTGCTATGATAGTAAAAGGAATTTAAGGTTTTTTACATTGCATTTCCCTCCAACGAAACGGCTACCTAATGTGATCTCTCTCACTATCTGTGAGCCGCATTATCGCCGATCTGTGCTGAAAGGTTTTTTTATCGCAGAGTATTATTCTGCCATGCGCCGCTAATGCCCATGATGACACTGTTTTTTATCTGTGAGCGCAATCGCGAAAAACAGCGCTTCAGCATAAGGAAAAGTAATCACTCTCAGGGTGAATGAAATTGCAGTTATCTTGATTGGTTATGCAATAGATGTGACGTCTCCGTAGCGCTTGATCCAGGTCATCGCCGAAAGAGACTAAAAATGGCAGGCTTTGCACCTCTTTGAAAGGCGCGGTCTATCAGATTATGCAGTTACAGAAATTAGTCAATATGTTTGGTGGGGATCTTACGCGTCGCTATGGCGAAAAGGTCCATAAGCTTACGCTGCACGGTGGTTTTAGCTGCCCAAACCGCGACGGTACCATCGGACGCGGTGGCTGCACTTTCTGTAACGTTGCTTCATTTGCCGATGAGGCGCAGCAGCATAAATCCATCGCCGAACAGCTGGCGCATCAGGCTCATCTGGTCAATCGTGCCAAACGCTACCTCGCTTATTTCCAGGCTTATACCAGCACCTTTGCTGAAGTCCAGGTGCTGCGGTCTATGTATCAACAGGCGGTCAGCCAGGCGAATATTGTTGGCCTGTGTGTGGGTACGCGTCCGGATTGTGTGCCAGAGGCCGTACTGGATTTGCTTAGCGAATATAAAGATCAGGGTTACGAAGTGTGGCTGGAGCTCGGTCTGCAAAGCGCGCAGGACAAAACCCTGCATCGTATCAACCGCGGCCACGATTTTGCCTGCTATCAGGCAACGACGCGTCTGGCTCGTGAGCGTGGTCTGAAAGTGTGTACGCATCTGATCGTTGGATTGCCGGGAGAAGGGCAGGCAGAGTGTCTGCAGACGCTGGAAAAAGTGGTTGAGACTGGCGTGGACGGCATCAAACTTCATCCATTGCACATCGTCACCGGCAGCATTATGGCTAAAGCCTGGGAAGCGGGACGGCTTCAGGGTATTGAGCTTGATGATTACACCCATATTGCCGGAGAAATGATCCGCCATACGCCGCCAGATATTGTTTATCACCGGATTTCGGCCAGCGCCCGCCGTCCTACGCTGCTTGCGCCGCTGTGGTGTGAGAATCGCTGGACGGGGATGGTGGAGCTCGACAAATACCTCAACGAGCATGGCGTTCAGGGCTCAGCCCTGGGGCGGAGCTGGGTCTCTCCTTCCTCCTGAGCTGGCTTTCTCCTGGCTGAGCATGGGTCAGGAGAGGGAGCAGGACCTGCGCACACATAGCATTTCCCTTATTCTCAAGTAGTTGTGAAGCCGGTCGCCTCTCGCGCTTGACCCTCTGATTCTCCTTGTGTTAACTCATTGTTTTGCCTTTTTTTGGCCCGTCATAAGGAAAACCTGATGCTCAAAACTGTGCGCTACAGTTTGTTGATGACCGGACTGCTGTTCAGTGGTTTTACGCTGGCCGCGCCTGCCAGCGATCTCCCGTTAATGCCCTGGCCTGCGCAGGTCGCACGCCCGGCTGCGCAAGGCGCGTTGATCCTGAATAACCAGCTCACCATTAATCTTAGCGGTGATGACTTAGGCGACGCGGTAGCCCGCCTGCGCGATCGCATCTCCCGCCAGACTGGCTGGGAAATGGTGCCACAAACGGGGCCTGCAAAAACGCCGACCATTAACATCGTGATTGCGAATAAAGTTCCGGTAATTCCGAGACCGGACAGCGATGAAAGCTACAAGCTGGTGGTGGATGACACGGGCGCGAAGCTGACGGCGAATACGCGCTTTGGCGCGCTGCACGGTATCGAAACCCTGCTCCAGCTGATTCAGAACGGGCCGGATAACACGACCATTCCTTTTGTCACCATCGAAGATTCCCCGCGGTTCCCCTGGCGAGGCGTGCTGCTGGATTCCGCGCGCCACTTCCTGCCGGTTGAGGACATCAAACGGCAGCTTGACGGCATGGCCGCGGCGAAGCTGAACGTCTTCCATTGGCATTTGACGGACGATCAGGGCTGGCGCTTTACCTCGACGAAGTACCCCAAATTGCAGCAGCTTGCCAGCGACGGGAAGTTCTACACTCCGGCACAAATGAAAGAGATTGTGCGCTACGCGGCTGACCGCGGTATTCGCGTGGTGCCGGAAATTGATATGCCAGGCCATGCCTCGGCGATTGCGGTCGCATATCCGGAACTGATGAGCGCGCCGGGGCCGTATGCAATGGAACGCCACTGGGGCGTGCTGAAGCCGGTACTCGATCCGACCAAAGAGGCGACCTACGCCTTTGCTGACGCGATGGTCAGCGAACTGGCGGCGATCTTCCCGGATCCGTACCTGCACATTGGCGGCGACGAAGTCGATGACACGCAGTGGAAAAACAATCCGGCCATTCAGAAGTTTATGCAGGGCAACAAGCTTGCCGACAGCCACGCATTGCAGGCGTACTTCAACCGTAAGCTGGAGCAGATCCTTGAGAAGCATCATCGGCAGATGGTTGGCTGGGATGAGATCTATCATCCTGATCTGCCGAAAAGCATTCTGATCCAGTCCTGGCAAGGACAGGATGCACTCGGTGAGGTAGCGAAGAATGGCTATCGGGGCATTCTTTCCACCGGGTTCTACCTCGACCAGCCGCAAAGCGCCGCCTATCACTACCGCAATGAGGTCGTTCCGCAGGGACTGAACGGGATCGACAAAATCAGCGATGCCGACAGCGCCCAGAGCTGGTCGTTTACTATGCCCCGCCTGAAGGGTAGCCCGGTTGAAGGCACCTTTACGCTGGTAAAAGGCGCAGATGAATGGCGAGGATTTATTGATTTCAAAGGCAAATCCCGGCGAGCAGTGGACGATATTGAATGGCTGAGTCCGGATCAGGTGACGTTCACGGTGGATACGTGGATGGGTGAAACCCGTCCGGTAGTCAATATTCATGATGACCGCCTCGGCGGCTACTTCCTTGTGGGCAACGTGCGTTACCCGATCAGCGGCGAGCGACTGGATAACGTTCCGGCAGGCATTCAGCCAGTGGTGCCGGACGCAGAACAGCAGAAGAACCTGCTCGGTGGCGAAGCGGCGCTGTGGGCGGAAAACATTGTTGCGCCAGTGCTGGATATCCGCCTGTGGCCGCGTGGGTTTGTGGTGGCAGAACGGCTATGGTCGGCGAAGGATGTGAACGATACCGACAACATGTACCAGCGTTTGCAGGCAATCGACAGCTGGTCGACGGTGTCCGTCGGGCTGCAACAGCATACGCAGCAGCGGGTGCAGTTTACCCGTCTGGCAAACGGCGGCAGCACTTTGCCGCTGGAAATCCTCGCGCAGGCGACGGAACCAGCGCAGTACTACACCCGTCAGCACCTGAAATTCCAGGCCGGAAATTACCATCAGTTTGAGCCGCTGAACCGCTTTGCGGATGCCCTTCCTGCAGAAAGCGACACCGTGCGCCATCTTAACGAATGGGCGGAAAATCTCATCAGCGATGCTGAAGATAACGAAAGCGCTGACGCGCTGCGTCACGTCTTTACGCGCTGGCAGAACAATACCGCCGACGTGCTGTTGCTGACCGACGGCAATCATCAGCTGGCAAGCATGAAGCCGGTGGCGTTGCAGGTGGATAAACTGGCGGCGCTGGGGCTGCGGTTAACCGATCTGGTGGCGCGGCAGGGTACGCTTGATGACAAAGAGTATGCGTCTGTTCAGTCGCAGCTTGATGAAGCCGCAAAAACGCAGGATGAAGTGGTGATTGCGGCGGTCTATCCGCTGGAAACGCTGCTGCGGGCGACGCGGATCGAGTAAGGAGGATGTTCCCCTCTCCCTCGTGGAGAGGGGAATGCAGAGTGCGTTACTTGGCCAGCGTAGCGACCATCACAGCCTTGATGGTGTGCATCCGGTTTTCAGCCTGATCGAACACGATGCTGGCTTCGGATTCAAAGACTTCGTCCGTCACTTCCATACCGCCATGCAGGCCGTATTCTTCGGCCATCTGCTTGCCGAGCGTGGTTTGATCGTCATGAAAAGCCGGGAGGCAGTGGAGGAACTTCACCTGTGGGTTTCCGCTCAGTGCCAGCATCTTTTTATTCACTTGATAGTCACGCAGCAGCGCGATGCGCTCAGCCCATTTCTCTTTGGCTTCGCCCATGGATACCCAGACGTCAGTGTAGATAAAATCTGCGTCCTTGACGCCTGCGGCAATATCTTCGGTGAGCGTAATATCACCGCCATTTTTCTGCGCCAGCGCTTTGCATTCAGCCACCAGGCTCGCTTCCGGCCAGCAGCTTTTCGGCGCAACCAGACGTAAATCCAGCCCCGTCAGCGCCGCGGCTTCCAGCATCGAATTGCCCATGTTGTTACGCGCATCGCCGGCATACACCAGCGTCATTTCGTTGAAGGCTTTGCCCGGCAGATGTTCTTTCATCGTGAGCAGATCGGCCAGCAGCTGCGTTGGGTGGAATTCATCGGTCAACCCGTTCCACACCGGTACACCGGCGAACTGAGCCAGCGTTTCGACAATCTCCTGGCCGTAGCCGCGATACTGAATGCCGTCATACATCCGGCCCAGCACGCGGGCAGTATCCTTAATTGATTCTTTATGGCCAATCTGGCTACCGCTCGGGCCGAGGTATGTGATGCGAGCGCCCTGATCGTAGGCGGCAACTTCGAAAGAGCATCGGGTGCGGGTTGAGTCTTTTTCGAAGATGAGCGCGATGTTTTTACCGATCAGTTTTGGCACTTCATTGCCGCTTTTTTTATCGGCTTTCAGCTGGGCGGCCAGCGCCAGCAGGTGCGTGAGTTGGGCAGGGGTAAAATCCAGTAATTTCAGGCAGTGCTTCTGGTATAACGCAGACATTTTTCCCTCTCATGGCTTAAGCCACTTATTGAATTAAAATTCAATTTATATGTATTAATATTCATTTGCAACCCTGTTTCACAAATCTTTGTCGGAAAGGTGGAGGCAATGCCTGCGGTGTGTGAAAATAGAAGTCACTGCCGACATCATGAGGAACGAGCAATGGCAAACCCGGAACACCTGGAAGAGCAGCGCGAAGAGACGCGTCTGATTATTGAAGAGTTACTGGAAGATGGCAGCGATCCGGACGCGCTCTACACCATCGAGCACCATTTCTCGGCAGATGATTTCGACACGCTGGAAAAAGTGGCGGTTGAGGTCTTCAAGCTGGGTTACGAAGTGACCGAGCCGGAAGAGCTGGAAGTTGAAGAGGGCGGTGAAGTGGTTATCTGCTGCGACGCCCTCAGCGAATGCGCGCTGAACCCGGAACTTATCGACGCTCAGGTTGAGCAACTGATGAACCTGGCCGAGAAATTCGGCGTGGAATACGACGGATGGGGCACCTACTTCGAAGATCCGAACGGTGAAGGCGAAGAAGGCGACGACGAAGACTATATCGACGAAGATGACGATGGCGTCCGCCACTAAATAACGACCGGTGCGGCAGCATTTGTTGCCGCATCCTTTCATGAGATCGTGCCAGATAGATGGATTACCCCCAACTCCTCGCGCCCGTTTTAGCTTTCCTCCAGTGCCCGACACCGCAGGCGTGGATCGACAAAGCCCGTTCCCCCGAACATTTGCCTCTGTTGCTCACCGATCATCTGGTGTGCGAGCTGAAAGCTGCACAGACCGCAATGCTGCTGGTGCGTAAATACGTGGCCGACAAAGCCGGTGCCGACGCGCTACTGGCCTGGCTCCAGCCTTACGAAGCCTTTGCCTTTCGCGGTGGCCCGGAGCCGGATTTTGCGGCGCTGCAAAAGCAGATAGGCAAAAGCGTGATGCCGCAGACCGACGATCCCTGGGGCCGGCAGCTTATTGACAGTATGGTGCTGCTCATCAAAGAGGAGCTACATCACTTCTGGCAGGTGCGGGAAATCATGATTGAGCGTGAGATCCCCTATGTGAAAATCACCGCCAGTCGTTATGCCAAAGGAATGCTTAAAGAAGTGCGCACGCATGAACCGCTGACGCTCATCGATAAGCTGATTTGCGGGGCGTACATTGAAGCGCGCTCCTGCGAGCGCTTTGCCGCGCTGGCACCCTATCTGGATGAGCCATTACAGAAGTTTTACCTGTCGCTGTTGCGCTCCGAAGCGCGGCACTATCAGGATTATCTGGCACTGGCGCAGCAGATATCGGACACGGATATCACGCCGAGAGTGCGTTTCTTTGGTGAAGTGGAAGCCACGCTGATTTCGACCCCGGATGCGGAGTTTCGCTTCCACAGTGGGGTGCCAGCGTAGTTTTCCCTGAGTGAGAGCTGAGGCGCAGAGACGAAGAAGGACAGATTCAGTCTTCGTCAAACCCGGCGTTGAACAGCGCAATAACCGCCGCCAGGGCTTCTTCTTCCTGCGGGCCGCTGGCCTCGATCTCAATCTGGCGACCTTTGGCGGAATCCAGCATCAGCAGGGCGATGACGCTGCTGGCTTCAGCCTCAGTGCCCTCATCGTTTCGAAGCCACACTTCGGCGTCAAAATTCTGAACCAGCTCAAACAGCTTCATCGCCGGGCGGGCATGCATGCCCAGCTTGTTGGTGATCTCAACGGTGTGCTTTACGCTCATGTTTTACGTTTTTCCAGCGTCCGGTGACGAGACTGAACGTTTTTGCCGCGCGAGCGGAAATAGTCAGCCAGCTGTTCGGCAATGTAGACCGAACGGTGTTTACCGCCGGTGCAGCCAATCGCGACCGTCAGGTAGCTTCGATTGTTGGTTTCCAGCATGGGTAACCATAGCTCAAGATAGCTGCGGGTCTGGTAGATAAAATTGTGTACTTCTGTGTGTCGGTCGAGGAAGGCGGCGACCGGCTTATCGAGGCCGGTCATTGGGCGTAGCTTCGGGTCCCAGTGCGGGTTTGGCAGGAAGCGTACGTCAAACACGTAGTCGGCATCGATGGGAATGCCGTGCTTAAAGCCAAAGGATTCAAATACCATCGTCAGTTCGCGTTCACGTTTGCCCAGCAGACGCGTGCGCAGCATTTCCGCCAGCTCATGGACGGACATTTCAGACGTATCGACGATAAGATCCGCGCGCGATCGCAGCGGCTCAAGCAGATCGCTTTCCTGATCGATGGCGCTTTCCAGCGAGAGATTTTTGCTGGACAGCGGGTGCAGACGACGCGTATCGCTGTAGCGACGAATCAGCGTGTTGCGATCGGCATCGAGGAACAGCAGCTGCGGCGAGAAACAATCAGGCAGGTTTTCCATCGCCTGTTCGAAAATCTCCGGCGACTCCGGCATATTTCGTACATCAATGCTGACCGCGGCCGATATTTGTCGGTCGGCAAGGCTTTTGGCGAGCTCGGGCAGCAGCACAACTGGCAGGTTATCCACGCAGTAAAAGCCCATGTCTTCCAGCGCGCGCAGAGCCACAGATTTGCCTGATCCCGAGCGACCGCTGACGATCATCAGTACCATCAGTTGCTTCTCCTTACGACAACCGGGTTATCCTCAGGCCTCTTCATCGCCGTTCTCTTCTCCGGTGATGATTTCATACAGTTCCTGATCGCTTTGAGCGCTGCGTAAGCGGCGGCAAATCGTTTTATCCGCCAGGCGTTTTGCGACCAGGGACAGGGTATGCAAATGCGTTTTGGTCTGGTCTGCTGGCACCAGCAGTGCGAACAACAGATCAACCGGCTGGTTATCAATCGCGTCAAAGGCTATCGGCGTTTCGAGCTGCACAAACACGCCAACGGCGCGCAGCGTATCCTCTTCCAGCTTACCGTGCGGAATGGCGATGCCGTTACCGATGCCGGTACTGCCCATTTTTTCACGCGTCAGGATAGCTTCAAACACCACCTGTGGCGGCAGACTCAGCTGTTTTGCCGCCAGTTCGCTGATGATTTCCAGCGCGCGCTTTTTACTCTGGCAGTGAACGCCACTGCGGGTACATTCCTGGTTCAGGACATTGCTCAGTTGCAGAGCGGAATCGTTGTTCATCATAAATTCACCTGCGTGCCGCCTGGCCCGAAACGTCGGGTCAGGCGCACGCCCGGACAATTAGTGTTGTTTCAGTTTATCTTTATGTTTGGTTAGCTGTCTTGCAAGCTTATCGATAAGACCATCTATTGCGGCATACATATCCTGCCCTTCCGCACTGGCATGAATTTCGCCCCCATTAACATGCAGGGTAGCGTCCGAGATATGAGTCACCTTTTCCACTTTTAACACAACATAGACCTGATTAATCCGTTCGAAAAACTGTTCGAGCTTGGCGAATTTCGTTGTCACAAATTCGCGCATTGCATCGGTGATTTCAACGTTGTGTCCTGTGATATTGAGCTGCATAGTGTCTTCCTTATCGGTTGTGTCAGACCAGCTGTTTACGCTGATTTGACGGCGGAATGGATAAAGACTCTCGGTACTTTGCAACGGTACGGCGTGCCACCATGATACCCTGTTCGGACAGCATGGAGGTCAGCTTACTGTCACTCAGTGGCTTCGCGGGATTCTCCGCGGCAATTAACTTCTTCACCAGGGCGCGAATGGCTGTTGACGAGGCTTCGCCACCGCCTTCGGTATTCACATGACTGGAGAAGAAATACTTAAGCTCAAAAATGCCCCGTGGGCTGTGAAGATACTTTTGCGTTGTCACACGCGAGATGGTTGATTCATGCATCTCGACGGCCTGGGCGATATCCGCCAGCACCATCGGCTTCATAAACTCTTCGCCCTGTTCAAAGAAGGCCTGCTGCTGTTCTACGATGCAGCGGCTAACCCGCAACAGCGTGTCGTTGCGGCTCTCCAGGCTTTTAATCAGCCATTTGGCTTCCTGGAGGTTGCTGCGAATAAACTGGCTGTCAGCGTCGTTGCGTGCGGTGTTGCACATCCCGGCGTAGTGCTGATTGATTTGCAAGCGCGGAATACTGTCGGAGTTGAGTTCGACAGCCCAGCGTCCGCTGATCTTGCGTACCAGCACATCCGGGATCACGTACTCCGGCTCGCTCGTCTGGATCGACTGACCCGGGCGAGGATCGAGAGACTGAATCAGCGACACCGCTTCCTTCAGCACGTCTTCTTTCAGGCGCGTGACGCGCATCAGCGTGCGGAAATCATGGTTTGCCAGCAGATCGAGATGATCGCAGATGATAGTTTGGGCTTCCGTCAGCCACGGCGTGTCTTTCGAGAACTGAGAAAGCTGGATCAGCAGGCAGTCGCGCAGATCTTTCGCCGCTACGCCGATCGGATCGAAACGCTGGATGCGTTTGAGGACGGCTTCAACTTCATCAAGATCGAGATCGTCATTGCCAATGCTTTCGAGGATCTCTTCAACGGAGGTGGTGAGATAACCCGTTTCATCCACCGCATCGACAATCGACGTCGCAATGGCACGATCGGTATCAGAAAACGGCGTCAGCCCAACCTGCCACATCAGATAATCCTGAAGCGACTGCGTAGTTTCACCTTGATAGACAGGGAGCTCGTCGTCCTGATAATCGGTGCCCGTGCCGGACGGCGTGCCTGCGGTGTAAATCTCATCCCAGCTGGCATCGAGCGGCAGTTCATCGGGCATCTCCTTTTGCTCGAGGGCATCGACGGTATCAAAGGCTTCGGTATCGGTTTCTTCCTGTGAATCGATTTCTTCGTGAAGATCGGTTTGCTCAAGCAGGGGATTGCTCTCCAGCGCTTGCTGAAGTTCCTGTTGCAGCTCGAGCGTTGAAAGCTGCAACAGACGAATGGCCTGTTGCAACTGTGGCGTCATGGCGAGCTGTTGGCTGAGCCTTAATTGCAAACCTTGCTTCATAATCAGGGCAAATTTCTCCGGCCAGAAATGTCTGTACTCACTACCCTATCAGAGTCTGAAGTCTTCCCCAAGATACACACGCTTAACGTGTTCGTCTTGCAGGATTTGTTCCGGTGTACCGTGAGCAATCAGGTGTCCCTGACTCACGATATAAGCGCGTTCGCAGACGGCTAACGTTTCACGAACGTTATGGTCGGTGATAAGCACGCCCAGGCCGCTGTCGCGCAGGTGTTCAATGATGCGCTTGATGTCGATGACCGAGATGGGGTCGACGCCCGCAAAGGGTTCATCCAGCAGGATAAATTTAGGATTTGCCGCAAGCGCACGAGCAATCTCCACGCGGCGGCGTTCACCGCCTGAGAGAGCCTGCCCGAGGCTGTCGCGCAGATGTTCGATGTGGAACTCTTCCATCAGCTCGTTCGCACGATCAACGCGCTGCTCATTGCTCAGATCGTCACGGATTTGCAGCACGGCCATCAGGTTATCGAACACGCTCAGGCGACGGAAAATGGACGCTTCCTGCGGAAGATAGCCGATACCACGGCGAGCTCGTGCATGCAGCGGCAGCAGGCTGATGTCTTCGTCATCAATAATGATGTTGCCCGCGTCGCGTGAAACAATGCCCACGACCATGTAGAAGGTGGTGGTTTTACCCGCACCGTTCGGGCCAAGCAGACCAACGATTTCGCCGGAATTCACCGTCAGGCTGACGTCTTCAACAACCCGACGTCCTTTATAGGCTTTCGCCAGATTCTTTGCAGTTAAAGTAGCCATAACGTCTTAGTTACTCTTCTTTGGCTGAGCCGGTGCGGCGGTGTTGCCGCTCTTGTCCTGCAGCTGCGAAGGTACCAGAACCGTGGTCACGCGCTTACCTTTTTCGCTAAATGCCTGCATTTTCTGCTCTTTCACCAGATAGGTGATTTTGTCGCCAGTAATGTTGCTGTCCAGCTGCTCGAGGTAGGCTTTGCCGGTCAGAACCACGAGGTCATTCGCCACTTCGTAATGCATCTTCGACGCATGACCTTTGACCGGTTTGCCGTTGTCCTGCATCTGGTAGAAGGTCGCCGGATTGCCATAGCCATCCATGGTTTCTTTCCCTTTTTCACCGCCAGGACGCGTGACGACGACTTTGTCGGCGTTAATTTTGATGGTGCCCTGGGTCACAATCACGTTGCCGGTGAAGGTGGCGACGTTGCCCTGCATGTCCAGAGACTGCTGATCGGATTCAATGTGAATCGGCTGATCGGTATCGCCCGTCAAGGCCAGCGCAGGCAGGCTGGCGGCCAGCAAAGTGCTGGCGAGGGCAAGCTTAAAGCTGAATTTATTTGTTCTGAATTTCATAAGAGGTTCTCACCTTTTCAATCAGCTCGGCTTTTTTGCTGCGTAAGTTGCCGCGCATTTTGAGGCCGCTGGAATTAAATGTTGTGCCGTACAAAGTCACTAAATCGTCGGAGTTGACGTCCTGAGTGACCAAATTCACGATGGCGTTGTCCGTTGTGACTTTGCGAAGCTGAGAGTCGTCCGTCAGGGCGTTGATCTCAACGTGCCCGTAAAGATACAGCATACGGTCATTCGTCAGTTTGGCCTTATCGGCCTTAATGGACCACGTCGGGACTTTATTGGCATCGAACGTGGTCAGCACTGGTCGGGTAAACCAGGAGATCGCCTGGTCAGAAAAATACTCGACGTGCTCTGCAACCAACCGATAGTTCAGCGCACCTTCTGGGCTGTAGACCACGGTATCAGTATGTTCACTCTTGTATGTCGGGTCGTTGTTATTCACGACCGTTGGGGCAGTGTCGTCATTGTCGACCAGATTGAAACCAATCAGCACCAGCGCCAGCAGCGACAGCAGGATGATAACCCAACGTCTGGTTTTACTCATATTGATTGCCCTTTGGCTTCATCCAGTTTGCCCTGAGCCAGCAGCAACAAATCACACACTTCACGAACGGCACCACGACCTCCGGCAATACGCGTGACGTAATCGGCACGTGGCGGAAGCAGCGGGTGCGCATCGGCCACGGCCACGCTCAGGCCGACATCAGCCATTACCGGCCAGTCGATGAGATCGTCGCCGACGTAAGCCACTTCGTCCGGGCGCAGGGAGAGCGTGTCCAGCAGTTCGCGGTAAGCGATAAGCTTATCGGACTGTCCCTGCCACAGATGAGTGATCCCCAGCGTTTTGCAGCGGTCTTCTACCAGTTTAGCTTTTCGTCCGGTGATGATTGCAACTTCTATGCCTGACGTCAGCGCACAGCGAATGCCGTAGCCATCGCGCACGTTGAAGGCTTTCAGTTCTTCACCGTTGTTGCCCATGTAAATCAGTCCGTCAGACAGCACGCCGTCGACATCCAGAATCAGCAGGCGGATTTTCTCCGCTTTTTCCATGACTCGAGAACTGACCGGTCCATAGCAGGTCGTTACCGACGCGCCAGCATTACTCATTGTTTTTTCCTTACTTACACTACGCCTGCGCGCAGCAGATCATGCATATGTATCACACCCAGCAGATGGTCGCCATCGGCAACCATGACGCAGGTGATGTGGCGGGACTGCATCAGGTTCAGCGCATCCACGGCCAGAATACCTGGACGCACGCGCACTCCGCCGCGGGTCATCACGTCGGCAATGCTGAGATTACGCACGTCGACGCCCATATCAAACACCCGGCGCAGGTCACCGTCGGTGAAGATGCCTTCGATCTGCATCTGGTCGTCGCAGACAACCGTCATACCGAGGTTTTTACGGGTGATTTCCAGTAGCGCATCGCGCAGAGTGGCATCCGGGCTAACGTGAGGAATTTCATCGCCGGTATGCATGATGTCATTCACGCGCAGCAGCAGTTTGCGGCCCAGCGCGCCGCCTGGATGCGAAAGCGCGAAATCTTCGGGGGTGAAGCCGCGTGCTTTAAGTAAAGCGACGGCGAGCGCATCCCCCATCACCAGCGCTGCGGTGGTGCTGGACGTTGGCGCGAGGCCAAGCGGACAGGCTTCTTTAGGCACGCTGACGCACAGATGAATGTCTGCGGCTTTCGCCATGCTGCTTTCCGGGCGGCTGGTCATACAGATGAGTGGCACCTGAAGACGCTTAAGCACCGGGATCAGTGCCAGGATCTCGTTGGATTCACCGGAGTTAGAAAGTGCGATCACGACATCCTGCGGTGAAACCATGCCGAGATCGCCGTGGGCGGCTTCACCTGGATGAACAAAGAACGACGGTGTGCCTGTGCTGGCGAACGTCGCGGCCATCTTCCGGCCAATATGTCCGGATTTACCCATCCCCATCACTACAACTTTTCCGCCGCAGTAAGCCATTTTTTCACAGGCGAGGGTGAAATCCTGATTAATGTATTGATCGAGCTGGGCCAGACCTTCACGTTCAATCTCCAGCACCTCAAGGCCTGCCTGCTGAAAGTCAAAACCCGGCTGCAAATCTATTTGCGACATAATGTTATCCCGATTCACTCAGTGAAAAACGGCGTGCCCCACCAGAGAAACGCCAGCCAAACAAAAAAGCACCCAATCAGAAATGCCCCTGCGCCTTTACCAATTTGCGGTTTTCGGCTCCAGCAGAGCAGGGCGAAAATCACGCTGACCAGTACCATCACGCCATAATCACGGCTGAACGCCAGCGGGTTGAACGGCCCGGGCGCAATCAGCGCCGGCATGCCCATCACGATGGCGAGGTTGAAAATGTTAGACCCGATAATATTGCCAATGGCGATATCGTCCTCGCCTTTCCGTGCGCCCGCAATGGCAGTGGCAAGCTCCGGCAGGCTGGTGCCAATCGCAATCACCGTCAAACCGATGGTCAGTTCGCTCATCGCGAAATAATTCGCCAGCACCGTGGCGTTATCCACGACCATCCTTGTTGCCATCGGCATAATAATCAGCGCCACGCCGAGCCATAAACAGGCGACCGGCAGTGAACCTTCACGAGGCAGTTCCGCCAGTTGGTCACGGGTGAGACTGTCATTGCCTTGCCGTTCCGCCAGGCGCGCAATCTTAACAATATACAGCAGCCACAGCACGGCGAGGGCGAACAGAAAGACGCCATCCGCTCTTGTCAGCTGCCCATCATACAGCACAAAGCCCGCCAGCAGGCTTACGACTAACATTAGCGGCAATTCCCGACGCAGGATATCGGAATGGACGGTAAATGAGTGCAGCAGCGCACCGAGCCCAAGGATCAGCAAAATATTGACGATATTGGAGCCGATTGCGGTGCCGATAGCGAGATCGATCTGCCCGTGTACAGAAGCGGTGACGGACACGATAATCTCCGGAAGCGACGTGCCGACGCTGACCACGGTCATGCCGATTATCAGCGGCGGAATGTTCATACTGCGGCAAAGAATCGATGCGGCAAAAACCAGACGATCGGCACTGTAGACCACCAGAAGTAAACCAATAATTAACAGAGCCGTCGCTAAAAGCATCTAAAGTCCTTTATTCAGGTATAATCGCCAGCTGCTTTGCGCCACATGCACTGCGCAGACGAATTCTTAATTTTGACTTTATGCGTTGAAAAAGTAAAACAAATGCCTGCTTTCGCTAACCGCGACAGGTAAGATTCTGTAAAAATGATGGGTTAGTAGCGTGATTACACGCCATGCTTAACCTGAAGAGGTTTTTCAAGGGACACCTATGAACGAGACACCGGATAATTTAGTCGATGTGCGCGGGGTCAGCTTTACGCGCGGCGCCCGATGTATTTTCGATAACATCTCGTTGTCGGTACCTCGCGGTAAAATCACAGCCATCATGGGACCGTCAGGGATCGGCAAGACCACGCTGCTGCGATTGATCGGCGGTCAAATTCCGCCTGACAGCGGCGAAATCCTTTTTGACGGAGAAAATGTGCCGGGGATGTCGCGCTCGCGTTTGTACGCGGTGCGTAAGCGCATGAGTATGCTTTTTCAGTCTGGCGCCCTGTTTACCGATATGAACGTTTTTGACAACGTTGCTTATCCGCTGCGTGAACACACCCGTTTGCCTGCGCCGCTGCTGAAAAGTACCGTCATGATGAAGCTGGAAGCGGTAGGTTTGCGCGGGGCTGCTAAACTGATGCCTTCTGAACTCTCCGGCGGCATGGCGCGCCGTGCCGCGCTGGCGCGTGCTATTGCGCTCGAACCGGATCTCATTATGTTCGATGAACCCTTCGTTGGGCAGGATCCGATTACCATGGGCGTGCTGGTCAAGCTGATTTCTGAGCTAAACAGCGCGCTGGGCGTCACCTGTGTTGTGGTGTCGCATGACGTGCCGGAAGTGCTGAGCATCGCCGATTACGCGTATATCGTGGCGGACAGAAAAATTGTCGCCCACGGCAGCGCGCAGTCGCTCCAGGAAAACAGCGATCCGCGCGTGCGTCAGTTCCTTGATGGCATTGCCGACGGCCCGGTGCCTTTCCGCTTCCCGGCGGGCGATTATCATCACGATTTACTCGGAACAGGGAGTTAAGTTGCTCATGCTGTTAAATGCACTGGCCGCGCTCGGGCATCGGGGGATTAAGACGCTCTCGACCTTTGGCCGCGCCGGGTTAATGTTATTCAACGCGATCGTCGGCAAACCGGAGTTCCGCAAGCACGCCCCCTTGTTAGTGCGCCAGCTGTATAACGTTGGCGTACTGTCGATGCTGATTATTCTGGTGTCGGGCGTGTTTATTGGCATGGTGCTGGGCCTGCAAGGCTACCTGGTGCTGACCACCTACAGCGCCGAAACCAGCCTTGGCATGCTGGTGGCGCTCTCGCTGCTGCGTGAACTCGGCCCGGTGGTTGCCGCTTTGTTGTTTGCTGGTCGTGCCGGTTCTGCGTTAACCGCTGAAATCGGGCTAATGCGCGCCACTGAGCAGCTGTCGAGTATGGAAATGATGGCTGTCGATCCGCTGCGCCGCGTTATTGCGCCACGTTTCTGGGCGGGGGTTATCTCGCTGCCGTTGCTGACCATTATTTTTGTTGCCGTCGGCATCTGGGGCGGCTCGCTGGTTGGCGTGAGCTGGAAAGGCATCGATGCAGGTTTCTTCTGGTCCGCAATGCAAAATGCCGTCGACTGGCGGATGGACCTGGTGAACTGCGTGATTAAAAGCGTGGTATTTGCCATTACGGTGACGTGGATTGCGTTGTTCAACGGTTACGATGCTATCCCCACTTCCGCAGGGATCAGCCGCGCAACGACCCGCACCGTGGTGCACTCGTCGCTGGCGGTACTGGGGCTGGATTTTGTGCTGACTGCACTGATGTTTGGGAATTGAGTTCATGCAAACGAAAAAAAGTGAAATCTGGGTAGGCGTGTTTTTGCTGGTGGCATTTCTGGCCGCGCTGTTTGTTTGCCTGAAAGCGGCGGACGTGACTTCGTTTAAAACGACGCCGACGTATCAGGTGTATGCCACCTTCGATAACATTGGCGGCCTGAAAGTAAGGTCTCCGGTGCGCATCGGCGGAGTAGTGATTGGCCGCGTGGCGGACATTTCGCTCGATCCGAAAACCTACCTTCCGCGCGTAACGCTGGATATCGAAGAGCAATATAACCAGATCCCGGACACCAGTTCGCTGGCGATCCGCACCTCCGGCCTGCTGGGTGAGCAATACCTCGCGCTGAACGTCGGTTTTGACGATCCGGAAATGGGCACGGCGATGTTGAAAGAAGGAAGCACGATTCAGGATACGAAATCCGCGATGGTGCTTGAAGACCTGATTGGTCAGTTCCTCTACAACAGCAAAGGTGGCGACAATGAGAATTCTGGCGATGCGCAAAGCCCGTCGCCAGACCATACTGACGCGACGGCGCCTGCTGCAACGACGCACTAATTTCAGGAGAAATGAGCCATGTTTAAACGTTTACTTATGGTTGCCATGCTGGTGATTGCCCCGCTGACC
The DNA here is from genome assembly GCF_032012665.1 of Scandinavium sp. NCBI lineage: Bacteria > Pseudomonadati > Pseudomonadota > Gammaproteobacteria > Enterobacterales > Enterobacteriaceae > Scandinavium > Scandinavium sp. Next base: position 69,225 of record NZ_DALZVG010000003.1, read on the forward strand.
GCCGTCCATGCGGCCGATCAGTCGAACCCTTACAGCCTGATGAATGAAGCCGCACAGAAGACCTTCGATCGTCTTAAAAATGAGCAGCCAAAAATTCGTGCTAATCCGGATTATCTGCGTCAGATTGTTGACCAGGAACTGTTGCCTTATGTGCAGGTAAAATATGCCGGTGCGCTCGTGCTTGGTCGTTACTATCGCGATGCAACGCCTGCTCAGCGTGAAGCCTACTTCGCGGCGTTCCGGGAATACCTGAAACAGGCTTACGGTCAGGCGCTGGCGATGTATCACGGTCAGACCTATCAGATTGCCCCTGAAAAACCGCTCGGTGACGCCACTATTCTGCCGATCCGCGTCACTATCGTCGATCCTAACGGTCGTCCTCCGGTACGTCTGGACTTCCAGTGGCGTAAGAACAGCCAGACCGGGAACTGGCAGGCGTTTGATATGATTGCCGAAGGCGTCAGTATGATTACGACTAAACAGAACGAATGGAGCGATCTGCTGCGCACCAAAGGTATTGACGGTCTGACCGCTCAGCTGCAGTCCATTTCCAAACAGCCGATCACGCTGGAACAGAAAAAATAATGGCCGACGCTCTGCGCTGGACGCGTGATAACGGTCGACTGTTGCTGCAAGGGGAGCTGGATCAGGATTACCTGGTTTCCCTGTGGGACGTGCGGGAAGAGATGACTCAGGGCGTCGATACCATCGATCTCAGTGACATCATCCGCGTGGATACTGCGGGAGTCGCGCTGCTGATGCATCTGGTGGCGCTGATTCGTCAGCAGGGTCGGAGCGTCACTGTCACCGGGAAGAGTGAAAAGATGAACACGCTGGTGCAGCTTTATAATCTTCCGGCCGATCTGATCCCTTAATCGATTCAATGTATTACTCCTAAAAGCCCCAACGTTTTGTGCGTCGGGGCTTTTTGCTTGTTTAAGACCGCCGCACTTTCCTCTAAGATGTTGGGCTGTTTTCTTTATCAGATGAAATTATCCCATGGAAAATCATGAAATTCAGACCGTGCTGATGAACGCACTCTCCCTTAAGGAAGTCCACGTCTCTGGCGATGGCAGTCACTTTCAGGTTATTGCCGTGGGCGAACAGTTCGAAGGGATGAGCCGGGTGAAAAAGCAGCAGTCCGTCTATGCTCCGCTGATGGAATACATTGCTGATAACCGTATTCATGCCCTGTCGATCAAGGCGTATACCCCACAGGAGTGGGAACGCGATCGCAAACTCAACGGTTTTTAAGTAACGGGCCGTCGCCCGTTGCAGAGATAAATTTAAAAGAGATTTCAACGAATGGATAAATTTCGTGTTCAGGGTCCAACGCGTCTCCAGGGCGAGGTGAGCATCTCCGGTGCCAAAAATGCGGCGCTGCCAATTCTTTTCGCCGCGCTGCTGGCCGAAGAGCCCGTCGAAATTCAGAACGTGCCGAAGCTGAAAGATATCGACACGACCATGAAGTTACTGAGTCAACTTGGCACCAAAGTGAGCCGCAATGGATCGGTCTGGATTGATGCCAGCGATGTTAACGTGTTCTGCGCGCCGTATGAGCTTGTGAAAACTATGCGAGCCTCCATTTGGGCGCTCGGTCCGTTGGTGGCGCGTTTTGGCCAGGGCCAGGTTTCCCTGCCTGGCGGCTGTGCTATCGGCGCACGTCCGGTCGACCTGCACATTACCGGCCTTGAGCAGTTGGGCGCAGAGATCAAACTGGAAGAAGGCTACGTAAAAGCATCTGTTGATGGTCGCCTGAAAGGCGCGCACATCGTGATGGACAAAGTCAGCGTGGGCGCCACTGTCACCATCATGAGTGCCGCAACGCTTGCGGAAGGTACCACGATTATCGAGAACGCCGCGCGCGAGCCGGAAATTGTCGATACCGCGAACTTCCTGAACGCGCTGGGTGCGAAAATTACCGGTCAGGGCACCGATCGCATCACCATTGAAGGCGTTGAGCGCCTCGGTGGCGGGGTATACAGCGTTCTGCCAGACCGTATTGAAACCGGAACCTTCCTTGTGGCTGCTGCTATCTCTGGCGGTAAAATCGTTTGCCGTAACGCGCAACCCGATACTCTGGATGCCGTACTGGCGAAGCTGCGTGAAGCCGGTGCTGACATCGAAGTGGGCGAAGACTGGGTAAGCCTTGATATGCACGGAAAGCGTCCGAAAGCGGTGAATGTGCGTACTGCGCCGCATCCGGGTTTCCCTACCGACATGCAGGCTCAGTTCACCCTGCTGAACATGGTGGCTGAAGGGACAGGTGTGGTCACGGAGACGATCTTTGAAAACCGTTTCATGCACTTGCCTGAACTCATCCGTATGGGCGCCCGCGCAGAAATTGAAAGCAATACCGCGATTTGCCATGGCGTAGAGAAACTCTCTGGTGCTCAGGTAATGGCAACCGATTTACGTGCTTCTGCAAGCCTGGTACTGGCTGGTTGTATCGCGGAAGGGACGACGGTGGTGGAACGTATCTATCACATCGATCGTGGCTACGAGCGCATCGAAGACAAACTGCGCGGTCTTGGCGCAAGCATCGAACGTATCAAGGGCGAATAATTTCGCTTTCTGCTCAGGCATCCCCCCGTCCTTGTGACGTGGGGGCTGTTTTCCTGTTCACTTCTTTTTTGGGTATCTTCTCTGCTGAGTTCGGTCGATGAATTCGTGCGTCAGCGGATCATGATACCGCGACGGCCAGATAATCCACGGTTGAGTGCCAAGTGCGGCCGCAATGATCATTTCGCCTTTCGGCCAGGGGCGGGTTAATGCATTTGCGAGTGTAGAAGAACTCAGTCCATTTTTTCGTGATTCAGCCGCCAGCGACGTTCCTTTTTTACGTAATCCGGCAATGATGTCTGCAGGATGCCAGTCGATAAATTTATCCATACTCTCTCCCTGTTGATACACAACCCACATCTGTTTTGTGGTTTATCCACTATACCGTCTAAATCGTTAGGGTTCTAAAAAGTTCAAGTAAGTTGAAGCGATATTCGGATTAAATAAAGATGGCGTCATGCACAGGGAGAATAGGATGTTTTTGCCTGAACTTTCCCGCGCATTGCGCGGGAAGGGATCAGCGATCGCGTTGAACGGCGATGTGGGCGAGGGCAATAAGCGCTTCGCGCCATGGCGTATCGGGGAGAGAATGGAGAGACTGAATCGCTTTATCCGCCTCTTCTTCGGCACGCTGGCGAGTCCACTCCAGCGATCCGCTGGTGGCCATTGCTTCCAGCACGGGTTCAAGTAAATGCCGACCGTTACCTTCTTCGATGGCCTGGCGAATCATCGCAGCCTGTTCTGGCGTGCCGTTGCGCATTGCGTGAAGCAGAGGGAGGGTCGGTTTGCCTTCGTTTAAGTCATCACCGACGTTCTTACCGAGCGTTTCGCCATCTGCGCTGTAATCAAGAAGATCGTCGATAAGCTGAAATGCGGTGCCAAGATAGCGCCCGTAATCCTGCAGGCCTTTCTCTTGCTCTTCAGAACAACCCGCCAGCATGCCGGAACACTGGGCCGCCGCTTCGAACAGTCGCGCAGTCTTGCTGTAAATCACGCGCATGTAGTTTTCTTCAGTGATGTTCGGATCGTTAACGTTCATCAGCTGCAGGACTTCACCTTCAGCAATGACGTTGACCGCCTCTGACATCACTTCCAGAATGCGGAGTGAACCCAGGCTTGTCATCATCTGGAATGCGCGGGTATAGATGAAGTCGCCAACCAGCACGCTTGCTGCATTGCCAAACGCGGCGTTGGCGGTGGCTTTACCACGACGCATATCGGACTCATCCACGACATCGTCGTGCAACAGAGTGGCTGTGTGAATAAATTCGATAAGCGCAGCAATGGTGACGTGAGCATTTCCTTCATAGCCAACTGCACGTGCAGCCAGCACCGCGATCATGGGACGAATGCGCTTCCCGCCTCCGCTGACGATGTAATACCCTAACTGATTGATCAGCTGGACGTCAGAATTGAGTTGCTCAAGGATTGCCGCATTGACACCCGCCATATCTTGCGCGGTTAACTCATTGATTTTTTCTAAATTCATCGCAAAAGCCGGGCTTAATGTCCTGTTTACCGCTTATCCGTAAGGGATAACGAAGAGTCTGGGTTAGAATTGTAGACCTGATTGTACTGAAAAAACGACGCAGATAAACGTTACCTTGTGCGTTGTGTTTTTTTTCTGCATTGATCGATGATGGTACTTGTCAAAGGCTCACCTTTTGCGTAATATTCGCGCCCTATTGTGAATATTTATAGCGCACTCTGAATCACACGAGGACGTGCGCGGAAGCGGAGTTTTATATGTACGCGGTTTTCCAAAGTGGTGGTAAACAACACCGAGTAAGCGAAGGTCAGACCGTTCGCCTGGAAAAGCTGGACATCGCAACTGGCGAATCTATTGAGTTCGCTGAAGTTCTGATGATCGCAAACGGTGAAGAAGTCAAAATCGGCGTTCCTTTCGTTGATGGCGGCGTAATCAAAGCTGAAGTTGTTGCTCATGGTCGTGGCGAGAAAGTTAAAATCGTTAAGTTTCGTCGTCGTAAACACTACCGTAAGCAGCAGGGCCATCGTCAGTGGTTCACTGATGTGAAAATTACTGGCATCAGCGCCTAAGACCTGAGGAGAGATTTAAATGGCACATAAAAAGGCTGGCGGCTCAACTCGTAACGGTCGCGACTCAGAAGCTAAACGTCTGGGTGTTAAACGTTTCGGTGGCGAAACTGTACTGGCAGGTAGCATCATCGTTCGTCAACGTGGTACCAAATTCCACGCTGGCAACAACGTTGGTTGCGGCCGTGACCACACTCTGTTTGCGAAAGCAGACGGTAAAGTGAAATTCGAAGTTAAAGGTCCGAACAACCGTAAGTACATCAGCATCGTTGCTGAGTAAGTTTTTCGGTCCGGTAACGGATGAAAGCCCCGCAACGTGTTGCGGGGCTTTTTACATTAGACGTCCGGAAAATGTCTTACAGGATTAAACGGGCATGAAACAGCAGGCGGGCATTGGGATTGTATTGGCGCTCACCACAGCGATGTGTTGGGGGGCATTGCCCATTGCCATGAAGCAGGTGCTGGAAGTCATGGAGCCGCCCACCGTGGTGTTCTATCGCTTTCTGATGGCAAGTATTGGACTCGGTTCGATTCTCGCGATTAAGGGCAAACTACCACCGCTGCAGCTGTTTCGTAAACCTCGTTGGCTGGTGCTCCTGGCTATTGCTACCGGAGGACTGTTCGGCAATTTTATCCTGTTCAGTTCGTCGCTACAGTATTTAAGTCCTACCGCCTCCCAGGTGATTGGCCAACTTTCGCCCGTCGGGATGATGGTTGCCAGCGTCTTCATTCTTAAAGAGAAGATGCGCGGAACGCAGGTCATTGGCGCGATAATGCTGCTCTGTGGTCTGGTGATGTTCTTTAACACCAGCCTGGTGGAGATCTTTACCCGCCTGACGGATTACACCTGGGGCGTTATTTTTGGCGTTGGAGCGGCAACGGTATGGGTCAGCTACGGCGTAGCGCAAAAGGTGTTATTGCGACGGTTAGCCTCACAGCAGATCCTGTTTTTGCTGTACACTTTATGTACGATAGCATTGCTGCCGCTGGCAAAGCCGGGTGTGATTACCCAGTTGAGCGACTGGCAGCTGGCCTGCCTGATTTTCTGCGGGCTGAATACCCTGGTGGGTTACGGTGCGCTGGCTGAGGCTATGGCGCGCTGGCAGGCGGCGCAGGTGAGCGCGTTGATTACGCTGACTCCCCTGTTTACGCTGCTATTTTCAGATTTATTATCTATGGCCTGGCCCGATTTCTTCGCCAGACCGATGTTGAACCTTTTAGGTTATCTCGGTGCGTTTGTCGTGGTTGCGGGCGCGATGTATTCCGCCATTGGTCATCGTCTATGGGGACGGTGGCGTCAGCGTGAAGCGGTTGTTCCGCTCCCCCGCTCAGGCGAATGATTTACGGAGAGTAAAATGAAGTTTGTTGATGAAGCAACGATCCTGGTTGTGGCAGGGGATGGCGGCAATGGCTGCGTCAGCTTCCGTCGTGAAAAATATATTCCACGTGGCGGCCCGGACGGCGGCGACGGCGGTGACGGCGGTGACGTATGGCTGGAAGCCGATGAGAACCTGAATACCCTCATCGACTATCGCTTTGAAAAATCTTTCCGCGCCGAGCGTGGTCAGAACGGCCAGAGTCGTGACTGTACCGGTAAACGCGGTAAAGATGTCACCGTGAAGGTGCCGGTCGGTACGCGCGTTATCGACCAGGGCACCGGCGAAACAATGGGTGATATGACCAAACATGGTCAGCGCCTGATGGTCGCAAAAGGTGGCTGGCACGGCCTGGGTAACACCCGTTTCAAATCCTCTGTTAACCGTACTCCGCGTCAGAAGACGATGGGCACGCCGGGCGACAAGCGCGATCTGCAGCTAGAACTAATGCTGTTGGCAGACGTCGGGATGCTGGGGATGCCGAATGCCGGTAAATCGACCTTTATTCGTGCCGTCTCTGCGGCGAAGCCAAAAGTGGCTGACTATCCGTTTACCACGCTGGTGCCAAGCCTTGGCGTTGTGCGTATGGACAACGAAAAGAGCTTTGTGGTTGCCGATATCCCAGGCCTGATTGAAGGCGCAGCGGAAGGCGCAGGTCTGGGCATTCGCTTCCTGAAACACCTTGAGCGCTGCCGCGTGCTGCTGCACCTGATCGACATCGATCCAATCGATGGTTCCGATCCGGTTGAGAATGCCCGCATTATCATTGGCGAGCTGGAAAAATACAGCGAAAAACTGGCCGAAAAACCGCGCTGGCTGGTGTTCAACAAAATCGATCTGATGGACAAAGCGGAAGCCGAAGAGAAAGCGAAAGCTATCGCTGAAGCGCTGGGCTGGGAAGAGAAGTTCTACCTGATCTCCGCTGCCAGCCAGCAGGGCGTGAAGGATCTTTGCTGGGACGTGATGACCTTCATCATCGAAAACCCGGTCGCGAAAGCAGAAGAAGAGAAGCAGCCAGAAAAAGTCGAATTCATGTGGGATGACTATCACCGCCAACAGCTTGAAGAAGCCGAAGTGGAAGATGACGAAGACTGGGATGACGACTGGGATGAAGATGACGAAGAAGGCGTCGAGTTCATCTACAAGCACTAAGTTTGCTGCAAAGAAAAGGCTCCCATCGGGAGCCTTTTTGTTTTAGTTGTTCTGGTAAATATCTTTGTACAACCGGCTTTCGAAGCGCACTAACGGAATACGACGGTTGCGTTGAGCGGCTGGTTCTACCGCATAGCCTGAAAGGTATTGCACGAACGCCATGCGCTGGCCGCTGGCCGTCGTAATAAAGCCAGCCAGGTTGTAGACGCCCTGTAATGATCCAGTCTTCGCCGATACTTTCTTGTCTACGCCCGCCTGGTGTAATCCCGCACGGTACTGCAGAGAACCATCAACGCCGGCCAGAGGCAGCATGGAGATGAAGTTCAGCTCGGTGTCATGTTGGGCGATGTACTGCAACACCTGCATCATGGTGGCTGGCGCAATCAGGTTATGACGAGAGAGCCCGGAACCATCAACGATGATCGTGTTGCCTAAATCCACGCCTGCCTGCTGGCGGAGGATCTGCCGGACGGCATCCGATCCTGCGCGCCACGTACCAGGCACACCGAAGCGGGCATGGCCGATGGTACGGAAGACGGTGTCGGCGATCATGTTGTCTGACTTTTTCAGCATGATCCTCAGCAGATCGTGCAGCGGCGCTGATTGTTTACTGGCGAGCACCGTGCCCGGCTCGTTGACCAGCGTCTGACGCAGCAGCGTGCCGCTGTAGGTTATGCCCGCCTGGTTAAGCTCATCTTTCAGGATCGCCCCTGCGTAGCTGGCGCCATCCTGAATGGCAAAGGCCAGTGGCAAGGGTTCAGAGCGTTGCGGTAAACACCCCGTCAGCGTATAGCGGTTGAGATCGCCTGGCACGACGTCCAGCTCACAATACTGCGCCTCGCCAGAACCGCGTTGCAGCGTTCTGACCTGGCTGAACATAGTTACCGGATAGTAGGACGCTACGCGAATAAAGGCCAAATCACCGGGTTTTTGCGCGCTGTAAAGAGAGACGGAGAAGCAGTTACGGTCGACAATGGCGGCGGCGGGAGGGGCGCTGAAGCACTGAGTCAGATCGTTCCACGGCCAGCCGGGCGCTTTGTCGTGGCTGGCGAACACGGAGGTATCGATCAGCACATTGCCGTCAATTTTCTGCACGCCTGATTTTTTCAGGACGGCAACCATATTGCGAATATCCTGACGTTTTAGCGTCGGATCGCCGCCAAATCGCGCCACAAGATCGCCTTTCAATACGCCGCTTTCAATGCTGCCTTTGCTTTCCAGCGTCGTGGTAAATCGGAAATCCGGGCCCAGCTGTAGCAGCGCCGCGAGCGCGGTGATCACTTTTTGCGTACTGGCGGGTAACGCCATTTGCTGGCTGTGATAGTCGATATCCGGCGCTTTTGCGCCGATCTTCTGAACCATGAGTGCCAGATTCGCGCCTGCCGGGAGCTGATTGACATACTCCTCGACGTTCGCGGCCTGCACGCTAAAGGCTAAACTGGTGGTCAATCCGATGATAAATCTGGAAAATCGCATAATCTCGCGCTAACAGCCTGGAAACAAGCCGTCATACTACGGCGCAACGCCCTGTAAAGTAAACGATGACCCATAGTGAACTTCAGGGTAAAATACGCATCAAACAGAAAAATTGCCGCTGGCCTGGAATTTTCGTTCCGGGTCAGTTTTCTTTTTGCTTAACTTCTGGCTTCCGATGAGTCGCAGAAGGACGTGCAGGGCTGCAGCGTACGCTGTGCCTGAAAGAATGATGAAGAGGTATAACTCATGCAAGCAATTCCGATGACCTTACGTGGTGCCGAAAAACTGCGCGAAGAACTGGAGTTCCTGAAATCCGTTCGTCGCCCTGAAATCATTGCAGCGATTGCCGAAGCTCGTGAACATGGTGACCTGAAAGAAAATGCCGAATACCACGCGGCACGTGAGCAGCAGGGCTTCTGTGAAGGGCGTATCAAGGACATTGAAGCGAAACTCTCTAACGCTCAGGTTATCGATATCACCAAAATGCCTAACACCGGGCGCGTGATTTTTGGTGCCACCGTGCAGGTGCTGAACCTGGACAACGACGAAGAGACCAGCTGGCGTATCGTGGGCGATGATGAAGCTGACTTTAAGCAGAATCTCATCTCCGTGAACTCTCCGATTGCACGTGGCCTGATCGGCAAAGAGCAGGATGACGTCGTGACTATCCAGACGCCAGGCGGAGAAGTGGAATACGAAATCGTCAAGGTCGACTACCTGTAAACACTTTTGTTTACAAAATGTAAAGATAAGAAAAAGGCCGCTTAGCGGCCTTTTAACAACGTTAAGAGCGTGGCATTTTGCTCACCTGCCCGCGGAAACCCCTCGTTTTACACATCAAATGTGTTCAATTCAGGTTACTCTTAACGTGGCAGCGAGATTTTGCGCTCTGCTGTTGGGCGATACAGAACCAGCGTTTTACCGATGACCTGTACGTTACAGGCGCCGGTTTCGCGAACGATAGCTTCCACGATAAGGAGTTTAGTCTCGCGATCTTCCGAGGCGATTTTCACCTTGATCAGTTCGTGGTGTTCTAACGCTTGTTCAATCTCGGCCAGTACCCCTTCGGTCAAACCATTGTTGCCAAGCATAACTACCGGCTTGAGCGGATGTGCCAGACCTTTCAGGTGCTGTTTTTGTTTAGTACTCAGATTCATCGTATATTTTTGCTTACGTTGGGATTGAAAACGGTTCATTCTACCGCCATCTCTCAATTATCGCCAAATCGGCCGTTAAAATTTACGCTGCCGGGTACGAGGATCTGCCCCGATGGGAAAGTTAAATGACAGGTAAAAAGCGTTCTGCCAGCTCCAGCCGCTGGCTCCAGGAACACTTTAGCGATAAATATGTTCAGCAGGCACAGAAAAAGGGGTTACGTTCCCGTGCCTGGTTTAAACTTGATGAAATACAGCAAAGTGACAAACTTTTTAAACCGGGAATGACGGTGGTCGATCTCGGTGCTGCCCCCGGCGGATGGTCACAGTATGCCGTGACGCAGATCGGCGGCGGTGGTCGCATCATCGCTTGCGATCTTTTACCGATGGATCCAATCGTTGGTGTGGACTTCCTTCAGGGCGACTTTCGTGATGAATTAGTGCTGAAAGCGTTACTTGAACGTGTAGGTGACAGTAAAGTCCAGGTTGTCATGTCCGATATGGCTCCAAACATGTGCGGAACACCAGCGGTGGATATTCCCCGTGCCATGTATCTGGTAGAGCTGGCGCTTGAGATGTGTCGTGATGTACTGGCACCGGGCGGCAGTTTTTTAGTGAAGGTGTTTCAGGGCGAAGGTTTCGAGGAGTACCTTAAGGAAATTCGCTCCCTGTTTACGAAAGTCAAAGTTCGTAAGCCGGACTCTTCCCGCGCACGTTCGCGAGAAGTGTACATTGTAGCGACCGGGCGAAAACCATAACCTGACGCTTTTAAGCCTTTGCCGTTCCGGCAGCGGTTTGAAATGCGTCGGATGTATAGTAACCTGACGCTGTTATTAACACAGTTGTAATAAGAGGTTAATCCCTTGAGTGACATGGCGAAAAACCTAATACTCTGGCTGGTCATCGCAGTTGTGCTGATGTCAGTCTTCCAGAGCTTTGGGCCCAGCGAGTCAAATGGCCGTAAGGTGGATTACTCTACCTTCCTGCAAGAGGTCAATCAGGACCAGGTTCGCGAAGCGCGTATCAACGGACGTGAGATCAACGTTACCAAGAAAGATAGTAACCGTTACACGACTTATATTCCGGTTAACGATCCTAAACTGCTTGATAACCTGCTGACCAAAAACGTGAAAGTCGTGGGTGAACCGCCTGAAGAACCAAGCCTGCTGGCTTCTATCTTCATCTCCTGGTTCCCAATGCTTCTGCTGATTGGTGTCTGGATCTTCTTCATGCGTCAGATGCAGGGCGGCGGTGGCAAAGGTGCCATGTCGTTCGGTAAAAGCAAAGCGCGGATGCTGACCGAAGATCAGATCAAAACCACTTTTGCTGACGTTGCAGGCTGCGATGAAGCGAAAGAGGAAGTTGGCGAGCTGGTTGAATACCTGCGTGAGCCAAGCCGTTTCCAGAAGCTGGGCGGTAAAATTCCAAAAGGCGTGCTGATGGTCGGCCCTCCGGGGACCGGTAAAACCCTGCTCGCTAAGGCTATCGCTGGCGAAGCGAAAGTGCCTTTCTTCACTATTTCCGGTTCTGACTTCGTTGAAATGTTCGTGGGTGTCGGTGCATCTCGTGTGCGTGACATGTTTGAACAGGCGAAGAAAGCGGCACCTTGCATTATCTTCATCGATGAAATCGACGCCGTAGGCCGCCAGCGTGGCGCAGGCCTGGGCGGTGGTCATGATGAACGTGAGCAGACGCTGAACCAGATGCTGGTTGAAATGGACGGCTTCGAAGGTAACGAAGGTATCATCGTTATCGCGGCAACTAACCGTCCGGACGTGCTTGACCCGGCGCTGCTGCGCCCAGGCCGTTTCGACCGTCAGGTTGTGGTTGGTCTTCCGGATGTTCGTGGCCGTGAGCAGATCCTGAAAGTGCACATGCGTCGCGTACCGCTGGCACCTGATATCGACGCGGCAATCATCGCGCGTGGTACGCCAGGCTTCTCCGGTGCAGATCTCGCGAACCTGGTTAACGAAGCTGCTCTGTTTGCCGCTCGCGGCAACAAGCGTGTGGTTTCCATGGTCGAGTTTGAGAAAGCGAAAGACAAAATCATGATGGGTGCGGAACGCCGCTCCATGGTGATGACGGAAGCGCAGAAAGAATCTACGGCTTACCACGAAGCAGGCCACGCGATTATCGGTCGCCTGGTACCGGAACACGATCCTGTGCATAAAGTGACGATCATTCCTCGCGGTCGTGCGCTGGGTGTGACCTTCTTCCTGCCTGAAGGCGACGCGATTAGCGCCAGCCGTCAGAAGCTGGAGAGCCAAATCTCCACGCTGTACGGTGGCCGTCTGGCTGAAGAGATCATCTACGGTGCAGAACATGTTTCCACCGGTGCGTCTAACGACATTAAAGTGGCGACGAACCTGGCGCGTAACATGGTGACCCAGTGGGGCTTCTCCGACAAACTCGGTCCGCTGCTGTATGCGGAAGAGGAAGGTGAAGTGTTCCTCGGCCGCTCCGTTGCCAAAGCGAAGCATATGTCTGATGAAACGGCACGTATCATCGACCAGGAAGTGAAAGCGCTGATTGAACGCAACTATGCTCGCGCTCGTCAAATCCTTAATGACAACATGGACATCCTGCACTCGATGAAAGATGCGCTCATGAAGTATGAGACCATCGATGCGCCGCAGATTGATGACCTGATGGCTCGCCGAGATGTTCGCCCACCTGCGGGTTGGGAAGATCCAGGCGCGTCCAATAACTCTGACAGCAATGGTACCCCGAAAGCGCCGCGTCCGGTTGATGAACCACGCACGCCAAACCCGGGTAACACCATGTCAGAGCAGTTGGGCGACAAATAAGCTATCCGCTATTGATGACGCTGCTTTAACTGAAAACCCTGGGGCGATGGCTCCGGGGTTTTTTTATTCTCATTTCGCCAGAATTTACCAGGGATCCGTCATGAAACTTTTCGCCCAGGGCACCCATCTCGACCTCGCTTATCCTCATGTGATGGGTATCCTCAACGTTACACCTGATTCCTTTTCGGATGGCGGCACGCACAACACGCTGATTGAAGCGGTTAAGCATGCCAACCTGATGATCAATGCCGGGGCGACTATCATTGATGTCGGCGGCGAATCAACGCGCCCTGGGGCGGCGGAAGTGAGCGTGGAGGAGGAACTTTCTCGCGTGATCCCGGTGGTTGAGGCGATTGCCCAGCGTTTTGAGGTCTGGATTTCAGTCGATACCTCCAAACCTGAGGTGATCCGCGAGTCTGCACGCGTTGGCGCGCATATCATCAACGATATCCGTTCGCTGACGGAGCCTGGGGCGCTGGAAGCCGCTGCCGAAACAGGCCTGCCGGTGTGCCTGATGCATATGCAGGGTGAACCGCGCACGATGCAGGAAGCGCCGAAGTATGACGATGTCTTTACCGATGTGAGCCGCTTCTTTATTGACCAGATTGCACGCTGCGAAGCTGCGGGCATCACAAAAGATAAATTGTTGCTCGACCCGGGATTCGGTTTCGGTAAAAATCTTTCCCACAATTACGCGCTGCTTGCTCGTTTATCTGAGTTTCACCACTTCGGCCTGCCGCTATTAGTGGGAATGTCACGAAAAACGATGATTGGACAATTACTCAACGTCGGTCCGTCTGAACGCCTTAGCGGTAGCCTGGCCTGTGCAGTGATTGCCGCAATGCAGGGGGCGCACATTATCCGCGTTCACGACGTGAAAGAGACAGTTGAAGCGATGCGCGTGGTCGAAGCCACCCTTGCTGCGAAGGAAAACAAACGCTATGAGTAACCGTAAATATTTTGGCACCGACGGCATTCGCGGTCGCGTAGGTGATGCGCCAATTACCCCCGATTTCGTTCTGAAGCTCGGCTTTGCCGCCGGTAAAGTGCTGGCCCGCCACGGTTCACGCAAAGTGATCATCGGCAAAGATACCCGCATTTCCGGCTATATGCTGGAATCTGCCCTTGAGGCGGGGCTGGCTGCGGCTGGTTTATCTGCTTCCTTCACCGGCCCGATGCCAACGCCTGCGGTGGCATACCTCACGCGCACCTTCCGCGCTGAGGCCGGGATCGTGATTTCCGCCTCCCATAACCCGTTCTACGACAACGGCATTAAATTCTTCTCCATCGATGGGACGAAACTGCCCGATGCGGTGGAAGAAGCGATTGAAGCGGAACTGGAAAAAGAGATCACCTGCGTGGACTCTGCAGAACTCGGCAAAGCCAGTCGAATTGTGGATGCCGCAGGCCGCTACATCGAATTCTGCAAAGCCACATTCCCGAATGAGCTCAATCTGAATGAGCTAAAAATTGTCGTCGATTGTGCCAACGGCGCAACTTATCACATCGCACCAAACGTCTTCCGTGAGCTGGGGGCGAAGGTTATCGCTATCGGCTGTGAGCCAGACGGTGTGAACATCAATGAAGAAGTCGGTGCAACCGACGTTCGCGCGCTTCAGGCTCGCGTGTTGGCAGAGAAGGCGCATCTGGGTATCGCCTTTGACGGTGACGGTGACCGCGTGATCATGGTCGATCACGAAGGTAACAAAGTCGATGGCGATCAGATCCTCTACATCATCGCTCGTGAAGGATTGCGTCAGGGCCAGCTGCGCGGCGGCGCCGTCGGCACATTGATGAGCAACATGGGCCTTGAGGTAGCGCTTAAGCAGCTGGGTATTCCGTTTACCCGCGCGAAGGTCGGTGACCGTTACGTGCTGGAAGCCATGCAGGAAAAGGGCTGGCGTATTGGGGCTGAAAACTCCGGTCACGTGATTCTGCTTGATAAAACCACCACCGGTGACGGCATTGTTGCGGCGCTGCAGGTTGTGGCCGCAATGGCGCGTAACCATATGACGTTGCAGGATCTGTGCAGCGGGATGAAGATGTTCCCGCAGGTGCTGGTCAACGTTCGCTATACCGACGGCAGCGAAAACCCGCTGGAAAATGAAACGGTGAAAAAAGTGACCGCTGAAGTGGAAGCGGCCCTGGGAAGTCGTGGTCGCGTGCTGCTGCGTAAATCCGGTACCGAACCGCTGATTCGCGTAATGGTTGAAGGCGAAGATGATGCTCAGGTAAATGCCTTCGCGAATCGTATTGCCGATGCGGTGAAAGCCGTCTGATAGTGACGATAACTGCTTAAAAAGGCGGCTTTTGCCGCCTTTTTGTTGCGCGCGGTTTTGCTTTTTGCTGTTTTTTTCCGCACTTGATACAATGCGTCAAAATTGCCCTTGCGAAGCCCATTCGCTTTGGTTAGTATTCACACCCGCTTCAGTGGGAAACGTTAAAAAGTCCCGCTTTAATGGTTGAAGCAATTGGTATGCGGTAATACCGCAAGGAACAGGTTGATTATGTACGAAGCTCTTCTGGTCGTTTTCCTTCTTGTTGCGATTGCCCTCGTAGGGTTTATCATGCTGCAGCAGGGTAAAGGCGCTGATATGGGAGCCTCCTTCGGAGCAGGCGCATCCGCTACGCTGTTTGGTTCAAGTGGTTCTGGTAACTTCATGACCCGCATGACGGCGATTCTGGCAGCCTTGTTCTTCATCATCAGTCTGGTTCTGGGTAACATCAATACCAACAAAACCAGTAAAGGAAGCGAGTGGGATAATCTGACTGCACCTAAAACGGAGCAGACTCAGCCAGTAGCACCGGCGCAGCCGGGCAGCGATATCCCGCACTAAGGGTTGTATACCGAGGTGGTGGAATTGGTAGACACGCTACCTTGAGGTGGTAGTGCCCTAACGGGCTTGTGGGTTCGAGTCCCATCCTCGGTACCAATATTCCAGAAAAAAGACGTCGAAAGACGTCTTTTTTTGTTTTTGTCCTCCCCTGAGGCCCTCTGTTTTTTAATAAACAAATCTCTCCTGTAGACCTTCTTAATTAATCGATAAAGTCGGCTTCGTCTATTTTTACATCATCATGCAGGAACGAAGACGCCGTGACTCTCTCTAAAATGGTAATGCTTACGGGCATATTTATGCTCACCGCTTGCAGCAATTCATCTCCCTTAAAGACCGTCAATGAAATACAGGAAATGCCAGTACCGGTAGTTCGTGTGCAAAATAGCTCCACGGCAAACTGTCGTGACGTGACGAATTGTTATAAAGAGAATGCTGACCGTCTCAGCAAATTGCGGTTTTCGCTAAAATCGCATTTAGGTGAGGGTGTGAAGCCTTCAGAGGTATTTGACACCCGCAGCGACGCACACCGTATTTTTGTCGCGTTGTCGAAGCTTGAGCAGATTTCGGCCATGAACGAAGGCTATCGTAAAGAGGGGAACCTGGCAGGGCTGAAGGCAATCAATGATATGCTGAAACCGATTAACGTTGCTGCCTGAGGAAGCATTGCACGCAGTAAAGATTGCCGGGAGCCGGCAATCTTTGGCAAGGTTCAGAAGCTGAAGTTGAAGCCTGCATAGGCGCCGTCAGCCAGGGTGTTATCCCGATGACCGTTCTTACCCGGCATATCAATATAGCGATAGCCTGCCTCGATGTTCATGGATTTGATAACCTTCAGCCGCACGCCCGCGTTGGCTTCCACATAGTCTTCAACGCCGCTTGAAAACGAATCAGGCGAATAGTAGTAATCTCCAAAGACGGTAATGAAATCGTCCAGAGGAACCTGAGCGCCTCCACCGACGGCAACGGCATAGCCTTCGTCGCCGTCTTTCGGATTCAGGTACAGTGCCTTTCCACCGACGGTAAACAGTACAGGTCCTAAAGGCAGGTTAAATCCCATTCTCAATCCCGCGACATCACCGTCATCGTCACTGTGCCCCCAGCTGCCGTTAAACGTCAGACCTGGATCGTTGGCACCAAAGCTTGCAGAAAGGTCAGTGAATTTTTCACCCGCTTCGGCATGGAGGTTCACCGCAGCATTTACGTTGGCAGTGGTGCTAAGTGTCGCGAGCAGTAGCGCGGTTTTGAATCTGAATATACGCATGGATTGATCCTTCAAATGTAAAAAAGCCCGATGTGCGCGATCGGGCAAATGAATCAAGTGGTTGCTGTTGCGTATAAAAATTATTGGCCGGAGATTTGCACGAAAACCGACGATCGGGAGAGAGGCAGCTAATCAGCGCATTACCTGTCCGGTTATCGCAGGTGCTGGAGCTGGCGCTGCGTCATCATGCTGACCAAAACGGTAAACAATACCGGCGGTTACAGAGTGAACATCGGAGTTCAGGCCGATCTGGTTAGCATTGCCCACGTTGCTGACCCACTGATATTCCAGACGGCCTGCCCAGTTTTTGGCAAAGGCATATTCGGTACCTGCGGCGACAACCGGACGCACGCCAGTTTCAAAGTTGTTATGACCGGCAACGTCGGTTTCTGCACGGTAGCCCATCGCACCGAAGCGGCTATAGAGATCCCAGCTATCGGTCAGCGCGTAGCTGGTTTTCAGAGACAGCTGCAGGCCCTGGCTCTTCATTTTGGCACCGTTCACGCCGTGGTTGCCGTTGTACTGCATGTTGCCCAGGTAGTCGTAGCCGCCTTCAATCGCCAGCCAGTCATTAATCTGGTAGCCACCGAACACGCCGCCGCCGACGTTATCTTGGTCGACGCTAAAGTCGTCAGAACGTCAGCCGCTAAGATAGCGATGATTGCTATTTTGGGTTATTTCAAAGACGTTTAAATTTAAATAACGGCCGGGTTTTAAGCGGTTTATTGTCCGTGTGTTTGCAGATGTATTGAAATGTAAAATCTTTCTGCGCTTATTTAAGCGCAGAAAGTGTAGGCTACATCAGAATTTTTCAGGAAGGGATTCGATATGCTGCAAATATCCACCGCGGATAAACTGAATATATTTTCCTTTCTTTAGGGCAGACAAAACGTTCAGGATGCTGCTCCGGGAGAGATGCGTTCTGTCCTGAATATAATCAAGAATGGAAACCCGCATTCGCATCTCCTCAGGGAGCAGGATCATTTCCATCAGGTGATTGCGGATAACGGCGTAAGTACGCTGTTGCAATACCAGCGCATCGCGGTAGGCCAGATAGGCGGTGTGGTAAGCCAGAAGCGCGGTGGCCTCTTTCCAAAGGTTGAGTTCGCTGATGATCTTTATGGCTTCTTCGGCATCAATGCGAAGAAGCACGGAATCGGTTTCAACGCGCAGCTGATGCCCCTGCATGGGTTGAAGAGTTTCGGCAACGCCAAAGATGTGTGCTTCATAGACCGTTATCATCAGCAAGCCATCGGATGCGCGAAGAATGGAGATTTCGCCCTTCTTAAATAGTCACATTTGCTGTTTACCTTTGTAGTTCCAGTTCAGCTTTTTTCTGGCAATGGCGTTGATTGGCGTGGCGTAGGGTTCAAGCGCGTCCAGAAGTCGGTTTATGACCTGTTGGGGGCGAACAGGCGGTGAGATGTGCATAGAGATCCTCATGAAAAATGACGATTTCTGCCGTCAGAATTATAGAAGATAGGGTAATGCACGCGTGAATATACTGACAGGTAAATTCGGCTGAAATACCGTTCAGGAGCAAAAATTGTGATGTACTGGCAAGCGTTAATACGGCTAAAAATAATAAAGGCCGGCGAGCCGGCCTTGAGGAAGATTATTTCTTCGTCAGGTTTTCCAGATTTTCAACCTGCGGCAGACCATTGCCGGAAGAGGCTGAGAGGAGGCCCGTTTTAGCGTAGCCAAACAGCTTCTCGCGGGTGTCGGTAATATCCAGATTACGCATGGTCAACTGGCCGATACGATCGTCTGGTGAGAAGACGGATTCACCTTTTTCCATGGTCAGACGTTCCGCTTTGTAAGTCAGATTATCGGATACCGTGTTCAGAATGGAATAGTCATTCCCGCGACGCAGCTCCAGCGTCACTTCACCGGTGATCTGGCTGGCCACCCAACGCTGCAGACCGTCGCGCAGCATTAGCGCCTGGGAATCAAACCAGCGCCCCTGGTAGAGCAAGCGACCAAGCTGACGGCCATGCGCATGGTATTGCTCAATGGTGTCTTCGTTGTGGATACCGGTCAGCAAACGTTCGTAGGCGATGTGCAGCAGTGCCATCCCAGGCGCTTCATAGATGCCACGGCTTTTGGCTTCGATGATACGGTTTTCAATCTGATCGCTCATGCCAAGGCCATGGCGGCCGCCAATACGGTTAGCTTCGAGCATCATTTCTACGTCATCGCTGAAGGTTTTGCCGTTAAGCGCGACCGGGTGGCCTTGTTCAAAGCGTACGGTTACTTCTTCAGCCGGGATTTTCACGCTCTCATCCCAGAACTTCACGCCCATAATCGGGTTCACAATCTTGACGCTGGAGTTCAGGAACTCGAGATCTTTGGCTTCGTGCGTTGCGCCCAGCATGTTGGAGTCGGTGGAGTAAGCCTTTTCGACGGACATTTTGTAGTCGAAGCCGCAGGCAATCATAAACTCAGACATTTCCTGACGCCCGCCGAGCTCATCGATAAAGTCGGTATCGAGCCATGGCTTGTAAATTTTCAGCTCGGCGTTGGTCAGCAGGCCGTAACGATAGAAGCGTTCGATATCGTTGCCTTTATAGGTGCTGCCATCGCCCCAGATGTTGACGCCGTCTTCTTTCATTGCGGCAACGAGCATGGTGCCGGTAACGGCACGGCCCAACGGCGTGGTGTTGAAATAGGTCAGGCCGCCGGTGGTGTTGTGGAATGCGCCACACTGAATGGCGGCAATGCCTTCTGCAACCAGCTGCTTGCGGCAATCAATAAGACGCGCATTTTCAGCGCCATATTCCATTGCACGGCGAGGGATAGCATCGTAGTCCTCTTCATCTGGCTGGCCGAGATTTGCGGTGTACGCATACGGCACGGCGCCTTTTTTTCGCATCCACAGCAGCGCGGCGCTGGTGTCCAGGCCACCGGAGAAAGCGATACCAATACGTTGACCAGATGGAAGATGCTTGAGAATCGTCGTCATAAAGTAAAACCCTGCTTGCCAGACTGTAGTGAGGTAAGTGCCTTAGCGCCTACTGCATGTTTATGCAAAATAAGTGAGTTTTCATTTAATCATTTTTTGTCGGGAACAGGAAGTGATTCATGCGTTTTAGCGAAAATTTTCCCGTTTCAATGCGATAACATTATGCATAACAGCAGGTTTTCTATGCTGCTTCAATTATCAATTTGAATGAGTTGACACGCTCGATGTGTTTTCAATATACTGCAGGCCGATTTTACGTCCCGTCCTCGGTACCAAATCCCAGCAGTATTTGCGTTTTTTGCTCAGAATGAGTAAAATATGCCACGTTTCAGGCGCGGGGTGGAGCAGCCTGGTAGCTCGTCGGGCTCATAACCCGAAGGTCGTCGGTTCAAATCCGGCCCCCGCAACCACTTTCCCTTTGAGTTTTTTCAAATAGTCTCTTCGAAATCGTCGCTGGATTTGAAAAAATTCTCATGGAAAGGTTTCTAAACCGCACTTGCGGTTATAGGGTTCAGTTATCTAAAGCCCCGATTTATCGGGGTTTTTTGTTATCTGACTAAAGAATAACTGGGCTTTACGCCCTTTTTTTATGTCTTGGGGGTGGGCTTGTCCACATTAGAACAGAAATTAACAGAGATGCTTACGGCGCCGGTTGAGGCACTGGGCTTCGAGCTGGTCGGCATCGAATTTATTCGTGGTCGCACATCTACGCTGCGCATCTATATTGATAGTGAAGATGGCATCAATGTTGATGATTGTGCTGATGTGAGCCACCAGGTCAGTGCCGTCATGGATGTCGAAGACCCCATTACCGTCGCTTATAACCTGGAAGTTTCCTCACCAGGGCTCGACCGTCCTATGTTCACCGCTGAACATTACACGCGATTCCTCGGTGAAGAGGTCGCCGTCGTCCTGCGTATGGCGGTTCAGAACCGTCGCAAATGGCAGGGCATTATCAAAGCGGTAGACGGTGAGATGATCACTGTTACTGTCGAAGGCAAAGATGAAGTGTTCGCGCTGAGTAACATCCAGAAGGCGAACCTGGTTCCCCACTTTTAACAGTCTGGATTGAGGTGAAAGGCCCCGATGAACAAAGAAATTTTGGCTGTTGTTGAAGCCGTTTCCAATGAAAAGTCGCTGCCGCGCGAGAAGATTTTCGAAGCGCTGGAAAGTGCGCTGGCAACGGCAACAAAGAAAAAATACGAACAAGAGATTGATGTTCGCGTTGAGATCGATCGCAAAAGCGGTGATTTCGATACCTTCCGCCGTTGGGTTATCGTTGAGGAAGTGACTCAGCCGACGAAAGAGATCACCCTGGAAGCCGCGCGTTTTGAAGATGAAAGCTTCAACGTCGGCGACTATGTTGAAGACCAGATTGAATCTGTGACCTTCGACCGTATCACTACGCAAACCGCGAAACAGGTTATCGTGCAGAAAGTCCGCGAAGCGGAACGTGCAATGGTAGTTGACCAGTTCCGTGAACACGAAGGTGAGATCATCACCGGCGTGGTGAAGAAAGTGAACCGCGATAACATCTCTCTGGACCTGGGCAACAATGCTGAAGCCGTGATCCTGCGTGAAGATATGCTGCCGCGTGAAAACTTCCGTCCGGGTGACCGTATTCGTGGCGTGCTGTACTCTGTACGCCC
Organism: Scandinavium sp.; assembly: GCF_032012665.1. Lineage (NCBI taxonomy): Bacteria > Pseudomonadati > Pseudomonadota > Gammaproteobacteria > Enterobacterales > Enterobacteriaceae > Scandinavium > Scandinavium sp. Next base: position 90,516 of record NZ_DALZVG010000003.1, read on the forward strand.
GGAAGCACGTGGTGCACAGCTGTTCGTGACCCGTTCTAAACCAGAAATGCTGGTTGAACTGTTCCGCATTGAAGTGCCGGAAATCGGTGAAGAAGTTATCGAGATTAAAGCGGCAGCCCGCGATCCGGGTTCACGTGCGAAAATCGCCGTGAAAACCAACGACAAGCGTATCGACCCGGTCGGTGCCTGCGTCGGTATGCGTGGCGCGCGCGTTCAGGCTGTTTCTACTGAGCTTGGCGGCGAGCGTATCGATATCGTGCTGTGGGACGACAACCCGGCGCAGTTCGTGATTAACGCAATGGCTCCGGCTGACGTGGCGTCTATCGTCGTTGACGAAGATAAGCACACCATGGACATCGCGGTTGAAGCGGGCAACCTGGCGCAGGCGATCGGTCGTAATGGCCAGAATGTGCGTCTGGCTTCTCAGCTGAGCGGTTGGGATCTCAACGTCATGACCGTTGACGATCTGCAGGCGAAGCATCAGGCAGAAGCTCACGCGGCGATCGATACCTTCACCAAATATCTCGATATTGATGAAGATTTCGCGACCGTACTGGTCGAAGAAGGCTTCTCAAGCCTGGAAGAACTGGCCTACGTGCCAATGAAAGAACTGCTGGAAATTGACGGCCTGGACGAACCGACCGTTGAAGCACTTCGTGAACGTGCGAAAAACGCACTGACCACGCTGGCGCTGGCACAGGAAGAAAGCCTCGGTGATAACAAACCGGCTGACGATCTGCTGAACCTTGAAGGTCTGGATCGCGCAATGGCATTTAAGCTGGCTGCCCGCGGCGTTTGTACGCTGGAAGATCTCGCCGATCAGGGCATTGATGACCTGGCTGACATTGAAGGGTTAACCGACGAGAAAGCCGGTGAGCTCATCATGGCCGCACGTAATATTTGCTGGTTCGGCGACGAAGCGTAATAAACTGTAGCAGGAAGGAACAGCATGACAGATGTAACCGTAAAAACGCTGGCCGCAGAAATTCAGACTTCCGTGGACCGCCTGGTACAGCAATTCGCTGACGCAGGTATCCCAAAGAAAGCTGATGATTCTGTGACCGCGCAAGAAAAACAAACCTTATTGGCGCACCTGAACCGTGAACACGGCTCCGCGCCAGACAAGCTGACGCTGCAACGTAAAACCCGCAGTACCCTGAGCGTTCAGGGCACGGGTGGCAAAAGCAAATCGGTGCAGATTGAAGTCCGTAAAACGCGTACCTTTGTAAAACGTGATCCGCAGGAAGCTGACCGTCTGGCGGAAGAAGAAGCGAAGCGTGAAGCGGAAGAACAGGCCCGTCGTGAGGCTGAAGAAGCAGCCAAACGTGAGGCACAGGCAAAAGCTGAACGTGAGGCCGCAGAACAGGCGAAACGTGAATCCGCTGATAAAGCGAAACGTGACGTTGCGGAAAAAGACAAAGTGAGCAATACAGACGATATGACTAAAACCGCCCAGGCTGAGAAAGCCCGCCGTGAAGCCGAAGCCGCAGAGCTGAAGCGTAAAGCGGAAGAAGAAGCGCGCCGCAAGCTTGAAGAAGATGCGCGTCGCGTTGCGGAAGAAGCACGCCGCATGGCAGAAGAGAACGAAAAGAACGGCAATGCGAACGCTGAGCCGACTGAAGACACCAGCGACTATCACGTCACCACCTCTCAGCATGCTCGTCAGGCTGAAGATGAAAACGACCGTGAAAGTGAAGCTGGTCGTGGCCGTGGTCGTAACACCAAAGCCGCGCGTCCAGCGAAGAAAGCCAACAAACATGCTGAATCCAAAGCCGATCGCGAAGAAGCTCGCGCTTCCCTTCGTGGCGGTAAAGGTGGCAAACGTAAAGGTTCCACTCTGCAGCAGGGCTTCCAGAAGCCAGCTCAGGCCGTTAACCGTGACGTTGTGATCGGCGAAACCATCACCGTTGGCGATCTGGCTAACAAGATGGCGGTTAAAGGTTCTCAGGTCATCAAAGCGATGATGAAGCTGGGCGCAATGGCCACCATCAACCAGGTCATCGACCAGGAAACCGCACAGCTGGTTGCCGAAGAGATGGGCCACAAAGTTATCCTGCGTCGTGAAAACGAGCTGGAAGAAGCGGTAATGAGTGACCGTGATACCGGCGCTGCGGCTGAACCGCGTGCACCGGTTGTGACCATTATGGGTCACGTTGACCACGGTAAAACGTCTCTCCTCGACTACATTCGTTCAACGAAAGTGGCCTCTGGCGAAGCAGGCGGCATTACCCAGCATATCGGTGCTTATCACGTTGAGCATGCTAAAGGGATGATCACCTTCCTCGATACTCCGGGCCACGCCGCGTTTACCTCCATGCGTGCTCGTGGTGCTCAGGCGACGGATATCGTCATCCTGGTTGTTGCTGCTGACGATGGCGTGATGCCACAAACTATCGAAGCTATTCAGCACGCGAAAGCGGCGAACGTGCCTGTTGTCGTTGCGGTGAACAAAATCGATAAGCTGGAAGCCGATCCAGACCGCGTGAAGCAGGAACTGTCCCAGTACGGCATCATGCCGGAAGAGTGGGGCGGCGAGAGCCAGTTCGTCCACGTGTCTGCGAAAGCAGGTACCGGTATTGACGATCTGCTCGACGCTATCCTGCTGCAGGCTGAAGTTCTGGAGCTAAAAGCCGTTCGCAACGGCATGGCAAGCGGTGCCGTAATCGAATCCTTCCTGGATAAAGGTCGTGGTCCGGTTGCTACCGTGCTGGTTCGTGAAGGTACCCTGCACAAAGGCGACATCGTGCTGTGTGGCTTCGAGTACGGTCGCGTTCGTGCGATGCGTAACGAACTGGGTCAGGAAGTACTGGAAGCAGGTCCGTCTATTCCGGTGGAAATCCTCGGTCTGTCAGGCGTTCCGGCTGCCGGTGACGAAGTAACGGTTGTTCGTGACGAGAAGAAAGCGCGTGAAGTTGCGCTGTATCGTCAGGGCAAATTCCGTGAAGTTAAACTGGCGCGTCAGCAGAAGTCCAAGCTGGAAAACATGTTTGCCAACATGACCGAAGGCGAAGTTCACGAAGTGAACGTTGTGCTGAAAGCCGACGTACAGGGCTCTGTCGAAGCGATCTCCGATTCTCTGCTGAAGCTTTCTACTGACGAAGTGAAAGTGAAGATCATCGGTTCTGGCGTAGGTGGTATCACCGAAACCGACGCGACGCTTGCTGCGGCATCCAACGCGATTCTGGTTGGCTTCAACGTCCGTGCAGATGCCTCTGCGCGCCGCGTAATCGACGCCGAAAGCCTGGATCTGCGTTACTACTCCGTCATCTATAACCTGATCGACGAAGTGAAAGCAGCAATGAGCGGCATGCTGTCACCAGAGCTGAAACAGCAGATCATCGGTCTGGCTGAAGTGCGTGACGTGTTCAAATCGCCGAAATTTGGTGCTATCGCAGGCTGTATGGTTACCGAAGGTGTGGTCAAACGTCACAACCCAATCCGCGTCCTGCGCGACAACGTGGTTATCTATGAAGGCGAGCTGGAATCTCTGCGCCGCTTCAAAGATGATGCCAACGAAGTCCGTAACGGCATGGAATGTGGTATCGGCGTGAAGAACTACAACGACGTTCGCGTCGGCGATATGATCGAAGTGTTCGAGATCATCGAGATCCAGCGCAGCATCGATTAATCTACCGCAGATTAGTTCAGATTGTAGGCCGGGTAAGCGAGGCGCCACCCGGCATGAATTTCAAAAGGGGCTGATAGCCCCTTTTTTGTCTGGAGAATTTATTATGGCGAAAGAATTTGGTCGCCCGCAGCGCGTATCCCAGGAGCTGCAAAAAGAGATTGCTATCATCCTGCAGCGCGAAATCAAAGATCCTCGTCTGGGCCTGATGACGACCGTTTCCGGTGTGGAAGTCTCCCGCGATCTGGCATATGCCAAAGTGTTCGTGACCTTCCTGAACGATAAAGATGAAGCTGCGGTGAAAGCGGGCATCCGCGCGCTGCAGGACGCATCAGGCTTCATCCGTAGCCTGCTCGGTAAAGCAATGCGTCTGCGCATCGTGCCTGAGTTGACCTTCTTCTACGATAACTCGCTGGTAGAAGGGATGCGCATGTCTAACCTGGTGACTAACGTGGTGCGTCATGACGATGAGCGTCGTGTGAACCCGGACGACAACAAGGAGGACTGATGAGTCGTCCTCGTCGTCGTGGCCGCGACATTCATGGCGTGCTTCTGCTGGATAAACCGCAGGGGGCGTCCAGCAACGATGTGCTGCAAAAGGTGAAGCGTCTCTATAACGCTAACCGCGCCGGGCACACCGGCGCGCTGGATCCGCTGGCGACCGGTATGCTGCCGGTCTGTCTTGGCGAAGCCACCAAGTTTTCCCAGTACCTGCTGGACTCCGATAAGCGCTATCGCGTGATTGCGAAGCTTGGACAGCGTACCGATACGTCGGATGCCGATGGGCAGGTGGTGGAAGAGCGTCCGCTGACGTTCAGCGCTACCGATCTGGCGAGCGCGCTGGAAAGCTTCCGCGGCGATACCATGCAGGTGCCATCGATGTATTCGGCGCTGAAATATCAGGGTAAAAAGCTCTACGAATATGCCCGTCAGGGCATTGCTGTGCCTCGCGAAGCTCGTCCAATTACGGTGTATGAGCTGCTGTTCCTTCGCCACGAAGGTGATGAACTGGAGCTGGAGATCCACTGCTCAAAAGGGACTTACATCCGGACGATTATCGACGATCTCGGTGAAAAGCTTGGCTGCGGTGCGCATGTGATCATGCTGCGTCGTCTGGCCGTCAGCCGCTATCCGGTCGAGCGGATGGTGACGCTGGAGCATTTGCAGGCGCTGGTCGCACAGGCGGAATCTCAGGATATTCCTGCAGCACAGCTGTTGGATCCTTTGCTGATGCCCATGGACAGCCCGGCAGCCGACTTCCCGGTCGTCAATCTGCCGCTGACCTCCTCCGTTTACTTTAAAAACGGCAATCCGGTGCGTTCGGCGAACGTGCAGGTGAGTGGTCTGGTTCGCGTGACGGAAGGCGATGACGGCAAGTTTATCGGTATGGGTGAAATTGATGACGAAGGCCGCGTTGCCCCGCGTCGTCTGGTGGTTGAGTATTCGGAATAATCGCCTGCCTTGCGATAACAGGTCGCTGCGGGTAGAATATTGCCGCTTAACGCCTGAACAAAGGCCAGCCTGCGTCAGTGCGTTAATCCTGGGGTCGCTGAATTAGAGATCGGCACCCTTTTTCCTATTTTATTCTGGAGTTTAAAATGTCTCTAAGCGTTGAAGCTAAAGCAAAAATCGTTTCCGAGTTTGGTCGTGGTTCTAACGACAGCGGTTCTACCGAAGTTCAGGTTGCACTGCTGACCGCTCAGATCAACCACCTGCAGGGTCACTTCTCTGAGCACAAAAAAGATCACCACAGCCGTCGTGGTCTGCTGCGTATGGTTTCTCAGCGTCGTAAACTGCTCGACTACCTGAAACGTAAAGATGTAGCACGCTACACTGCGCTGATCGAGCGTCTGGGTCTGCGTCGCTAATTCTGGCGAGTTTCAGAAAGAGGGGCCTTTATGGCCCCTTTTTTCAACCAGATGGCAGCAATCAGGCTGAAACTCATGTATTGTTTGTATTGATGCGATAAATGATCTTCATTGCAGAGTTTCGCGCGACTAATGACAGCCTTACCAGTCGTTAAGGCTGTCATTAGTCGCGAGGATGCAAGAGGATCGGTTCTCTGAGCGGTGCATTCGCTAATGCGCGCTCACCATTTTGAAAGGATAAAAATTTTGCTGAATCCGATCGTTCGTAAATTCCAGTATGGCCAGCACACGGTCACTCTGGAAACCGGCATGATGGCACGTCAGGCGACGGCTGCCGTTATGGTTAGCATGGATGACACTGCGGTCTTCGTGACCGTTGTTGGTCAGAAAAAAGCGAAACCAGGCCAGGACTTCTTCCCTCTGACCGTTAACTACCAGGAGCGTACCTACGCTGCCGGTAAAATCCCGGGTGGTTTCTTCCGTCGTGAAGGCCGTCCAAGCGAAGGCGAAACCCTGATCGCGCGTCTGATTGACCGCCCGGTTCGCCCGCTGTTCCCGGAAGGCTTCGTTAACGAAGTTCAGGTTATCGCGACCGTTGTTTCCGTAAACCCACAGGTTAACCCGGATATCGTGGCAATGATCGGTGCATCCGCTGCGCTGTCGCTGTCCGGTATTCCATTCAACGGCCCAATTGGTGCCGCTCGCGTTGGTTACATCAACGACCAGTACGTGCTGAACCCAACCCAGGAAGAGCTGAAAACCAGCAAACTGGATCTGGTTGTTGCCGGTACTGAAGCCGCTGTGCTGATGGTTGAATCCGAAGCAGAGCTGCTGAGCGAAGATCAGATGCTGGGCGCTGTGGTGTTCGGTCACGAGCAGCAGCAGGTTGTTATTCAGAACATCAACGACCTGGTGAAAGAAGCCGGTAAACCACGTTGGGACTGGCAGCCAGAAGCCGTTAACGAAGCGCTGAATGCACGCGTTTCTGAACTGGCTAAAGCACGTCTGAGCGATGCTTACCGCATCACCGACAAGCAGGAGCGTTATGCCCAGGTTGATGCTATCAAATCTGAAGTCATCGCGACTCTGGTTGCAGAAGACGAATCGCTGGACGCAAACGAGTTGAGCGACATCCTGCACGACATCGAGAAAAATGCCGTTCGTAGCCGCGTACTGGCTGGCGAACCGCGTATCGATGGCCGTGAAAAAGACATGATCCGTGGTCTGGACGTGCGCACTGGCGTACTGCCGCGTACTCACGGTTCCGCGCTGTTCACCCGTGGCGAAACTCAGGCGCTGGTAACGGCAACTCTGGGTACGGCGCGTGACGCACAGAACATCGACGAACTGATGGGCGAGCGTACTGACAGCTTCCTGTTCCACTACAACTTCCCTCCGTACTCCGTAGGCGAAACCGGCATGGTCGGTTCTCCGAAGCGTCGTGAAATTGGTCACGGTCGTCTGGCGAAGCGCGGCGTGCTGGCAGTCATGCCAACCACCGAAGAATTCCCGTACACCGTACGTGTGGTTTCTGAAATTACCGAATCCAATGGTTCTTCCTCCATGGCTTCCGTATGCGGTGCTTCTCTGGCACTGATGGACGCAGGCGTGCCGGTGAAATCTGCCGTTGCAGGTATCGCAATGGGTCTGGTGAAAGAAGGCGACAACTTCGTTGTGCTGTCTGACATCCTCGGTGATGAAGATCACCTGGGCGATATGGACTTCAAAGTAGCGGGCTCCCGCGACGGTATCTCTGCGCTGCAGATGGATATCAAAATTGAAGGTATCACCAAGGAGATCATGCAGGTTGCTCTGAATCAGGCTAAAGGTGCGCGTCTGCATATCCTGGGCGTGATGGAACAGGCAATCAACGCACCGCGTGGCGATATCTCTGAGTTCGCACCGCGTATCCACACGATTAAGATCAGCCCAGATAAGATCAAAGATGTTATCGGTAAAGGCGGTTCTGTGATCCGTGCGCTGACGGAAGAAACTGGCACCACCATCGAAATCGAAGATGACGGTACCGTTAAAATCGCAGCGACCGACGGTGACAAAGCGGCCTACGCCATTCGCCGTATTGAAGAGATCACTGCTGAAATCGAAGTGGGTCGTATCTACAACGGTAAAGTGACTCGCATCGTCGACTTCGGTGCATTCGTGGCGATCGGTGGCGGTAAAGAAGGTCTGGTTCATATCTCTCAGATCGCCGATAAGCGCGTAGAGAAAGTGACTGACTATCTGCAGATGGGCCAGGAAGTACCGGTGAAAGTTCTGGAAGTTGATCGTCAGGGCCGCGTACGTCTGAGCATTAAAGAAGCGACCGAGCAGACTCAGCCTGCGGCCGCGCCGGAAGCACCGGCAGCGGAACAGGGCGAGTAAGGTTGCCGTTAGCCCTCCGCCGTTGCGGAGGGCGTATCCCGGGCAGGACGCTTGTTAGCAGCCGGGGAACAGGACGTTCATCCAATTGTTGTCTTCGGGAGTGGGAAATGAAGCCTTTTTTGCGCTGGTGTTTCGTTGCGACAGCACTCACGCTGGCAGGATGCAGCAACTCTGCCTGGCGTAAGAGTGAAGTTCTGGCGGTACCATTGCAACCGACTTTACAGCAGGAAGTGATTCTGGCCCGTATGGAACAGATTCTTGCCAGTCGGGCTTTAACCGATGATGAACGCGCACAGCTTTTATATGAGCGCGGAGTGTTGTATGATAGTCTCGGTTTGAGGGCACTGGCGCGTAACGATTTTTCGCAAGCGCTGGCTATCAGACCCGATATGCCTGAAGTATTCAATTACTTAGGCATTTATTTAACGCAGGCAGGCAATTTTGATGCTGCCTATGAAGCGTTTGATTCTGTACTTGAGCTTGATCCAACTTACAATTACGCATACTTAAATCGCGGCATCGCATTGTATTACGGTGGTCGTGATAAGTTAGCGCAAGATGATCTGCTGGCGTTTTATCAAGACGATCCCAATGATCCTTTCCGTAGTCTGTGGCTTTACATCGTTGAGCAGAAGCTCGATGAGAAGCAGGCTGTTGTAGCGCTTAAGCAGCGCTTCGAAAAATCGGACAAAGAGCAATGGGGATGGAACATTGTCGAGTTCTACCTCGGTAACATTAGCGAAGCAACGCTGATGGACAGACTGAAGGCAGACGCAACGGATAACACCTCGCTCGCTGAGCATCTCAGTGAAACAAACTTCTATTTAGGTAAGTACTACCTAAGTCTGGGGGACAAGGACAGCGCTGCGGCACTGTTCAAACTGGCGGTTGCTAACAACGTTCATAACTTCGTTGAGCACCGATACGCATTGTTGGAATTAGCGCTCTTGGGCCAGGAGCAAGATGACCTGGCAGAATCGGACCAGCAATAGCTGACGAACAAATCAGCCCATAATCTTTTTTGATTGCCATCACCTTCACGGGTGAGGGCTTTATTGTTCGTTAATCCACCTAATTTGAGCCGGTTCACACTTTTCAATGAAAATGACCCTAAGTTTTCACGATGAGTTATGTAGACTGGCCGCCATTGATTTTGAGGCACACGTACTACATGGCTGAATTCGAAACCACTTTTGCAGATCTGGGCCTGAAGGCTCCTATCCTTGAAGCCCTTACCGATCTGGGTTACGAAAAACCATCTCCAATCCAGGCTGAGTGTATTCCTCACCTGCTGGGTGGCCGCGACGTTCTGGGTATGGCCCAGACCGGCAGCGGGAAAACTGCAGCGTTCTCTCTTCCGCTGCTCAACAATCTTGATCCTGAGCTGAAAGCACCACAGATTCTGGTGCTGGCACCGACCCGCGAACTGGCGGTACAGGTTGCTGAAGCGATGACGGATTTCTCCAAACACATGCGCGGCGTAAACGTGGTTGCCCTTTACGGTGGCCAGCGTTATGACGTGCAGTTACGCGCTCTGCGTCAGGGCCCACAGATCGTCGTCGGTACGCCGGGTCGTCTGCTGGATCACCTGAAACGCGGCACTCTGGACCTCTCTAAGCTGAGCGGTCTGGTTCTGGATGAAGCTGACGAAATGCTGCGCATGGGCTTCATCGAAGACGTAGAAACCATTATGGCGGAGATCCCGGAAGGTCATCAGACCGCGCTGTTCTCCGCAACGATGCCGGAAGCTATCCGTCGCATTACCCGTCGCTTCATGAAAGAGCCGCAGGAAGTTCGCATTCAATCCAGCGTAACGACCCGCCCTGACATCAGCCAGAGCTACTGGACCGTCTGGGGCATGCGTAAGAACGAAGCGCTGGTGCGTTTCCTGGAAGCAGAAGATTTTGACGCGGCGATTATCTTCGTTCGTACCAAAAATGCGACCCTGGAAGTGGCTGAAGCGCTGGAGCGCAGCGGTTACAACAGCGCCGCGCTGAACGGTGACATGAACCAGTCCCTGCGTGAGCAGACTCTGGATCGCCTGAAAGACGGTCGTCTGGACATCCTGATCGCGACCGACGTTGCGGCTCGTGGCCTGGACGTTGAGCGTATCAGCCTGGTGGTTAACTACGATATCCCTATGGATACCGAGTCTTACGTTCACCGTATCGGTCGTACCGGTCGTGCGGGTCGTGCTGGCCGTGCGCTGCTGTTCGTTGAGAACCGCGAGCGTCGTCTGCTGCGCAACATCGAACGTCTGATGAAGCTGACCATTCCTGAAGTCGAACTGCCAAACGCAGAACTGCTGGGCAAACGTCGTCTGGAAAAATTCGCGGCCAAAGTACAGCAGCAGCTGGAAAGCAGCGATCTGGATCAGTACCGTAACCTGCTGACCAAAATGCAGCCGGAAGGGTCTGAAGGCGAACTGGATATGGAAACTCTGGCCGCAGCATTGCTGAAAATGGCCCAGGGCGAACGTACCCTGATCGTTCCACCAGATGCGCCGATGCGTCCTAAGCGTGAATTCCGCGATCGTGACGATCGTTTCGAACGTCGTGGAGACCGTAACGACCGTAACGATCGTGGTCCGCGTGGCGATCGTAACGGTGAAGATCGTCCGCGTCGCGAACGTCGTGACGTGGGCGATATGCAGCTGTATCGCATTGAAGTGGGTCGTGATGACGGTGTTGAAGTACGTCACATCGTTGGTGCTATCGCGAACGAAGGTGACATCAGCAGCCGTTATATCGGCAACATCAAGCTGTTCGGCACCCACTCTACGATCGAACTGCCGAAAGGCATGCCGGGCGAAGTACTGCAGCACTTCACGCGTACCCGCATCCTGAACAAGCCGATGAACATGCAGCTGCTGGGTGATGCACAGCCTCACAGCGGCGGTGAGCGTCGTGGCGGTAACGGTGGTCGTGGCTTTGGCGGTGAGCGTCGTGAAGGCGGTCGCGGTGAAGGTCGTCGCTTCAGCGGTGAACGCCGTGAAGGTGGCGCAGGCCGTTTCAGCGGTGAGCGTCGCGAAGGTGGTCGTGCACCACGTCGTGATGATGCGCCAGTACGTCGTCGTCCGACTGAAGCGTAATTGCCCGATAAAAAACTACGTTTGCTGACGTAAAGTAAACGATACAGCCCCGGTTATAGTTATCGGGGCTTTTTTTATTCCAATTGTACTCGTGTACTGGTACAGTGCTTCGCGTAAACAGGCAGCACGATTTTTCAGGAGAGCAGTAACATGGCGACACTCACTACCACAGCCACCCGGCCATCATTGATTGGCGGAGTGGTGATCATCGGCGGCACCATTATCGGGGCAGGCATGTTCTCGCTGCCGGTGGTCATGTCCGGGGCGTGGTTCTTCTGGTCGCTGGCGGCGCTGGTATTTACCTGGTTTTGTATGCTGCACTCCGGGCTGATGATCCTTGAGGCTAACCTTAACTACCGCACAGGTTCGAGCTTTGACACTATCACCAAAGATCTGCTGGGCAAGCGCTGGAACCTGATTAACGGCCTGTCGATCGCCTTTGTGCTCTATATCCTGACCTATGCCTATATCTCGGCGAGCGGCTCGATCCTGCACCACACGTTCAGTGAAATGTCGCTGAATGTTCCGCCGCGCCTTGCCGGTTTTGGTTTTGCCCTGCTGGTGGCCTTTGTTGTGTGGCTCAGTACTAAAGCGGTCAGCCGCATGACGGCGATTGTGCTGGGGGCGAAAGTGATCACTTTCTTCCTGACGTTTGGCAGCCTGCTCGGCCACGTTGAAGCACCCACGCTGTTCAACGTCGCGCAGCAGAACACCTCGTATCTGCCTTATCTGCTGATGACGCTGCCGTTCTGCCTGGCATCCTTCGGCTACCACGGCAACGTGCCGAGCCTGATGAAGTATTACGGCAAAGACCCGCAGACCATCGTGAAGTGCCTGGTCTACGGTACGCTACTGGCGCTCGGTCTGTACGTTGTCTGGCTGCTGGGTACGATGGGGAATATCCCTCGTCCTGAATTTATCGGCATCGCCCAGAAGGGCGGCAACATTGACGTGCTGGTACAGGCGCTGAGCGGTGTTCTGAACAGCCGCAGCCTGGATCTGCTGCTGGTTGTGTTCTCTAACTTTGCGGTGGCCAGCTCTTTCCTTGGCGTGACGCTTGGCCTGTTCGACTACCTGGCCGATCTGTTCAAGTTTGATGATTCGGGATTGGGACGTTTTAAGACGGCGTTACTGACCTTCGCGCCGCCAATCGCTGGCGGCCTGCTGTGGCCAAATGGGTTCCTGTACGCGATTGGTTATGCAGGCCTCGCGGCAACCATCTGGGCGGCAATCGTTCCGGCACTGCTGGCACGTAAATCCCGCAAGCGCTTTGGCAGCCCGCAGTTCCGCGTCTGGGGCGGCAAACCGATGATTGCGCTGATCCTGGTCTTTGGTATCGGCAATGCGGTAGTGCATTTCCTGTCGAGCTTTAACCTGTTGCCGGTTTATCAGTAACCAAAATGCCCGGTGGCGCTACGCTTACCGGGCCTACAGCATCCAACAGGCCGGATAAGGCGTAGCCGCCATCCGGCAAAAAATTACCCCACTAATTCTTCTTTCACCTGCATCGCCAGATCGAATGAATGCAAGCGCGCCTGATGATCGAAGATCTGCCCGTTAACCATGATTTCGTCCGCCTGCGTTTCACGCAACACTGACTCAAGCCCGTGGCGAATCTTCGCTTTATCACCCACCAGCGACATACCGAGCGCGTTATCGACGCCGTATTTTTCAGAGGGCGACCAGAACTGATCCATATTCTGAATCGGCGGCGGCAGCTGCGAGGTTTCACCGCGACGTAAATTCGTAAACGCCTGCTGCATGGAAGTAAAAAGGAATTCCGCGTCGCGGTTGCTGTCGGCGGCGATGATATTGATGCACACCATCGCATAAGGTTTTGCCAGGCGCTCAGAGGGTTTGAACTGCGTGCGGTAGAGATGCAGCGCCTGGAACAGCATGTCCGGCGCGAAGTGAGAGGCGAAGGCAAACGGCAGACCGAGCTGAGCGGCAAGCTGGGCGCTGTACAGGCTCGAGCCCAACAGCCATACCGGAATTTTTTCACCATAGCCCGGCACCGGGCGCACCTGCGGGTGCGGGTCACGGGCATCAAACCAGTCAACCAGTTCCGCCACATCGCGTGGGAAGTTATCAATATCGCCGCCCATATGGCGACGCAGTGCGCGCATGGTCGGCTGATCGCTGCCCGGCGCGCGGCCTAAGCCCAAATCGATACGGCCAGGATAGAGCGTGTTCAGCGTACCGAACTGCTCAGCAATCACCAGCGGGGAGTGGTTAGGCAGCATTACGCCGCCCGAGCCCAGATGCAGCGTCGTGGTATTGGCGGCCAGATAGCCAATCAGCACGGAGGTGGCGGCGCTGGCGATCCCGGTCATGTTGTGGTGTTCGGCTAACCAGTAGCGATGATAGCTGCCCTTCTCGGCGAGGCGGGCGAGATCGAGCGAATGAGAAAAGGCTTCTTTTGCGGAAGAACCCTGGGGGATCGGTGCCAGATCGAGCACCGAAAACGCAATTTGTTTGTCAGTCATAACGGCTCACTTTGTCATCGGCATATTTTTTAATAGTGCATTAAAAAATGATAACCGTAGTTAACAAAGTGAGCTTTATAAAATGGCTAACGGGCAGAAAATGCCTGATGGAGCTGCGCTTATCAGGCCTGTAATTCCAGCCCAGCCAGACGCTTCCAGTAGCCGTTACAGTCGCTGTGCGCTTCCAGGGCGAGCGGGGCTGCGCCGTTTTCATTAGCGCGGAAGGCGTCGATCATGGCGAACGTCTCCATCCCGAGCGGTGACAGGCGCACCATATCCACCAGTCCCTGCATCGATTTGAGCTCGTTGCCAAGGTTATAGACGTAGCCGCTCATGGTCTGAATGCCGTTCAGCACAAACACCTGCTGGTTTTCCTGCGACAGCATATCGCGCCCGTTCGGGTACTTGATGCAGCAGGTTTCACACTCGTCCTTCGGTTTATCTTCCGAACGCGCGGTGAAACAGCGGGCAGAATACGCGAGCGGCAGATGGCCATAGCTCAGTACTTCGACCTCAAACTTATCGCGGATCCCCAGCGCTTCGCACTGCTGGAGTAAATTCACCAGCCAGTCGCGGGAAAGCTCCACCGGCATGCACCAGCGCATCATGCCCTGCTTTTGCAGCAGGCGGAGCGTGACCGCGTTGTAGCAGTTCAGCGCATGACCGGCGACGAAGGGCAGCTTGCGATCGGCGCACAGGTTCACTACCCCAAGATCGCTGGCTTCCAGCAGGAAATCACCGTTGTCGACGTAGCGCTTCAGCTCGTTAAGTTCAGACGATGCCTGCACCAGCGCCAGCGTTGAAATGACGACCTGTTTGCCGCTGCCCGCAAGCGACTTTGCCATCTCCAGCCAGTCGCCCACTTTGGTGGAGCGGCGCTTGCTGCACACCGCTTCACCGAGGTAAATCGTGTCGGCGCTGCTCTGAGCCGCCTGCTGGTAGAAATCCTCCAGCGTCTCTTTTGACCAGTAGTAAAGGACTGGTCCCAATGAATATTTCATCGTATTCCTTACTGCCACTTGCGGTGGTAGGCTCCAAGCGTGGTCTGGGTGCCTTCGGACATGGCGCCGAGCGCCTCCATCCAGGCGGGCTGCGGCACGAAGTTTTGCGGATTGGCCATGCAGCGGTCGATGGCCTGACGCCACACTTTCGTCACCTGGCTGACGTACGCCGGGCTACGCTGGCGGCCTTCGATTTTCACCGAGGCGATGTTGGCAGCAAGCAGTTCCGGCAGCAGCTCCAGCGTGTTGAGGCTGGTCGGTTCTTCCAGTGCGTGATAGCGCTCGCCGTCCACCAGATAGCGGCCTTTACACAGGGTTGGATAGCCTGCGTTCTCGCCGTCCTGATAGCGGTCAATCAGCACGTCGTTCAGGCGTGACTCCAGGCCCTGAGGCGTTTGCTGCCAGCGAACATACTTCGCCGGGGAACATGCCCCCACGGTATTCGGCGACTCCCCCGTTAAATAAGAGGAGAGATAGCAGCGGCCTTCAGCCATAATGCACAGGCTGCCGAAAGCAAAAACTTCCAGCGGAACTGGCGTGGTGCGCGCGAGTTGCTTAACCTGATGAATAGAAAGTACGCGCGGCAGCACAACGCGAGCCACGTCAAAGTGACGATGATAGAAGCGAACGGCCTCTTCATTGGTGGCCGAAGCCTGAACGGAAACGTGACGCTCGATGTGTGGGTAGCGCTCGGCGGCATATTCAAGCATCGCGATGTCGGCAAGAATCAGCGCATCGGCGCCGAGCTGAGCGGCCATATCCACCGCGCGCTGCCAGCGGGCGTAGCCGTCCGGGTGAGCGAACGTATTAATGGCAATATGCAGCTTGCGGCGATGCTGGTGAACAAAATTGACCGCTTCCTGCAGTTTTTTTTCGGTAAAGTTCAGACCGGCAAAATGGCGGGCGTTGGTATCATCTTTCAGTCCGATATACACCGCATCGGCACCGTTTTCGATGGCCGCCTTAAGCGCCGGGAGGTTTCCGGCAGGACAGAGCAGCTCCATAATGTTTCCTGAAAGCAGCGACCCAAGGGCCGCGATTGTTAACGAACGAGGATTTTAGTTAACCTCTCGTCGACAATTTTTGATTTGAGGCAGTTAAAAGCGCATTCAGGGTGTCATTCGTACGTAATGGCTACTGACAGAATTGTTGATATACGCCGCTATGTTGTCTGGCGGATATGGCAAAATAAACGGACTATTGCATTGAGGGAGTAAAGCTCGTGTTGGATAAACTGCGTTCACGCCTGGTACAAATGGGCCCGACTCTGATGAGCGTTCCGGTAAAAGTCACACCGTTCGCGCTAAAACGTCAGGTCCTGGAACAGGTGCTAAGCTGGCAGTTCCGCCAGGCACTGGCGGATGGCGAACTGGATTTTCTGGAAGGCCGCTGGTTAAGCATTGAGGTGCGCGACATCGGCCTGCGCTGGTTCACCTCCGTTGAGAATGACCGCCTGGTCGTCAGCCATAGCGCTGATGCCGACGTGAGCTTCAGCGCAGACGCCAGCGATCTGCTGATGATTGCGGCCCGTAAGCAGGATCCGGATACGCTCTTCTTCCAGCGCCGCCTGGTGATTGAAGGCGACACGGAGCTTGGGCTGTATGTCAAAAACCTGATGGACGCCATTGAGCTTGAGCAGATGCCAAAAGCACTGCGTATCATGCTGATGCAGCTGGCGGACTTTGTTGAGGCCGGATTGCAGAATCCGCCACAAACCAGAAACACATCGGTAGGTGAGCCATGCTGATTCGAGTGGAAATTGGAATCGACGCGCCAGGTATTGACGCGCTGCTGCGCCGTGAATTTGCGGGCGACGGCGAAGCGGATCTGGTGCATTCCCTACGGGAAGATGGCCTGATTACGCTGGGCCTGGTCGCGACGGATGACGAGGGGCAAGTGGTTGGCTACGTGGCCTTCAGCCCGGTCAGCGTTGAGGGCGAAGAGCTTCAGTGGGTTGGCCTGGCGCCGCTGGCTGTGGCGAAGGAGTACCAGGGGCAGGGCATTGGTCGTCAGCTGGTGTTCGAAGGGCTCGATTCGCTCAACGAGTTTGGCTACGCCGCCGTTGTCACTCTTGGCGACCCGGCGCTGTACGGCAAGCTCGGTTTCGAACCGGCTGCACGCTTTGATTTACGCTGCCGCTGGCCGGGCACCGAAGCGGCGTTCCAGGTTCGTCCTCTGGCCGACGATGCCCTTAACGGCGTGCATGGCCTGGTCGAATACTGCGACCACTTCAATCGCTTCTGAGACCCGACAGCAGCGTCTCAAACGATTCATCCCCGAGGACGAGGCGCTCTTTCTGGCGCTTCGTCAACTGCTTTATCTGATATTCCACCCGTAAGGCCAGTGAGCGATCGCCCACTTCTTTGGCAAAGGCCAGCGTAAGCTCACCTTTTCCTCGCAGCGCCTTCGCGCCTTTTCCTGACTGATGCTCTGAAAGGCGGCGTTCCACGTCGGTGGTGATGCCCGTATACAGGCGGTTATCCGCGCTTCGAACCAAATAGACAAACCAGCACACGTTTCGGCTCCTGTGTTAAGGTGAGCGCACCATAGCACGGGGGAGAGCAAAAATGGAGTCACTGGCAATCGCCAGCCGATGGCTGGAAAAACAGCACGTTGTCAGTTGGAGCGTGGCAAAGGATGGCAATCTGTGGGCTGCCAGCGCGTTTTATCTCTACGATCGTGAAAAAGTGGTGTTCTGGCTGCTCAGCGAAGAGTCTACCCGCCATGCGCAAATGAGCGGCAGACGTGCGACCGTTGCCGGCACCGTTAACGGGCAGCCTAAAAACGTAGCGCTAATTCGTGGAGTGCAGTTTTGCGGAGAGATTCGTCTGCTGGAAGGCGAAGAGAGCACCGCTGCTCGCCAGCGCTACCTTCGCCGTTTTCCTGTTGCCAGAATGATGCCCGCGCCGGTCTGGGAAATTCGTATTGATGAACTGAAATTCACCGACAACACGCTGGGCTTTGGAAAAAAATTCCACTGGCAACGTCAGTTATCTGCCGAGTAGCACCAGCGCCTCGCGGTTAAACGCCGGTAAATCGTCCGGCGTGCGGCTGGTCACCAGCTGATTGTTGTCGACCACCACTTCGCGATCGTAAAAATCCCCCCCGGCGTTTTTCACATCCACCACAATCGGCTTCACGGCAGTCAGTTTCCTGCCCCGAATCACATCGGCGCTGATCAGCAGCTGTGGGCCATGGCAAATGGCAAAGACGGGCTTACCGCTGTTCACAAAGTCGCGCGTGAAAGTGACAAAACGCTCATCGCCGCGAAGCTGGTCCGGCGAATAGCCGCCGGGCAACAGCAGCGCATCAAAGTCTGCCGGGCGTACATCATCAATGGCTTTATCGATAACCACCACGGCATCGCCCTTTTTGCCTTTAACCTGTTTACCCGCCTGCTTTTCAATAGTGATAACTTCATGACCTGCTTTTTTGAACTCGGTGGCGGGCGAGGTAAACTCTGAATCTTCAAACTCATCGGTGATCAGGACTGCGATTTTCTTGCTCATCATTCCTCCGTTGTTCTGATTTCAGAGATATAGATTCTCCAGAATGGTCAATAATGACTCAGAGTATTAAGTCTGGGTGCTGTCGTTGAATTCTCAACACGGAATAATCTGCAAAGGAGGAATGATGAGTCATGTACTGATTACTGGTGCCACGGGGCTGGTTGGTGGGCACTTACTGCGAATGATGGTTCAGGAACCGCGCATCACCCGGATTACCGCCGCGACCCGGCGTCCTCTCCCGGATAAGCCGGTCGATGTTCTCAATCCCTGGGATCCCCAGCTCACCGATGCGCTGGCGCAGGTGACGGCCCCGGTTGATATTGTTTTTTGCTGTCTGGGCACCACGCGTCGTGAAGCGGGGAGCAAAGAGGCTTTCGTGCACGCCGATTACACGCTGGTGGTGGACACTGCGCTAACCGGGCAGCGCCTTGGAGCCAAACACATGCTGGTGGTCAGTGCGATAGGAGCGAATGCTCACTCACCATTTTTATATAATCGTGTGAAAGGCGAAATGGAAGAGGCGCTGATCGCCCAGAACTGGCCGCAGCTGACGATTGCTCGCCCGTCTATGTTGCTTGGCGATCGCGATCGACGACGCCTGAACGAATCCCTTTTGGCTCCGGTGTTCTCACTTCTGCCCGGAAACTGGAAATCCATTGAAGCGCGCGATGTGGCACGGGCGCTGCTGACCGAGGCGCTGGAACCCGCCAGACCCGGCGTCACCGTGTTAACCTCAGCAAAATTACGTGAAATAGCGGCACGCCAGGCGTAAGATTCGGCTCCACTATCACTTTCCTTTCCGGAGTACGGTATGGCTGGTCAGTCTTCCTCTCAGGCGGCATCTCCACTGGCGTGGTGGAAGCCTGCCCTGTTTTTCCTCGTTGTTATCGTCGGCCTTTGGTATGTGAAATGGCAGCCCTATTACGGTAAAGCTTTCACCGCCGCAGACACCCACAGCATCGGAAAATCCATCCTGGCTCAGGCGGCTGAGAATCCGCTGCGGGCGGCACTGGATTACGCGATGGTTTATTTTCTTGCCGTATGGAAAGCCGCTGTGCTGGGCGTATTGCTGGGTTCGCTGATACAGGTATTGATCCCACGCGACTGGTTGATGCGCACACTTGGACAACCACGGTTTCGCGGCACGCTGTTTGGCACGCTGTTTTCCCTGCCGGGCATGATGTGTACCTGCTGTGCTGCGCCGGTTGCGGCCGGAATGCGCCGCCAGCAGGTTTCGATGGGCGGGGCGCTGGCGTTCTGGCTTGGCAATCCGCTGCTGAACCCGGCCACGCTGATTTTTATGGGGTTTGTACTTGGCTGGCAGTTTACCCTGATCCGGTTAGTCGCAGGATTCGCGACGGTGCTGATTGTCGCCACGCTGGTGCAGAAATGGGTAAAAGAGCCCGCCGCCGTGCAGCCCGTAGTGCCTGACGTTTTGTCAGAGGCTGAGACCACGCCGTTTCTGGTTCGCTGGGGAAAAGCGCTGTGGGTGCTGTTCTGGAATACGATCCCGGTTTATATCGTGGCGGTGCTGATCCTCGGGGCCGCGCGCGTCTGGCTGTTCCCGCATGCCGATGGCGCAGTGGGCAATACGCTGTTCTGGGTGATTGCGATGGCGGTCGCTGGTTGCCTGTTTGTGATCCCCACCGCAGCGGAAATCCCTGTTGTTCAGACTATGATGCTTGCCGGAATGGGCGTGGCGCCCGGGCTTGCGTTACTGATTACGCTGCCTGCGCTAAGCCTGCCGTCGCTCATCATGCTGCGTAAAGCGTTTCCGGCTAAAGCGCTGTGGCTCTCTGCCGGGCTGGTGGCGCTGGCGGGGATTGTGACGGGCGGGATTGCGCTGCTGTAGTAAACATTTGCCGGGCTTCAGATGGAGACAAACCGCTTTGTGTTTCTGCCGGATGGCGGCGTAAACGCCTTATCCGGCCTGTGATTCCCTTTAATTCGAATCCTCCAGGCCTGATAAGCGTAGCGCCATCAGGCAACTAAAGTCTCAAGCCCGGCAAGGGTTTACTGGATAATGGTAAAGGCGGTGGTGACGTGCTTCACTCCGCTAACGCGGCTGGCAATATCCGCCGCGGCTTTGCCTTCGCGTTCGGTCAGGCTACCCATCAGGAACACTTCTGCGTTTTCCGTAGTGACTTTTACCGCCGAGGATTTCACCTGATCGCTGCCCAACAGCTGGGAGCGAACTTTGGTGGTGATCCAGGTATCCGAAGAGGCGGTGCCCAGACCAATCGGCTGGCCCTGACGAATTTCGTTAAATACTTCGGTCGTGCCTTCGACGCCCATGGCGATCTGCTTAGCCTGAGCGGCCAGATCGGTTGTCGGTGACTGGCCGGTCAGCAGGACTTTGCCCTGCCATGCCATCACGTTCACGCGTGCTTCTTTCTTCAGCTGTTCATCTTTGTTCAGGGCGCTGTTCACGCGCAGTTCGAGCGTGCTGTCATCGACCTGGGTTCCCACGGTGCGGGGATCGGTGGCTGCTTTAGTGCCGACCGCAGCTGTACCAACTACCGCTGCCGCAACGCATCCCTGAAGCAGCAGCGCGGAAATAATAACCGCGAGGGGCGAAAATGCCTTCATGAGTACTCCTTAATCGTCCTGGTGTGGGAAGAGGGTGTTATCAATCAGATCGCATAAACAGTTTACCGTCAGCATGTGCATCTCCTGAATGCGTGCTCCACGGTGCGAGGGAATGCGGATTTCCACATCCTGAGGGCCGAGCAGCCCGGCGAGCTCACCGCCGTCATAGCCGGTGAGCGCCACAATGGTCATGTCGCGCGTCACGGCAGCCTCCACGGCTTTCACGATGTCGCGGCTGTTGCCTTTGGTGGAAATTGCCAGCAGCACGTCCCCCGCGTGGCCGAGCGCACGAACCTGTTTGGCATACACTTCGTCGTGCAGACGGTCGTTTGCAATCGCCGTTAAGACCACATTATCGGTATTAAGTGCAATCGCAGGTAAACCAGGGCGCTCTGTCTCAAAACGGTTGATCATACAGGCAGCAAAATGCTGTGCGTTGGCGGCGGAGGTGCCATTGCCACAACAGAGGATTTTGTTGCCGTTAAGCAGGGACTGTACCAGCGTCATCGCGGCCCGGGAAATAGCGTCCGGAAGCGCTTCTGCGGCGGCGATTTGGGTCTGAATGCTTTCGGTAAAGCAGGCTTTAATTCTGTCGAGCACGATATCCCTTACATTCTTAATTGACGCTATTCGCCAAAGGCGTTTTTCAACCATTCGATCTGACTGCCGGTGAAGGCTACCACATCGAAACGACAATCCGTAGTTTCAAAACTCCCATTGTGGCGGGCAAGCCACAAGCGAGCGGTCTGTAATAATTTTGATTGTTTGCTGCGCGTCACGCTGGCGGCCGCGCCGCCAAAGCGGGCGGAAGTGCGATAACGGACTTCCACAAATACTGTTACTGCTCCGTCTTTCATTATCAGATCGATCTCGCCGCCGCGCGCATGCACGTTGGCGGCGATAAAGCGCAGTCCTTTGCTTTCCAGATAGCGACGCGCCTGCTGTTCCCACGCCTCGCCGGTCTGTTTACGGCTTAGTTTGCCGGCACCATCTGTCCCTGCTGGTATTTGAGCCATG
Source organism: Scandinavium sp. (assembly GCF_032012665.1). NCBI lineage: Bacteria > Pseudomonadati > Pseudomonadota > Gammaproteobacteria > Enterobacterales > Enterobacteriaceae > Scandinavium > Scandinavium sp. The sequence continues at coordinate 112,084 of NZ_DALZVG010000003.1, forward strand.
ACAACTTCCTGTTGATCACACAATCCTGATCGGCGGTCAGATCGCCGGTGTTACCGTTGACTTCGAAACCCGGCACCTGGCGCATCTGCGAGAAGTGGTTCGCTAACGTCCAGGCGTCTACGCCCATGGCGTACAGGCGGGCCAGCGAGTAGTCGTTACGTACGGCGCTCAGCGCCTGCTGCATCAGCGCCGGGTTGCTGCCTGCCAGCATCGGAATTTCGCTGAACTGCAGGCCATCCATCTCCAGACGGAAATCCGGGCCAGCGGTGCCCTGTGCGCTGCGGGAGCTGGCATAAAGCGTTGCGCCGCTCTGGCTGCCGTTGCGCATCGCAATCATCGGCTTGATGTAGGCAATTTCTTCCGGTGTGGCCACGATATATACCGCATCCACTTTACCACCGCCGGTGATTTGCGCGTCGCTCGGTGGGGCCGGGATCGTCAGGCCGCCGATGGTTACGCTCTGCTGCTGAGGCAGGCTGGCGCTCACCGGGCTACCGGTCAGGGCGATACCGCCGCCGCCGTTCACGTTGCCGCGCAGTTCATTGGCCGAGCCAAATTTCTGCTGCAGGACAACGCCGCCGCCGTTTTTCTGCCACTCCTGAGCGAACGCTGTGGCGACACGATCGCCAAAGGCGCTGCGCGGGATCAGGATCAGCGGAGACTGCTTGCCCTGATCGTGGATATGGCGCGCGGCATCGCGGGCTTCATCTTCCGGCGAGAGCGCAAAATAGCAGACGTTCGCTTTATTCTGCACGCTTTCCGGCTGGTTCAGCGCCAGGACGTTCAGGCTGGTATTGCTCTTCACCAACGAGTCAACGTCGGGCTTCAGCAGCGGACCGACCACGAGGGAAACGCCATCCTGTTGAGCCTGATTTAAAATCTGGTCCAGAGGTGCGGTGGTGGTGTCATAGACTTTCAGCTCAGCGGAGGGTGCGGCTGGTGCCGTTGCCACGGCTGGCTGAGCGGTTGGCTCTACGGATGATTGCACCGCAGGCTGCGCGGTGGGCGAAGTATTCATCGGTGCTGCGGGCTGTGCAGCAGGAGTTGCGTTTGCTGGCTGTTGCTCAGGTGCTGTTGTTTGCTGAGGAGCCGGCGCCGCAGAGGTGGGGGCCTGAACGGGATTTGCCTGAGTACCGACGGCTGGCTGGCTGGTGGTCAAATCGGTCACTTCAGCCTGAGAAGGGCTGACTACGGTGTTGTCCTGCACATTAGCCGCCTGAGCCGTTTGTTCCGGCACGGCATTACCGCTTACGGAACCCGCGCTGCCATTTTTTGCTGCTTCAAAACCTTGCTGAATGGTGCGACCGAAGACCGCCGCCTGGCCGTTCAGCGGCAACAGTAGGGCGATTTTTGCGGTGGAAGCCGGTTTGAAGTTCTGGACGTTAACCAGCTGCGTCGGCAGCATTTTCGCGCCAGGGTTATGCGGGTAACGGGTTTTCCAGTCCTGGATGCCAGCTTTCATCATGTCCGGATCGTTGCGGTTATCAAACCAGACGCGCTGGAGGTCGAGCCAGCCCTGCAGCACGTTATCATTGGCGTTGATGACCAGCGAATTGGCCTGATCTTTGGTCATCGATGAGAGCGCCTGCCAGGTGGCATCAATATTTTTCTGCTTATCCTGAGGAGACGTCAGCAACTGCTCCTGCGCGATGAGCGCCCCCAGCAAAATCAGAGACGGCTGGCCTTGCTGGGCGACAATCACGTCCTGCCAGTAGCGCGCCTGCTGATTTTTTTCCAGGCTGGCGACATCGATTTTTGCCAGCAACGCCTGCGCCCCGGCAAAATCTTTCTGTGCGAGCTTAATCTCCGCGCCAAGCAGCGCCTGCTCACGAGACTGAGTATTGTTCAGATTCTGCGGCAGCTGGCCGTAAAGCTCCAGCGCCTGCTGGCTCTTGCCCTCTTTCAGCAGTGCACGAATGGCGAGTAATTGCCAGTTGGTCTTGCTATCATCTGAACTTTGCTGCATCTGCTGCAGATAGTAGCCGGAATCAGCCTGTGCGCTGCCTTCAAGGTGCGCGGTGCTCTGATCGGCGCTTTGCTGAGTGCCACAGCCGGCGAAAAGTAACGCTGCCAGCATAACAGGCAGGCAGCGCGCGGCTTTAGAACGAAGAAATGTTGACGGTACCATAAGTATCCAGTGATATTTTTTTAGCTCAATGCTCAATATTAAATCGGCAATACGGACTAAACAATGAAACAACGCGAAACAGCGGACAATTCTCAGGGCAAACTCTACATTGTGCCCACGCCAATTGGTAATCTTGGCGACATCACCCAACGTGCGCTGGACGTGTTGCAGGCTGTTGATCTTATTGCCGCAGAAGACACCCGTCATACCGGTTTGCTGCTGCAACATTTTGCTATTAACGCCCGCTTATTTGCGCTGCACGATCATAACGAACAGCAAAAGGCAGAAACGCTGCTGGCGAAGCTGAAAGAGGGGCAAAATATCGCCCTCGTCTCTGATGCCGGCACGCCGCTGATCAACGATCCTGGCTACCATCTTGTACGCACCTGCCGTGAAGCCGGGATCCGCGTTGTGCCGCTGCCTGGGCCTTGTGCAGCCATTGCTGCCATGAGCGCTGCCGGGCTGCCTTCCGATAAATTCTGCTACGAAGGTTTTCTGCCCGCTAAATCCAAAGGCCGCCGCGATGCGCTGCGAGCGCTGGAAAACGAGCCGCGTACGATGATTTTCTATGAATCCACGCACCGCCTGCTGGAAAGCCTGGAAGATATCACGGCGGTACTCGGCGAATCCCGTTACGTGGTGCTGGCTCGCGAGCTGACCAAAACCTGGGAAACCATTACTGGCGCACCGGTGGGTGAACTGCTGACCTGGGTGAAGGAAGACGAAAACCGCCGTAAAGGCGAAATGGTGCTGATTATTGAAGGCTTCAAAGTGCAAAGCGACGATGCGTTGCCTGCCGAAGCGCTGCGTACCCTGGCGCTGTTGCAGAAGGAACTCCCGCTGAAGAAAGCTGCGGCTCTCGCTGCCGAAATCCACGGCGTGAAGAAGAATGCGCTTTATAAGCATGCGCTGGAGCAGCAAGGGGAGTGATGCATTGAGCCGCTATCAGCCTCCTTTTACGATAACGCCGATAATGCTCAACAAGATGGTTGAGATCGGTGAGCTTCTGGGGCACTGGGCGGCTCAGTCCGGACGTACTTCACCGTTGCTGCGTAAAGAAAATCGTATTCGAACCATTCAGGCGTCGCTGGCGATAGAGCACAATTCATTAACCACGGAGCAGGTGACGGCGATTATGGACGGTAAACGCGTCCTGGCCCCTGCCAAAGAGATTCAGGAAGTACGTAATGCTATTCAGGCTTACGAGAAAATGACTTCCTGGAAAGCGTGGTCTTTGAAGGATTTGCAGAACGCACATCGGATACTGATGACAGGGCTCGTCGATGTACCCGGGGCGCTGAGAACCGGTGATGTGGGGATCTATCGCGGTAAAAAATTGATCCATTGGCACCGCCTGCTTCACAGTTACCGCGCCTGATTGGCGACCTGCTGGCGTGGCTGAAAATAACCGACCTGCATCCGTTGATCGCCAGCTCTGTTTTCCATTACGAATTTGAATTTATCCATCCTTTCTCCGACGGAAATGGCCGAATGGGTCGGTTATGGCAGACGTTGATCCTTAGTCAGTGGCGTAATGAGCTGGCCTGGTTGCCTGTTGAAACGCTGATTCACTTCCAGCAGACGCCTTCACTGACTGCAGTCAGCCTGGCCGTACGGCTGGATATATCATCAAAAACAATAGAGCGTCACCTTAAATCGTTACAGCTTAAAGAGAGGCTTCGGCGAGTAGGCCCTAATAAAGGGGGCCACTGGCAGGTGGTTTGAAATACGGCCCGGAACGCCGGGCCTTTCTTGTTTATTTCACCGGCATGGCTTCAAAGACCAGCGTTTCAAACGGTTTAAGCGTGACTACGATTGCATCTTTGTAGTCAGCAGGCACCGTTGTGTTATCACCATATACCGCTTTCAGCGATAATTGTGTCGCCTCACCCCGCGGGATTTCGAAGTCTTTCACCAGATTCAGATAGTAAGTCTGTGGCTTATCGGACGGGTTGCGCAGGCCCAGAATGGCTTTCTGTTTGCTCCACGATGCCCAGCCATAAGCTTCAAGTTTCGTTGGGTCGCCGCCAATCCAGTGGGTATCCACCAACACTTTAGCGTTATCCCTTGACCACCTGGCCGCCTGCGCCAGCGTGTCCCACTTGGTTTTATTCAGCATCGACGGAGTGATGTAAAGCTCCTGGAGCTGCGTACCGGTGGCGAAATAGCTCCAGACCTGATCGGCAAAGTCGCTGTCGGTCTGTACTTTTTCGAGCCCGTAATAGGCATGTTCGGCGCTGACGATGCCGTGATACATCAGTGAGTTAAGCGGGAACAGTGGGCCTTTACGCACGATAGAGCGATACGTTTCCGCATCACGATAGGTCATCCACTGCTGCACGGGTGTTCCCGGGCCATAAAGATTGATGTCATCACCCTGACGCCAGATGGAATCGGCGTACAGCAGCCAGGACGGGCTGGCGTCGGTGCCGGTGGTCAGGTTGATAAACAGATTTGGGTTGGCCTGTCGCATGTTGTGCAGCAGCGCAATGGAGGCATCAAAGTCGGAGGCAAACTTGCTGCCTTTGATGTGCGAATTGGCGTTACCCATGCCGTCGAGCTTGAACGAGGTAATATGCTCGTCCTTAATCAGCTTGATGATTTGCTCGTTGAAGTTGTCAAAATAGCGCGGGCCGGAAAGGGCAAATTTCCCGTCAACGGTTTCGAAACCATACTCTTTTGCGTGCGAGACGCGAATATCCCGCGGCTTGTTATACCCACCCCACGGTGAAAGCCAGAGCCCGACCGAACTGTGTAGGCTGTCTGCTTTTTCCCGCACTTTGCCAAATCCGTGGCTGAACGCTGGGCCAAACAGCCAGCGGCCAGTGCGATCGTCCCATCCGTCATCCAGCAGGAAGGCATCAAGCGGCACGCTGCGCCCGGTGATGAGCGCTTTGTTCCACTCATCCATCCGCCCTAAAACGTCCTGTTCGCTGTAGGTAGTGAAGAAGCCGATATCCATCCAGCTGTTGTAGTGAAGGTAGGGCTTGTAAGGGCGAGGGCGAACGGCCTCAATGAACTCATTCACGCTACGGCGCAGCTGGCTGGTTTCTGGGAAGGTGCCAAAGTAAGTGGTATAGCTGACCGGCGTATCCGTCTGAATCGGCGTTTTCAGCTCGACGCTAAGGTTGGTGGTCGCCTCGTAGGCATAGGTATTAATAATGGGTTTGCCCGGCAGCATAAAGAACGAATCCGCCACGATGGGCGAACTGTTGATCGCGCCGTCAACAAACGGCGCCTGAGCCTGCTTTTTGGTCGGGAAGAAGGTGATTTTTGCCACTTCACGCGCTTTGCCTACGGCAGAAAGCGTGTAATCGAGACTCGCATATTTACCCTTGATCAGATTTACGCTCACGGTGACGTTGAAATCAGGATGCGAGTAATCAATCACAATCGCATTGTCCTGTTTCTCAACGTGTTTCACCTTGAAATCGGCAGTGTGGATAACCGTCTCATCCGGCAGCGTCAGAAAAAACAGCTCCTGCGGTGAAAGCGGGTGGCTGGAATGTACATCTTTCACCACCAGCGCCGAGTTCGCGTCGTCAAAGGAGACGCTGAGGTTGTCATTATTGAGGGTAAAGCTTGTGGCAAAAGCGCCGTTTGTAACCAGTAAAGCCAACAGCGAAAGCGTGGATACTTTTTTCATCAGGTATGTCCTTACGGGCAGATCAGGCTTCTGCGGGAAGACGCAGGCGATGGGCGGACCCGCAAACGGCGACTTTTTGTCTGACGATCTCTTTCATGGCGTTCATGCCGACGCGCATGTAATACCTTGGATCGTTGCCTTCCGGGTTCTCGGCAAACCACTCTTTAACCGCGGTGGCAAAGGCGATTTTCAGCTCGGTCGCCACGTTCACTTTGCATACGCCAAGCTCAATGGTGCGGCGTACAAACTCATCCGGTACGTCGCTCGCGCCGTGGAGCACCAACGGAATGTCGACCACTTCACGGATTTCCGCCAGCCGCTGAAAATCGATTTTCGGGCGCTTCGTGTAGAGTCCATGCGCGGTGCCAATCGCCACCGCCAGGCTGTCGACGCCGGTCAGCTCAACAAAGCGCTTCGCCTCCTGTGGGTCGGTCAGGAAAGCGCTTTCTGCATCAACGCTCATATCATCCTCCATGCCACCCAGACGTCCAAGCTCCGCTTCAACGCTGCAATCGTTCTGATGGCAGAAATCGACCACTGATTTCACCAGCTTTACGTTTTGCTCAAACGGGTAATGGCTACCGTCGATCATTGCGCTGCGCACCCCGGCATGGACCTTGCGACGGATATCCTCCAGCGATTCATGGTGATCGAGATGCAGCGCCAGCGGCATGCTGTAGCTGGTGGAGTAGGCACTGCACAGCGCGAAGATCTCTTCGAGGGCGATGTGTTTGAAGGTGCCCGGCGTCCCGGCGAGGATCACTGGCGATTGCAGTTCGCTACACACTTCGAGGATCGCCTGGATCGTCTCGGCGTTGTGAATATTAAAGGCCGGAACCGCGTAGCCGTTGGCCTGCGCGTCCTGAAGCAGATATTTGGTAGAGATGATGCTCATTGTCTTCTCCTCTTATGCCTTCCACGGGTGGATGACAACGCCCTGAACCACACGATTGACCGTGCCGTTGGCGGAAGGCGTATCCGGTGTGTTGCCGATGCTCAGAGACTGCGTCAGGGCAAAAACTTGTGCGTAAATCAGGAAGCAGAACACCTGCTCCATATCGATGAAGGGCCGCGCTGGCGGCAGCAGGATATGCGGGCCTGCTGCTATCAGTTCGTCCGTTTCGGCGGCGACGGCCACTACCCGCATCGCTTCTCCATCGCGGCGCAGCTCTGCCAGAAGATCGAGATCGTACTGGCGGGTATACGGGTGGCTGGAAACAAACACCACCACCAGCGTTTGTGCATTGATCAACGATTTTGGTCCGTGGCGGAAACCTGTCGGTGAGTCATAAAACGCCGCCAGCTTACCGGCCGTCAGCTCCAGCACTTTCAGTGCGGATTCACGAGCAGCGCTCTGCAAGCCGCCGCTGCCGAGATAGACGATGCGTTCCCATGGCTCGTAACCGAACACGCCGCTGCGAAAATCGCCAAGAGAATCGAGAATCGCCCGGCAGCGGTCTGCTACATCGCGGAAGGTCTGGCTGTTGATGGTGTCTGGTGCGAAGACGGCAAGGCAGCTCGCCATCATGGTGGTGATACTGCTGGTCATCGCGAAGCCGCGATCGTGCGTTTCGGCGGGCATCAGCAGAGCGAACGCGTTATCGCTGTCCAGAGCGTTCTGGTAAAGGCTGCCGGCTTCGTTGCAGGTAATGGGCAGGTGATAGCACTCCGGCACAAGCTGATTGGCAAGGTTAACGGCGGCCAGGCTTTCCGGGCTGTTGCCTGAGCGGGCGAAAGAGACCAGCAGCAGCGGGTGCGCCGCGTTCAGGTAGTCCATCGGGTTGGTGACCAGGTCCGTGGTTGGCACCGCGCTGATGTTGAGCCCGGTATGGCGTGAGAGCCACGGTGCAATAATATCGCCGATAAACGCCGAGGTGCCCGCGCCGGTCAGAACAATTCGCAGATTTTTTTTGCGCAGCAGCGGGGTAAGAAAACCGTCCAGCGCAGGGCGGAGCTTATCGAGGTTAGTCAGGGAGCGGATCCAGCTGGCGGGCTGCTGGCGGATCTCGGTTTCGGTCCAGGTACCGGTGACGGAGGTGATCGTTTCGGGCATAGCTCATTCCTTAGTCGCGTGAGTTCCACAGTGGACGCGGGTACGTGTCGCTGTCTTTCGTTTCGTTTCACTTGTTTATCTGTTTCGTTAAATAAAATCTATAGAAAAGAAATTGAAACATCAATGAAAGAAAGCGAAATATGATGAAATTTGTGACCGCCAACGGGTGTTCTTGTTTAACTTTATGAAAAATAAATAATTTATTTAAATGAGTGGAATCGGGAAAGATTTCGTGAAAGGAAAAGAAAGGCCTGGCACTACCTTCATGCAGGCCAATATGATGCAAAATGAAAGGTCTACAGGGGGAGAGCCAGACCTGAATTATTAACCCTGAAGCGAGCTCAGATCCCTTCCTCAACGGGCTTTGCCTCACGGCAGCGCCCCAGTTCATCGACCAGGCTGGTCAGCCCGCGGTGTCCGCATTCCAGCGCCTGTACGCGGAAGGTTTCGCTGTTTAATCCGTCTCGCTCGAGTACCATTTCAAGCAGCAGCTGCAGATTGGTGCCGGTGATCACCTCTCGTCCCGGCTTTTGCATTGCCAGCGTTGATGCGACGCGAAAAGGTGTGCCCCCAAGCAGGTCGGTCAGAAAGACTATTTCGTGCTGGGGATCCAACGCATCCACCGCCTGCGTTAGCTGTTCGGTAAGCAGTGCCGTGGTGGAAGTTTCAGGAAAGTCGATGGCGATAAAGTGCGACTGCTCGCCTAAGATTTGCTTCATCGCCTTTTCCATCCCGCTGGCAAATCCGCCGTGGCCGGTCAAAATAATGCCTAACATCGCGTACCTCTTTGTTTTTACAGGAAGTGACAGAATTTACCGACCACGCCGAGCAGCACGGTGATACCAATCAGGCGCAGCGGACTCCAGCCCCGACGCACCAGCCAGAACATGCACAGGGTATAGACCAGCGGCAGGAAGGCGGGCATCAGCTTATCGATCACATCGGTTTGCAGCTTCACTACCGCATCACCGGCGGTAATTTCGAGCGTGGTATTCAGGCGCACGTAGGTCGCGACCAGCGCGCCAATCACCGTCATCCCGACAATCGAGGCGGCATGACCGACTTTTTTCGTATTGGCCTTAATCAGCGGGATTGCCGCCACGCCCATGCGGTAGGCGTAATGCGCCAGCCCAAAACGCAGGCCGAGATGCACCACGTTAAACAGCACCAGGAACACCACAGCGCCGAGAATCGAGCCCTGAAGCGCCAGGCTCGCGCCGATGCCGCCGCAAATGGGTAGCAGCGTCAGCCAGAACATCGCATCACCGATGCCGCCGAGCGGTGCGCCAACCGCAATTTTGGTGCTCTGAATGCTGTTCACATCCTGCTTGGAGCGCTCCATCGCGAGAATAATGCCGATGACGAACGTCACCAGGAACGGATGGGTGTTGAAGAAACCCATGTGGCCCTTCATGGCGCGCGCCAGGTCGCGGGGGTTGGTGTGGATCTTTTTCAGCGCGGGCAGCAGGCCATACAGCCACCCCGAAGCCTGCATACGCTCGTAGTTAAAGGAAGCCTGCAACAGCATCGAACGCCAGGCCACGCGGTTAATGTCCTTACGGGTGAGCTCCGCACCGAGCTTCTGATCTTCATAGATATTTTCATTCACGTCTGTCAGCAGCGTCTGCTCACCGTCGACGACGCCCGGCAGGGTGGTATGTTCAGATGCCATCTTCGAATTCCTCTTTCTGTGCTGCCGGGGCAGCCGGTTCTGGAGATTTACGCAGCAGATCGATAAGCGCCATTGCCAGCGCCGCGGCAGCAATCGCCAGCACCGGTAATTTCAACCAGGCGGCGGCGACAAAGCCGATGATGAAATAAGGGATGTAGACGTTTTTCATCATGATTTTCAGCAGTACGGCGAAACCGATGGCGGGCATGATGCCGCCCGCTACGCCAAGACCGTCGATCAGGCGAGCGGGCAGGACGTCGATGGCGGTTTTCGCGTGTTCAGCGCCGAAGTAAATCGGCAGGAAAGCGCAGAGAAAATAGAACACGCCGAGTGCCAGCAGCGCCAGATAGTTCACCCGCTCGATGCCTTTCACATCGGCGTTTGCCGCCATGCGGTCGCAGCGGGACATCACGCCGGACATCACCGAGAAGAGGAACGTAATGCCCATTTGTACCGCCACGGCGAACGGTACAGCCACGCCGACCGCCACTTCAGGTTTGACGCCAGTCGAGATAGCAAACGTGGTACCGACGATGGTGCCGATAATGACGTTCGGTGGCTGCGCTCCGGCCAGCGGCGCCAGGCCCATCCACACCAGCTCCAGCGTCCCGCCGGTCAGGATCCCGGTGTGCAGGTCGCCCAGGACCAGACCAACCAGCGGCCCCAATACGACCGGCCGGTGCATATGGGTTAACCCGTTGAACATATCGAGGCCAGCAACAAAGGCGAGAAGGCCCAGCGCAACAGCCTGCAACAGACTGATTTCCATTATGAATCCCTCAGAGTAGTTTAAAGAGATCTAAAGCGGGCTCGGTCGGCACGCCCTGCACGAAGCAGGCAACCCCAGCGTCTTTCAGCCCGTTGAATGCGGCAATATCGCTGGCGTCGACAGAAACCGTTTTGGCAATTTGCTGTTTGCCGTTGGCGTAATGCATGTTTCCTACGTTGATGCGCGTCACCGGCACGCCGCCCTCAACCAGCTTTATAAAGTCAGCGGGGGATTTACAAACCAGCAGGATTTTCTGCCGATCCGCCGCCCGGTGAATGTTGTCGATCACCTTTTGCAGCGGCCAGAAACGCACGTCGATCCCTTCCGCCAGCACCATCTCCATCAGGTTTTGCTGAACCGGATCGTCAGCCACTTCATCGTTGGCCACCAGTACCAGATTCGCCCCGGCGAAGCCGACCCACTGCACGCCAACCTGACCGTGGATCAGGCGCTCATCAATCCGACTTAACACAATGTTTGGCATACTGTTTTCCTCTTCGTTGTTATGCGTTAGGGGACGTTTCGCCCTGACAGGCCGCGTGGTACTGGCGAAGTATGTCCTGGATATGGTCGAGGATGAGGTCCCGCGGTGCCGCATTGAGATCGCCCTCGCGGACTTTTACGTACTGCAGCGGCAGGTACTGGCTGATCAGCGGCAGCGGAATGGGGTCGTCGGCCAGATTGCGCACCAGTCGCTCAAACGCATCATCAATTTGGCTGTCCGGCCAGTAGTAGCGCACGCGGTCAGAGTAGCTGTAGCCTCGGGCCAGACGACGGGTATTGCCATCTCCGTGATAGTGGCTTTGCCAGTATTCCGGCCGATCCAGCATGACGGTTTCCAGCACATGGCGCAGGCCGGAACAGGCTTTGGCGGGCAGCAGCTCTTCTTCGATGGCAGCCAGAGAGAACAAAGCTTCGCGCAGCGCAAAGGTGAGCGCCGGGCCGACCTTGAGGATGGCGAAATGATCTTTCACCAGCCGGCGCAGCGCCTGCGGCGTCTGATAATCGGTGGAGTGCGCTTCAAAAACGAGGGTGTCGAACGCGTTGACCATCTCGCTCAGCGCTACGGCTTTCTGCGGCTGATAGTCAATCACGTGGGTATGATCGAATTCGACGCCGGGCTGGACGACAAGCGCAATAATGCGTGGCCAGATAGCATTGAGCCCCTGCTTTTCAAAGGCGTGGCGATGGGCTTCAAGCGTCGCACGGGCCGCATCCGGCGTCGTGACCTCAAGTTCGGTTAGCGCTTCATGTGCACCGCCCGGCACCGGCACTTCTGTGCCAATCACGTACACCAGATCGGCGCTGCCGAAATGCTCACGACAGGTTTGCTCGGCGATGTTTGCAAGCCTTGCGGCGCGTTCAGCCACGATTTCGTCGGTGAGCGGCACCGGGTCGCCCGCGCAGGACATGCTGCAATCGAGGTGGATTTTTTTGAAACCCGCAGCGACATAGCATTCGATTAAGCTGTCGGCGTTAGCCATGGCTTCTTCAGCAGGTAAATTCTGCCAGCGATTTGGGCCCAGATGATCGCCGCCGAAAATGAGGCGTGATTCAGGGAAACTAAGCCTGCCGGCGAGCTGACAAACAAATCGGCGAAAATCAGCAGGGGTCATGCCGGTGTAGCCGCCGAACTGATCGACCTGGTTCGAGGTGGCTTCAATCAGCAGCGGGGTCTGCCGGGCATGGGCATAGCGGAGTGCGGCTTCGAGCACCAGCGGATGTGCGGAACAGACGGCATAAATGCCGTTGCCGTTTCCTTTCTTATGCTGCGCGACGCTATCAATAAGATGTTTCACTTTCCTCTCCGTTTCGGATGGTTATGGTATTCATCTTTCGTTTTGTTTCAGTTAATCCTGCATCATGCTGCTTTAAAAATAAAACGAAAGATAATGGTTTTCCGATCTGTTTCACAAAAGAAACATAATGAAAGGTTTCAGCGGAAAGATAAGCGCGTAAGGCGAGGCGGGCAGCGCTTGCATTTCGGCAAAAGAAAGGCGTTAATAGCTAAAACGAAATGAAACGAAAGTTTTTCTTAAAGGAGCTCTTATGAGCAACAGCGAATTGTCCGCAGAAAAGCGCATTAGCGGCACCAGCGAAAGGCGTGAGCAGATTATCCAGCGGTTGCGGCAGCAGGGAAGCGTGCAGGTTAACGATCTTTCTGCCGCCTTTGGCGTCTCCACGGTGACTATCCGCAATGACCTGGCTTTCCTGGAAAAACAGGGGATTGCGGTGCGCGCCTACGGCGGAGCGCTAATTTGCGAGGGCAATACGCCCGTGCACGAGCCGTCGGTGGAGGACAAAAGCGCCCTCAACACCGGGGTGAAGCGCAATATTGCCCGTGCTGCTGCCGACCTTATCAAAGCGGGCCATCGCATCATTCTGGATTCCGGGACCACCACCTGTGAGATTGCCAGAATGCTCCGCCAGCACACGGAGGTCATCGTCATGACCAACGGCATGAACGTCGCCAACGCGCTGCTGGAGGCCGATGGGGTTGAGCTGCTGATGACCGGCGGGCATCTGCGTCGTCAGTCGCAGTCGTTCTATGGCGACCAGGCCGAACAGTCGTTGCAGAACTACCACTTCGACATGCTGTTTCTCGGGGTGGATGCCATCGACACCGATCGCGGCGTCAGCACGCATAATGAAGATGAAGCTCGTCTCAACCGCCGGATGTGCGAGGTGGCCGAGCGCATCATCGTGGTGACCGACTCCAGCAAGTTCAATCGCTCCAGCCTGCATAAAATTATCGATACTCCGCGTATCGACATGATCATCACCGACGAAGGTATTCCGGCAGAAAGCCTGAAAGAGCTGCAGCGTGTGGGAATTGAGGTGTTGCAGGTGAAGGCGTAATTGCGGGATTTGGAAAAGGAAGAGCCGGGTAGCGCTGGCGCATACCCGGCCTGGAAGCCTGCAAGACAATCAGGTCACCGGCGCCGGGTTAAACACCGCCAGCTGATTGTGCAGCCCCCACTGGTCGGAAAACGTCTTTTTGCGCCCGCTCGCTACATCCAGAATAAAGTGGAACAGCCTCCAGCCGACATCCTCAATAGTTTCTTCCCCGGTGGCTATCGTGCCTGCATTGATGTCCATAAGGTCATACCAGCGGTTGGCGAGCGCCGTGCGCGTTGCCATCTTGATGACTGGCACCGCCATCAGGCCGTAAGGCGTGCCTCGCCCGGTGGTAAACACCTGAACCGTTATCCCGGAGGCGACCTGCTGCGTGCCGCAGACGAAGTCGCTGGCGGGCGTGGCGGCGTATATCAGGCCACGCTTCGTCGGGCGCTGCCCCGGAGAGAGCACTTCGACAATCGCGCTTTGCCCGGATTTGGCAATCGATCCCAATGCTTTTTCTACCACGTTCGCCAGCCCGCCTTTTTTATTGCCGGGCGAAGGGTTGGCGCTGCGGTCCGTTTTGCCCATATCGAGATAGTTATCGTACCAGGCCATCTCCTCCAGCAGGCGTTTGCCGACCTCTTCGTTAATGGCGCGCGGCGTGAGCAGGTGAATCGCGTCGCGCACTTCAGTCACCTCCGAGAACATCACCGTAGCGCCACAGCGGACCAACAGATCTGAGGCGTAGCCGACAGCCGGATTGGCGGTGACGCCAGAGAAGGCATCGCTGCCGCCGCACTGCATGCCGACCACCAGGTCAGATGCCGGGCAGGTTTCGCGCTGGCGCTGGTTGAGCTTCGCCAGATGTCTTTCGGCAACCTGCAAAATATCGTCGACCATTGAGCGAAAACCGACGTGCTGCTCATCCTGCAAACGCACAACGCTGGCGCCGTCCACCGGAATGGCCTGTACATCTTCACTCCCCTGTAGCAGCCGCTCCGGCTGAAGCTTCTCACAGCCAAGCCCGACGACCATCACTTCGCCACCGAAATTAGGATTCAGAGCGATATTGTGGGTGGTGCGAATCGGCACGATGGCGGCGGGCGCATTGATAGCCACGCCGCAGCCGTAAAGATGATTAAGGCCAACCACGCCGTCGACGTTCGGGTATTTGGGCAGTAAGTCGCGCTCGATAATTTTCACCACAAAATCCACAACGCCCGCCACGCAGTGGACGCTGGTGGAGATGCCCAGCAGGTTTTTAGTGCCGACGCTGCCGTCTGCATTGCGATAACCTTCGAAGGTATAGCCTTCCAGGGCAGGCAATGGCTCTGGCACCCGCGTGGCTAATGGCAGGGTTGCCAGCGGCGGCGCTTCCGGCAGAGCGACGGTGGATTCATCAATCCAGCTGCCTTGTGCGATATCCCGCACCGCATAGCCAATGACTTCGCCGTAGCGGACAATTTCGCCGTTGCATGGAATAGCCTCCAGCGCAACCTTGTGGCCCTGCGGAATATGCTCCACCAGCGTCAAACCGTCGGCAAAACAGGTTCCTGCCTTTAGCCCATTATCGTTAACAATAATGGCGACGTTATCAGCGGCATGCACTTTGATATAAATTGCCTGCGGTGCCTTATCCCGGATTTCGATATCAGCCATTGTTCCGTTTTCTCCAGTATGAAAAGAGACAGCGAAATAAAGAAAATGAAGAGCCGCCAATATGCCGGGGGAATGCATGGGAAAATGTGATCGCTATCACTCAATAAGCCGCCGGAAACCTCGCCGGGCCAGCAATATCACGTTCTGTGGCGCAGCGCGTATCAGGGTGTGCAGATGCACAGGACAATGAAAGAAACGGGTAAAGATATTGGTTTCCTGCACAATGCGCGACTCTTCAGGGCTGCTTATACTGAACAGGTTTTTATTTCAGAGCCTGCGCATTGGGCGGCAGATAAATAAGAAGGGCGTGGGGTTCACTGACTGACGAATAAAATAACCAAAGGCTGAAATCATGACGAACGGAATATTCCCGAACACCTTCAAGGCTGCGCTGGCGGCACATCAGATCCAGATTGGCTGCTGGTCAGCATTGGCGAACCCAATCAGCACTGAAGTACTGGGGCTGGCTGGCTTCGACTGGCTGGTGTTGGATGGAGAGCATGCCCCCAACGATATCTCGACTTTTATTCCACAGCTGATGGCGCTGAAGGGAAGCTCCAGCGCTCCGGTGGTAAGGGTGCCGACCAACGAACCGGTCATTATCAAGCGCCTGCTGGATATCGGCTTCTATAACTTCCTGATCCCGTTTGTCGAAACGCAAGAAGAAGCCATTCTTGCGGTAGCCTCCACGCGTTATCCACCTGAAGGGATCCGCGGCGTGTCGGTATCACACCGCGCCAATATGTTTGGCACCGTGCCGGACTACTTTTCTCAGTCGAATAAAAACATTTCCGTTCTGGTGCAGATCGAAAGCCAGACAGGGGTGGACAACGTCGATGCCATCGCAGCTACCGAGGGCGTGGACGGCATTTTTGTTGGTCCGAGCGATCTGGCCGCAGCCCTGGGCCATCTTGGTAACGCGTCGCATCCTGAGGTGCAGAAATGCATTCAGCACATCTTCGCGCGTGCCAAAGCGCATGGCAAACCGAGCGGTATTCTGGCGCCCGTTGAGGCCGACGCCCGTCGCTATCTGGAGTGGGGAGCAACCTTCGTTGCCGTCGGCAGCGATCTCGGCGTATTCCGCTCCGCCATGCAAAAGCTGGCTGACGCCTTTAAAAAATAACCACCACCGTAATTGAGAAGGAACAGAAGATGACGATGAAAGTGGGCTTTATTGGCCTGGGCATTATGGGTAAACCGATGAGTAAAAACCTGCTGAAGGCGGGATACTCGCTGGTGGTGTCGGACCGCAATCCTGAAGCGGTGGCTGAAGTGATTGCCGCGGGCGCGGAAGCCGCCAGCACGGCCAAAGATATTGCTGAGCAGTGCGACGTCATTATCACCATGCTGCCGAATTCGCCGCACGTGAAGGAGGTGGCGCTCGGTGAGAACGGCATTATTGACGGTGCGAAGCCGGGCACGGTGCTGATTGATATGAGCTCCATTGCGCCGCTGGCGAGCCGTGAAATCAGCGAGGCGCTGAAGGCCAAAGGCGTGGCGATGCTGGATGCGCCGGTCAGCGGTGGCGAACCGAAGGCCATCGACGGTACGCTCTCCGTGATGGTAGGGGGCGATAAAGCCATTTTCGATCGCTATTACGATTTGCTGAAATCGATGGCAGGTTCCGTCGTGCATACCGGTGAAATCGGCGCGGGTAACGTCACCAAGCTCGCCAATCAGGTGATTGTGGCGCTGAATATTGCGGCCATGTCGGAGGCGCTGACGCTGGCGACTAAAGCGGGTGTGAATCCGGACTTAGTGTATCAGGCTATTCGCGGTGGTCTGGCGGGAAGCACCGTGCTGGATGCCAAAGCGCCAATGGTGATGGACAGAAACTTCAGGCCGGGCTTCCGAATTGACCTGCACATCAAAGATTTAGCCAATGCGCTGGATACTTCTCACGGCGTGGGCGCACAGCTGCCGCTGACCGCAGCGGTCATGGAGATGATGCAGGCACTGCGCGCCGACGGGCTGGGAACCGCCGATCATAGCGCGCTGGCCTGCTATTACGAAAAACTGGCGAAAGTGGAAGTTACTCGCTAACGGCGTTGTCGTCACGTTGCGGGCCGGGATGCAGCCCGAAGGGTGACAAAGCTATGCGAACCCTCTATACTGCGCGCCGAAGCTGACCAGACAGTCGCCGCTTTGTCGTCGTCCTCCCTCGGGGGGAGACGGGCGAAGGGGAGGAAAGTCCGGGCTCCACAGGGCAGGGTGCCAGGTAACGCCTGGGGGGGAAACCCACGACCAGTGCAACAGAGAGCAAACCGCCGATGGCCCGCGTAAGCGGGATCAGGTAAGGGTGAAAGGGTGCGGTAAGAGCGCACCGCGCGGCTGGTAACAGTCCGTGGCACGGTAAACTCCACCCGGAGCAAGGCCAAATAGGGGTTCACATGGTACGGCCCGTACTGAACCCGGGTAGGCTGCTTGAGCCAGTGAGCGATTGCTGGCCTAGATGAATGACTGTCCACGACAGAACCCGGCTTATCGGTCAGCTTCAACTTCTTTCAGAACCCCGCTTCGGCGGGGTTCTTGCTTTATGCGCGAGTGAGATAAATGACTGTCCACGACGCTATGCCCAAAAGAAAGCGGCTTATCGGCCGGCTTCAACTTTTATAAAGACGCCCGCAGATGAAAATCTGTGGGCGTTTTGCTTTGTGGCAGCAAGTGATGAATGGCTGTCCCTTCCTCTGTCTCAATAAAAAGAAAGCGACTTAGTGGTCAGCTTCGCTAACCTTGCTTTGTCTCCTCTTTAATTCTAAATAGCCCTGAATTACTGTGAGTAAAGCACTAAAAGAGTTCGATGCGATAAATATAAGATACATCATCAAGAAGCTATATTTACATAAACTTACATTGTTGTTAAGTGATTCACTATTTAAATAAGTTTTTGCATGTGTAACAGTTAAATGGCGGAAAGCAAGCGACTAACCAATAAAAGGAATCTTTATGACAAAAATAAAAGAATTAAGTTTAGATGAGATGGCGTTAGTCAGCGGCGGTGAGAGCATGATGAGTGCAGCAAATCGTGGAACGACAAAAGGTAGCACTTCCTATGGAGGGCAGGCAAACGGGTTTCAACCGAATTATGCTGCGGCTGGAGGAACGGGAAGTTGTGGCGCAGGTGTTGCTGGAGGTTTGGTTGGTGGTATAACTGCTGCGGCTATTGCTACAGGTGTTATTACCGGTGGAATTGGTTTTGTGGGCACTCTCGCGGCAGGAGCTATTGCGGGGGGATGTTTCTCTGGCGGGGCGAGCAGCGGCAACGGAGGGAAAGTGGGTTCAAATAACTGTTCTGGCGGTGGAGCGGGGGCGACTTGCAGTAGATAATTTTGGAATTAAGGTATTAATAATGATTTTTAATATGAAAAGAGTGATGACAATATTTTTAACTGTATTCACATTGTACTTTGTTTTTACTAATTCACCTATCCTTGAATTGAAAAGGGAAACAATATTACAACAGTTGGCTTTTTTTGTAATAATAACAAGTATTCCGTCAGGGTTGATTTTTTTATATGAAAAACTTATTGCTATTGCGGAATGGTTTCTGCTAAACATAATAAATGGTAAGTAAAGGCATAAAGCAGGAATTGCGTTTGCATAAGCCTGTGTTGTTGTTGGTTAATTCACTATTTCAATGGGTTTTGTTATTTTAAAACATGTTCCGAAAGTGCATGATAAATAACAAGAGCAACGAAGATTACTATCGCATGAATGTTGGAGCCGGGTGCGTTTTCATTATGACCTATGGCAGATATGAACTGCTCTCTCAATTATGACGCCGTGTTTCCTTTGCCGTGCTCCGACATATTTTCACCAGAACAACGAGCTGGCTTTGCACGAGTCCTGGATCGGCTGACTGAACGGTCAGCGTACAGCTATATTCGCTGAAGAGTAAGGATTACGGCCAGCCAATGCCTGTCCGGAGTCAGGGAGCAATATCACCCGCAGTCTGAATATAGCGCAACGGCGAGACGCCGAGCTTCTTGCGGAACATCGCGATAAAGGCGCTGGCGCTGGCATAACCCAATTCATGCGCCAGTTTGCCGATTGCTGCCCCGCGAGCAAGATTACACACCGCTTCCAGCAGGCGGATCTGCTGGCGCCACTCGGAGAAACTGAGGTTGGTCTCCTCGCGAAACAGTCTTGCCAGCGTGCGTTCACTGGCCCCGACCTTTTGCCCCCACCATGACAGGGTAGCCGTATGGTCCAGCTCGCGGCATAACGTATCACACACCTGCCGCACGCGCCGGTCTCGAGGAAGGATCACATGGCAAAGCATGCTGGTTGGTAAACGGGAGAGTTCATCGTTTAACAGCGCGGCAATCAGCGCCTGACGTTCCGCCAGGATCCCTTCTTCCAGGCCAGCCGTAATCAGCGTATGCAGGAGCGGCGTTGCTGCCAGGCCACGACAATGAGAGCCAAACTGGCGCGAAGCCTGAGGCGTTAAGTAGATATTTTGCGTTACCACGTGGTCAATCGCCTGCAGACCATGTGATAAACCTCCGGGCAGCCAGATGGCGCGTCCGGGCGAAAGTAACCAGATATGCTGCGGAGTGACGATTTTCGCCACCCCACGTAACATATAAATCATCTGCCCTTGTTCATGCTGATGAACCGGCTCTTCGCTGCCCGGGATATATTTCAGCTGACGCAGCCCTTCAATAGCCTGCTGGATTGTCATCTTCACCTGCCTTTGTCCGATTCTCACCATTTATGAGCACTGCTGCGTATAGAGACAACTTTTGTCTTAATGGCGACATCCAGGTGGCCAGTTGCGCCATTCTGCCATGGACGGGCTTCTCTTTTAAAGTTGAATAATTATCATTTCCACCTAACTCTAATAACAGTCGGAAATAATATGAAAGAGATTGGCAAGTTTTTCAGGGATAAGCCGTTGAAAGTACTGGCATGTACGATCATCGCAGGATACAGCGGGCAAGCGTTTACTGCGGATAACGGGCAGGATAGCACAAAAGAACAGACGATGGTGGTCACCGCCGTTGCTGGCTCACAGGGCCAGGAAGACGAAAGTAATATCGTTGCACATAGCGCAACGGCAGGCAGTAAATCGAGCCAGCTCATCAGCCGGACCGCACAAAGTATTGCGGTGGTTACCCAGGCACAAATTGAAGCTCAGGCGGCGAAGACCATTCCGGAAGCATTGCGCTACGTTTCCGGCGTGTCATCGGAAAGCTCCGGCCCGGATACCCGCTTCGATACCATCATGGTGCGCGGATTCGAGGCCGACGAATATCTTGATGGCCTGCGTCTGCCGCGAGAAGCCTGGTGGAGTCGACCAGCATGGGACCCGTTCCTGCTGTCCCGTATCGAAGTCGTAAAAGGCCCCGCTTCGGTGCTCTACGGGCAGGCTAACCCCGGCGGGATCGTCAATATGGTGAGCAAAACCCCGCAGGCTGAACCTGGCGGTCAGGTGTATGTGACCACGGGCAATAACAACCTGTTTGGTACCGGCGTTGACGCGACCGGGGCGCTGAACGAGGACAAAACGCTGCTCGGCCGCGTCGCTGGCACCTTTTTCGATACGGAAACCCAGGTCGATCATACCCGCTATCAGCACTATGCTATCGCGCCTTCGTTGACCTGGCAGCCGAGCGATCGCACCAGCCTGACGCTCCTGGCGCAGCTGCGTAAAGACCCGGACAGCGGCTTCTACAACCAGATGCCCCTTTCCGGCACGCTGACCCACAACCCGAACGGGCAGATCTCCACCCACTTCTACGGCGGGCAGCCCGGCTTTGACAAGTACGAACGTGAACAGGGCAGTATCGGCTATCAGTTCCGCCATGACTTTAACGATACGGTAACCTTCCGTCAGAACCTGCGCTATATCAGCAGCACCGGCGACTACCTGATGGTGTATCCGTGGGGCGAACACGCCGACGCGCCGCTGATTGACCGCTATTCGATGAACCTGAAAGAGACGATGGTCAACTTCGCCGTGGATAACCAGGCGGAGTTCCATCTGCAAAGCGGGCCGATCGCCCACACGCTGCTGGTAGGTATCGATCGCATGCACAGCTCGGTGCGCAGCCAGTCAGGCTATGGCGATGCCAGCCCGATCAACTATCGCGATCCTGACTACAGCACGCCGGTCGAAAAACCGCCCTTTGACAGCAGTACCCACTCGACGATGGATCAAACCGGGTTCTATTTACAGGATCAGCTGGGGTGGAACCGGTGGATCATGAACCTCGCCGGGCGCTATGACGCGGCAAAAACCAAAAGCACGGACCTGATCGCCGACACCCGCAGCGAACGTAACGATTACGCCACCACCGGTCGCGCCGGACTGCTTTACCATTTCGACAGTGGCCTGTCGCCTTATGTCAGCTACTCGACGTCGTTTGTGCCAACCAGCAACACCGACTTCTACGGCCACGCCTTTAAGCCAACGGAAGGTAAGCAGACGGAGATCGGCCTGAAATACGATCCTGTCGGTCTTGATGCGCTGTTTACCCTCGCGCTGTTTAACCTGCGGGAAACCAACGTTGCCACGCCAGATCCGGATCATGCCAACTTCAGCGTGCAGACCGGCGAGATCCGCTCCCGCGGGGTTGAAGTGGACGGCAAAATCAACATTACGCCTGCCTGGTCGGTCATGGCTTCCTATGCGTTAACCGATCCGGAAGTCATCAGCGCTAACGACGGCAGCGAAGGCAAGCATCCGGTAGGTATTGCGCGTAACAGCGCCAAACTGTGGACCGAGTACGCACTCAGCGGCCCGCTGGACGGCGTTTCGTTGGGCGGCGGCGTGCGTTATGTCGGCAGCAGCTATGCCACGACGGACAACAGCCTGAAAGTGCCGGCGGCAACGGTTTACGATGCGCGGATTGGCTACCAGTGGCGTGAATGGGGCGTGGCGCTTAACGCCGCTAACCTGACCGACAAGACCTATCTTGCCACCTGCCAGGATAACGGCTGCGAATATGCGATGAAACGGCAGCTGGTCGCCACCGTGAACTACAAGTGGTAACCATGCTTTCACGACGCAGGTTGTTAACTGCCGCTCTGCTGGCCCCCGCGTTGTCGTGGGCCGGCAGTACGCCAGTGCCGCAGCGGCTGGCGGTGCTGGACTGGGGGCTGACGGAGATGATCCTTGCCCTCGGCATCACGCCAGCCGGCGTTTCGGCGCCGGACTGGTATCGCAAACTGATCCCCACGCCCGTTCTGCCGCCGACGGTGCAGGATCTGGGTCTGCTGTTTCAGCCCAATCTGGAAACGCTCTTTGCGTTGAAACCTGACGCGATTGTAATCACTCCGCAACACGTTCTGCTAGAACCGGCGCTGGCGCAGGTGGCTCCTCTTTTGACTTTACCTGCCCATGGGCTCAGCGACTTCATCAGCGCCACGCTGCAGTTGGGTGGTGCGCTGAACCGTGAGGCACAGGCGGCAGCGCTTCTCGCGCGCCTGCACCAGCAAATCGCTCGCGCCCGCGACCATGCGAGTAGCCTGCGCCAGCCGGTGATTATCGCCGCTCCGGTAGACGCCCTGCACCTGCGGCTATACACGGTCGGTAGCCTGCCGGGAGATGTGCTGACGGCCTGCGGGATGCGCAACGCCTGGCACGGCGGCGGCGGGGCAGAAGGCAATGTTCTGGTGGAACTGACACGCATCGCGGGCGTTGATGCCCGGTTGATCCTGCTGGTTGCGGCGGATCAACAGGACGCGGTTTCCCACTGGCAGCAAAGTCCACTGTGGCGACGCTTGCCGTTAACCTCTCGCTATCCGATCGCGCGGATTGATCAGCAAATCAGCGATGCCGGAGCGCTGATCACCGCCGGACGTTTTGCCGATATCTTCAGCCAGCTGATGGCGGGGTGGCGCGATGCATGAACCTTTTTCCCGCCGCCTCTCCTGGAGCGTTATCGGCGTACTGTGGCTGGTTTCGCTGCTGCTGGCGGCCAGCGATGTGCTGCACCAGGGCGGGTTTGCCGCGCTGTTCAATGCCCACAACATTCAGCCGATGGCGATTATCCTGCACAGCATGTGGCTGCCGCGGCAGGGGATGGCCATCGTTGGCGGGGCCACGCTCGGGCTGTGCGGCTGGCTGATGCAACGCGCGCTGCGCAACCCGCTGGCGGAGCCGATCACCCTCGGGATGACCTCCGGTGCGACGCTGGCGATGGGGCTGGCTTCGCTATGGCTACCGGCCCTGAGCGGCGGCATGCGGATGGGATTCATCATAGGCGGTGAACTGGCGGCGCTGCTGCTGGTGTTGCTGCTTAGCTGGCGTCAGCGCCTCTCGCCGCTGGTGATGATTCAGGCCGGGATGATGATCAACTTATGGTGCGGCGCGCTGACGATGCTGATCGCCATCATTAACGATCGTTTCCTGCTGACCGTCCTGATGTGGGGCGGCGGTTCGCTGGCCCAGGAAGACGGTCATCTGCTGCAGTCGCTGCTGCCGTGGCTGGCGCTGTGTCTGGGGCTACTGGTGCTAATGCTGCGTCCGCTGGAACTGCTACAGCTGCCGGAAACGATGGTTAACAGCCTCGGTGCTTCAGCGCTGCGGATCCGCACGGTGGCGGTATTGCTGGCGCTGGTGATGAGTGCGCTCATCATAAACGCCGTCGGGGTGATTGGCTTTATCGGTCTCGCCTCGCCGCATCTCGCCCGTTTTGGCGGCGCGCGCACCTCGCGCCAGCTGCTGCTGCACAGCGCCCTGACCGGCGCGGGTCTGCTGTGGTTTACCGACCTGTGCGTCTCCCGGGTTTCTCTGCTCAACGGCCAGCTACTGCCGACAGGAATGTTGACCGCGCTGATTGGCGGCCCGCTGCTGATCCTGCTGGCGCGCCATGCCCGCCAGCACACGCTTGATACGGCGCCACCCCCGCTGGCGGTGGAACATTCTGCCAGTTACCGGGTGCCGTGGGCTGTGGCGCTGGCCCTGCTGCTATCGGTGGCGATCTCGCTGTTTTTCGGCCGTGGGCTGAGCCACTGGCACTGGGCCCATTCGGCGGAGCTGGCGCAATTGCTGCCCCTGCGGCTACCGCGGCTACTGGCGGCGATGAGCGCCGGTGCTCTGCTGGCCGGGGCTGGCGTACTGATGCAAAGGGTAAGCGGCAATCCCCTCGCCAGTCCTGAAGTGCTGGGTATTGGCGGCGGCGCGGCGATGGGGGTGACCGTTTATATTCTGCTTTTTCCCACTCACGGCAGCGCTTTTTTACTGCTCAGCAGCCTCTGTGGCGCGCTCATCAGCCTGCTGCTGACGATGTGGAACAGCCGCAGCAGCGCCTTTAATCCGCAGCGGGTGCTGCTCAATGGCGTCGCTCTCAACGCTCTGTGCCAGGCGGCGGTGAGCATTGTCATGCTTAATAACCTCGCTGCCAGCTCGATACTGCTGCCGTTGATGACCGGAAGCACCTATTACATCAGCGCGCCGCTGGCGCAGGCGCTGTTTGTCTCCACCCTGGTTCTGCTGGCGCTGACGCCGCTGCTGCGCCGCTGGCTGACGCTCCTGCCGCTCGGCGGCGTGGCCGGTTCGTTGGGGCTCTCACTTCCGCGCGCCCGTTTCGGGGTGCTGGCACTGGCGGCATTGATGACCGGGCTCGCCACGCTGCTGGTCGGCCCGGTGTCGTTTATCGGCCTGCTCGGGCCACATCTGGCTCGTAAAGTCGGCGTCAAAGGTGCGCTGGCGCAGCTTTACACCGCTGCGCTGCTGTCCGCCTGCATCATGACCTTCGCCGACTGGCTGGGGCGCAATGCGCTCTATCCACGTCAGCTGCCGGTCGGGCTGGTGGCGTCACTGATCGGCGTTCCGCTGCTGGTCTGGCCGTTGATGCGCGCGAAGCGCCAGCGCGGCGGCGAATAACAAAGAATAAGCAATGAAAAAGGAATGATGCATGTCGGTTTTGTTGATTTTGTTTCGTATGGTCGGCGGCTGGCTGCTGCTGGCGGTCGTTGCCGGGATAATCAGCGGCTTTAGCAATGCATCGCTGCTGGCGATGATTAACCACAGCCTGACGCTGCCGCAGGCGAAAAGCGGGTTGGGGCCGGGGGTGCAGTTCACGCTGCTGGCCCTGCTGATGCTGGCCACCCGGGTACTATCCCAGACCACCTTTATGTATCTCGGGCAGAAGGTGAAAGCGCGGCTTCGCGGCGAACTGACCCGGCACGTCAGCGAGACTCGCTGGCTCCAGCTGGAGAGCGCCGGCATGGCAAAAACGATCTCGGTACTGACCCAGGATCTCGATACCCTGGTGGTGTTTTTCGTCAGCCTGCCGAATCTGTTTATCTATGGTGCGGTGATCGTCGGTTGCCTGGTTTACCTTTCAACTCTCTCGATCGGCGTCCTTGCGCTGGCGCTGGCCGCCATTATTCTTGGCACCCTCGGCTATCACGCCGCCCACGGCAGGGCCATTGGCCTGCTGCGCCAGTCGCGACAGCGGGAAGATACCCTGATTCAGCAGTGCAAAAAGCTGTTTGATGGCGGGCGTGAGTACCGGCTGAATGCCTCCCGCCGCCGCCAGTTCGTCTATGGTGAGCTGGCTGACAATATTGAGGCTGTCCGCCGGGAGCGCACCCGCGGCTATGTCCTGTACGGGCTGGCCACCAGCTGGGGCAGCATTCTGTTTTTTGCCTTTATCGGCCTGGTGCTCTTTGGCCTGCGCGAGTCGCTGACGCTCTCACCGGCGGCGATCACCGGCTACGTCATGATCTTTCTCTACATGATTGTGCCGGTTGAAGGGGTGCTGTCGTCGCTACCGACCATTGCCAGCGCCCGGGTGGCGCTGCAGCGGGTACAGCTCCTGCGTGATGAGCTGCCGCCGGAGCAGCCGCAGCGCCCGCTGGCGGCGGAACCATTTCGCTCCCTGACGCTCAGCGAGGTGTGCTATCAATATCAGGGGGAGGACGGGGAACGCTTTACTCTCGGGCCGCTGAATCTGGAATTCACTCCCGGAGAGCTGGTGTTTGTGGTCGGCGGTAACGGCAGCGGCAAAACCACCCTTGCCAGTTTGCTGGCAGGGCTTTATCCGCCTGATAGCGGGGCCATTTTGCTTAACGACCACACCGTCGCGGCCGACCAGCAGGAGGCGTATCGCCAGCTGTTCTCGGCGGTATTCAGCGATTTTTTCCTTTTTGATGACGTGGCGTTTGTGCATGAACGCACGCCAGAGCAGGTTGACCGGCTGCTGCAGTTGCTCAAGCTCAGCCATAAAGTACGCTTTCAGGACGGTCGTTTCTCCACGACCGCCCTCTCGCAGGGGCAGCGAAAACGGCTGGCGCTCCTGCAGGCGTGGCTGGAGGAACGGCCGCTGTATCTGTTCGATGAGTGGGCTGCCGATCAGGACCCGGAGTTCAAAGCGGTGTTTTACCTTGAGCTGCTGCCGATGCTGAAGGCTGAGGGTAAAACCATCATCGCCATCACCCACGACGACCGCTATTTTCACCTGGCGGATCGGCTGATTAAGCTGGAGTCGGGGCAGGTCGTGTAGTCTGCAATAACGGTACTAACCCCTCCAGACGGGGTTAGTCGCTGCCATGTCTGCCGCTTCGCTCAATGATGACGAGGTGTTTCCTTCGCCATACCCCGACATGCTTTCTCCACAATCCTGCCACAATGATTAACTGACTTTGCACTCGTCCTGGATTGGCTGACTGAGCGGGCGACATACTTAAACCTGTAAACGCTTCTACATCCACGATTCTGCGAGGGTTTAAAAATGAAAACGACTTCTCTGCTGACAGGTGCAGTTTTTATGCTGATTTCCGGTGCGGCGCTGGCCGCGGGTCCAAAACAGGTTGATGCCGATCGGGCCAGCGGGCTACAGGAAATGGGTACCGTTCAGGTATCCGGGATTGCTGGCTCATCAGATGATGCGGTGCGTGCGCTGAAAGCGAAAGCCGCGCAAGATAATGCGGGCCATTACCAGATTGTTGCGATGGGCAACGGAGGGGACTCCAGCCTGTGGGACGGCACGGCAATTCTCTATAAATAACCGTTTTACCTCCAGTAGCCAGACCCTCGACAAAGCCTCATGTGCCCACATGAGGCTTTTTTGTGAGCAGCGCCCGCTTGTTGTAAAAGTGTGGTAGTTGTTTCTTATTGGTTGCTAAATATTCATCGGGTTGATGATTTAAAGATTGAGAAATGTGCTTCTGTAACAATACGCGTGATCGCTATCGTATTTTATAGCCACCTTTATGGTCCTCTTTAAATTATTTTTATTTATTAAAATAAAGATAGATAATAAAGTGATGAAAATATATACCGAAAATGCGATGAATATAGCCGGTTAAACAAATTGTGAATAATTAGTGTGACGCGATTTATCGCCATAAAATAAAGTTATGCGCTTGATGTTTATTGACTCTGGTCAGGCTATTGTTGAATTGATAATTCATTAACACATTGTATATAAAGAGTAATCCTAAATAATGTGAGCTGATGCAGGCAACCCTTCCGGTGAATTGTGAGTGATCGCACATACGCCGCTATATTTAATTTACTAGAATTCAGCCCGAAGAAAGGAATATGGACTGAGTACTATGGATAATATTCTTCTGCCAAAAACGCAGCACCTTGTCGTGTTTCAGGAAGTGATCCGCTGTGGCTCGATTGGCTCAGCGGCAAAACAGCTCAGGCTCACGCAACCGGCGGTCAGTAAAATTATCAATGACGTTGAGTATTATTTCGGCACTGAATTGATGATTCGAAAAAACACCGGGGTAACGCTAACCAGCGCCGGGCAGGTGCTGCTGGCCTATGCGGAATCCATCACCCGTGAAATGAAGAATATGGTCAGTGAGATCAACAGCCTCAGCGCAGGCGGCGTGGTTGATGTTTCCTTTGGCTTTCCGTCGCTTATCGGCTTTACGTTTTTGCCGGGCATGATGAAAACGTTCAAGGAGCTGTTTCCGACGGCGCAGGTTTCCATGTTCGAAGCGCAGCTTTCCTCCTTCCTGCCCGCGCTGCGCGATGGTCGTCTCGACTTCGCGATTGGCACGCTGGACGATGACATGCAGCTCCAGGACCTGCACGTGGAACCGTTGTTTGAAACGGAATTTGTGGTGGTGGCAAGCCGGTCCCGAACATGCGGGGGAGCGATCCGACTTGATTCGTTGCAGAACGAACAGTGGGTCCTCCCGCACACGGAAATGGGATACTACAAGCAACTGCTCGCCATTCTTCAGCAACACCACATCAACCCAGACCATATTGTTAAAACCGACTCGGTCGTGACGATTTATAACCTCGTGATGAACGCCGATTTCCTGACCGTCATTCCCTGTGATATGACGACGCCTTTCGGCTCAGAACAGTTTATTACGCTGCCGCTGAAGGATGTATTACCGATGGCCCGCTACGCCGCCATTTGGTCGAAAAATTACAGTATTAAAAAATCGGCTTCAGTATTAGTGGGGCTGGCAAAGCATTACTCAGAACAAAATTTTACCCGGCGAAGGCCGGTGACAGAAATAAATTAAATAAGCATTAAACCCTATGCGGAGTGCTCAGGTTTGAGCCTCTAATGACCTGATATTGCCTGAAATTCAGATGAGTTTCTGAAAAGAGGATGTTATGCATATTACTTACGATCTTCCGGTTACCCTCGATGATATTCAGCAGGCAAAGCATCGCCTTGCCGGTAAAATATATAAGACAGGCATGCCCCGCTCAAATTATCTGAGCGAACGCTGTAAAGGTGAAATTTACCTGAAGTTTGAAAACATGCAGCGCACCGGCTCATTTAAAATTCGCGGGGCGTTTAATAAGCTGAGTTCGTTAACGATGGAAGAGCGCCGTAAAGGCGTGGTCGCCTGTTCCGCCGGGAACCACGCGCAGGGCGTATCGCTCTCCTGTGCGATGCTCGGGATTGACGGCAAAGTCGTGATGCCGCGCGGTGCCCCGAAATCCAAAGTGGCTGCCACCCAGGATTATTCGGCAGAAGTGATCCTGCACGGCGACAACTTCAACGACACGATTGCCAAAGTCAGCGAAATTGTGGAAATGGAAGGGCGGATTTTCATCCCACCGTACGATGACCGATACGTGATTGCAGGCCAGGGCACCATTGGCCTCGAAATCCTTCAGGACCTCTATGACGTTGACAACGTGATTGTGCCGATTGGCGGCGGCGGCCTGATTGCCGGGATTGCCACGGCGATCAAATCCATTAATCCGACCATTAAAATCATCGGCGTGCAGTCCGAGAACGTGCACGGTATGGCTGCTTCCTGGCGTGCAGGCACTATCACCAACCATCGTCTGAATCCGACGCTTGCCGACGGCTGTGACGTGGCGCGTCCGGGCAATCTGACCTTTGAAATTGTTCGTGAGCTGGTGGATGACATCGTGCTGGTCACCGAAGACGAAATCCGCGACAGCATGATTGCGCTTATCCAGCGCAACAAAGTGATTACCGAAGGCGCCGGTGCCCTGGCTTCCGCCGCGCTGCTCAGCGGTAAGCTGGATGACTACATTCAGCACCGTAAAACCGTCAGCATTATTTCTGGCGGCAATATCGATCTTTCCCGCGTTTCACAAATTACCGGATTAGTTGGGGCATAATGCCCCGCTTTGACAGGTTTCGGAACATTTTCGCTAAGGACACGATATGAGTACCACAGAAAGCCTGGTTGCCGGCCAGCAAAAATCCTCGGCATGGCGCAAATCGGATA
The DNA here is from genome assembly GCF_032012665.1 of Scandinavium sp. Lineage (NCBI taxonomy): Bacteria > Pseudomonadati > Pseudomonadota > Gammaproteobacteria > Enterobacterales > Enterobacteriaceae > Scandinavium > Scandinavium sp. The sequence continues at coordinate 141,498 of NZ_DALZVG010000003.1, forward strand.
CGACCTGGACGCTCGGCCTGTTCGGCACGGCGATCGGGGCCGGTGTGCTGTTCTTCCCTATCCGTGCCGGTTACGGCGGTCTGATCCCGATTCTGATCATGCTGGTGCTGGCCTATCCCATTGCCTTCTACTGCCACCGCGCGCTGGCGCGCCTGTGCCTGTCCGGGAAAAACCCTTCCGGCAACATCACGGAAACGTTGGAGGAGCACTTCGGCAAGACCGGCGGCGTGGTGATTACCTTCCTTTACTTCTTCGCCATCTGTCCGCTGCTGTGGATTTACGGCGTGACCATCACCAACACCTTTATGACCTTCTGGGAAAATCAGCTTGGCTACGCGGCGCTCAACCGCGGCATGGTCGCGCTGTTCCTGCTGCTGCTGATGGCGTTCGTCATCTGGTTTGGTAAGGATCTGATGGTAAAAGTGATGAGCTGGCTGGTCTTCCCGTTCATCGCAAGCCTGGTGCTGATTTCGCTCTCGCTCATCCCTTACTGGAACTCAGCGGTAATCGATCAGGTAAGCCTCAGCGACATTGCGCTCACCGGCCATGACGGCATTCTGGTCACCGTGTGGCTCGGCATTTCTATCATGGTGTTCTCCTTTAACTTCTCACCGATTGTCTCTTCGTTTGTGGTGTCCAAGCGCGAAGAGTACGAAAAGGATTTTGGCAATCAGTACACCGAGCAGAAATGTTCGCAGATTATCTCCCGCGCCAGCATGCTGATGGTGGCCGTGGTCATGTTCTTCGCCTTCAGCTGCCTGTTCACGCTCTCCCCGCAGAACATGGCGGAAGCAAAAGCGCAGAATATCCCGGTGCTTTCCTACCTGGCGAACCATTTTGCGACCATGACTGGCACTAAATCTACGTTTGCTACCGTGCTTGAATTTGGCGCTTCTATCATCGCGCTGGTGGCGATTTTCAAATCCTTCTTCGGCCACTATCTGGGCACGCTGGAAGGGCTGAATGGCCTGGTGCTGAAGTTTGGCTACAAGGGCGATAAAACCAAAGTCTCGATGGGCAAACTGAATACCATCAGCATGGTGTTCATCATGGGCTCCACCTGGGTTGTGGCTTACGCCAACCCCAATATTCTGGACCTGATTGAAGCAATGGGCGCGCCAATTATTGCCTCGCTGCTGTGCCTGCTGCCGATGTTCGCTATCCGTAGAGTCCCGGCGCTGGCGAAATATAAAGGCAGAACCGAGAATATCTTTGTCACCGTTATTGGCCTGCTGACTATTCTGAATATTGTCTACAAACTGTTTTAATTCCTGATACCCCAATAAACTCAGGCTGCATTCGCAGTCTGAGTCTTTCATCACGAAACAAGGACGAGCGGAGAATTCAAATGATTGAGTTTCCTGTGGTGCTGGTCATTAATTGCGGATCGTCTTCCATTAAATTTTCTGTAATGGATGCTGATTCTCAGGATGTATTACTGACGGGCATTGTCGAAGGCGTTAATACTGACGTTGCCACTTTACGTATTAATGAAAATGACCCTGTTGAATTGAATCACCAGGATTACGAATGTGCGCTGGGGGCGATTACCGACGAATTAGATAAACGTCAATTACTGAACAGCGTCACGTTAATTGGCCATCGGATTGCCCACGGCGGCAGCATATTCAGTGAATCGGTAGTCATTACCGATGAAGTTATTGAACTTATTCGCCAGGTATCGCCGCTGGCTCCGCTGCACAATTTCGCCAACTTAAGCGGCGTGGAGTGTGCCAGACGCCTTTTTCCTGGCGTGCAGCAGGTGGCGGTATTTGACACCAGCTTCCACCAGACGCTGGAGCCGGAAGCTTATCTCTACGGTCTGCCGTGGCGCTATTTCGAAGAGTATGGCGTGCGTCGCTACGGCTTTCACGGCACCTCACACCGCTATGTGTCGCAGCGCGCCTGTGACCTGCTGGGTCTTGAAGAACAAAACTCAGGCCTGGTGATTGCTCACCTGGGTAACGGCGCCTCGATTTGCGCGGTACGCGACGGCAAAAGCGTCGACACCTCGATGGGTATGACGCCGCTCGAAGGGCTGATGATGGGCACCCGCTGCGGCGACGTGGACTTCGGTGCAATGGCCTGGATTGCTGGCCAGACCGGGCAATCCCTGAGCGACCTTGAGCGCGTGGTGAATAAAGAGTCCGGCCTGCTTGGCATATCCGGGCTTTCCTCGGATCTACGGGTGCTGGAAAAGGCCTGGCATGACGGCCATTACCACGCGCGCCTGGCGATCAAAACATTCGTCCACCGAATTGCCCGCCACATTGGCGGCCACGCGATGGCGCTTAAGCGCCTCGACGGCCTCATTTTCACCGGCGGAATTGGCGAAAACTCAACGCTCATTCGCCAGCTGGTCGTGGAACATCTGGAGGTGCTGGGCATTCAGCTCGATCCCATGAAAAACCGGCTGCCGGGGAAAGAAGGTGAGCGAATTATCTCGCGGCCAGAATCCCGGGCTGCCTGCGCGGTGATCCCAACCAACGAAGAACAGATGATCGCGATGGATGCGATCGCGCTTGGACACATTCACGCTTCGGCAGAATACGCCTGACGTTAAGAGAGAGCTATTTCATGAAGGTTAATATCGATATCAACGATATGCAGTATGTCGCTGCCTGGCAGGGATTTCACGGCGCCGACTGGAAACTCGGCATCAACGTGCGTGATTTCATTCAGGCGAACTACACCCCTTACAGCGGTGATGAATCTTTTTTAGCGGCGGCAACGCCTGCGACCACCGCGCTGTGGGAAAAGGTAATGGAAGGGATTCGCACGGAGAACGCCACTCATGCACCGGTGGATTTTGACTCCGATGTTGCCACCTCGATCACCGCCCATGCGCCGGGCTACATCGAGCAAAGCCTGGAAACCATCGTTGGCCTGCAAACCGATAAACCCCTGAAGCGCGCGCTGCATCCGTACGGTGGCATCAATATGATCAAGAGCTCATTTGATGCCTACGGGCGCGAAATGGACCCGCAGTTTGAGTACCTGTTTACCCATCTGCGCAAGACCCACAACCAGGGCGTATTCGACGTTTATTCGCCGGACATGCTGCGCTGCCGTAAATCAGGCGTGCTGACCGGGCTGCCGGACGGCTACGGGCGAGGGCGCATTATTGGCGACTACCGCCGCGTGGCGCTGTACGGTATTACGTATCTGGTGCGGGAGCGCGAACAGCAGTTTGCCGATCTGCAATCTGCGCTTGAGCGCGGCGAGAATCTTGAAGCGACCATTCGCCTGCGTGAAGAGCTGGCCGAGCATCGCCGTGCGCTGCTGGAGATCCAGCAGATGGCTGCGAGCTACGGCTACGATATTTCCCGCCCCGCGCATACCGCACAGGAAGCGATTCAGTGGCTCTATTTTGCTTATCTGGCCGCGGTGAAATCGCAGAACGGCGGGGCGATGCCGCTCGGGCGCACCGCGTCCTTCCTCGATATTTACATTGAACGTGACATGCGTGCGGGCCGCCTGACGGAAACTCAGGCCCAGGAGCTGGTCGATCACTTCATCATGAAGATCCGCATGGTGCGCTTCCTGCGCACGCCGGAGTTTGATTCGCTGTTCTCCGGCGATCCGATTTGGGCAACGGAAGTGATCGGCGGGATGGGGCTGGATGGCCGTACGCTGGTGACCAAAAGCTCATTCCGCTACCTGCATACGCTGCACACGATGGGGCCAGCGCCAGAGCCGAACCTGACGATCCTTTGGTCGGAAGCGCTGCCGATCGCCTTTAAAAAATACGCCGCGCAGATGTCGATCGAGACCTCGTCATTGCAGTACGAAAACGACGATCTGATGCGCACCGATTTCAACAGCGACGATTACGCCATTGCCTGCTGCGTCAGCCCGATGGTGATCGGCAAACAGATGCAGTTCTTCGGCGCCCGCGCCAACCTTGCCAAAACGCTGCTGTATGCGATCAACGGCGGCATGGATGAGAAGCTCAAAATCCAGGTCGGCCCGAAAACCGCGCCGTTGATGGACGAGGTGCTGGATTACGCCACGGTAATGGAGAGCCTCGATCACTTTATGGACTGGCTGGCGGTGCAGTACATCAGCGCGCTGAACCTGATCCACTACATGCATGACAAATACAGCTACGAAGCCTCGCTGATGGCGCTGCACGATCGCGACGTGCATCGCACGATGGCGTGCGGGATTGCCGGGCTGTCGGTGGCGGTGGACTCCCTCTCCGCCATCAAATATGCGCAGGTGAAGCCGGTGCGCGACCACACCGGGCTGGCGGTCGATTTTGTTATCGACGGTGACTACCCGCAGTACGGCAATAACGACGAACGCGTGGACAGCATCGCCTGCGATCTGGTTGAACGCTTTATGCGCAAAATCAGCGCGTTGCCGACTTATCGCAATGCAGTACCGACGCAGTCCATTCTGACCATTACCTCCAACGTGGTTTATGGCCAGAAAACCGGGAACACGCCGGATGGTCGTCGTGCAGGTATGCCGTTTGCGCCAGGGGCAAACCCGATGCATGGCCGCGATCGGAAAGGCGCGGTGGCTTCACTGACGTCGGTTGCGAAGCTGCCGTTTGCCTATGCCAAAGACGGTATTTCCTACACGTTCTCCATCGTGCCAGCGGCGCTCGGTAAAGAGGACGGCACGCGGAAAACGAACCTGGTGGGCCTGCTCGACGGCTACTTCCATCACGAAGAAGCCATTGAGGGCGGGCAGCACCTGAACGTTAACGTGATGAATCGCGACATGCTGCTGGATGCTATTGAGCATCCGGAGCAGTACCCGAATCTGACCATTCGCGTATCAGGCTACGCGGTGCGCTTCAATGCACTGACCCGCGAACAGCAGCAGGACGTGATTTCCCGAACCTTTACGCACGCGCTGTAATTTGCGCTCACGGCGAGGCGTGCTCTTGGCGCCTCGCCCGGCCACCGCTCTTCACCGACAGGTTTTCAGGAGTGTGGATATGATTAGCACCTTCGACATTTTCAAAATTGGCATTGGTCCTTCGAGCTCGCACACCGTCGGGCCGATGAACGCTGGTAAAAGCTTTATCGATCTTCTGGTGGCATCGGGTGCGTTAGCTTCCGTTAACCGGATTAGCATCGATCTCTACGGTTCACTGTCGCTCACCGGCAAAGGCCACGCCACCGACACGGCCATCATCATGGGGCTTACCGGAAACACGCCGCAGAGCGTAGCGATTGACGGCATTCCTGCCTTCATTGAGCAGGTCGCCTCCAACGGGAAACTGCCGGTGGCAGGCGGTACGCATCAGGTGGCTTTTGCTATGAATGAGGACATTGTTTTTCATGATGAAACGCTGCCGCGGCATGAAAACGGCATGCGGATCGTCGCCTGGCGCGGGCAGGAGCGGCTGCTCAGCAAAACGTACTACTCCATCGGTGGCGGGTTTATCGTTGATGAAGAGCATTTCGGCCAGGCGCATGAGGTGGAAACGCCGGTGCCGTACGCTTTCCGCTCCGCAGGTGAACTGCTGAAGCTGTGCGAGCGCAACGGGCTTTCCGTCTCCGGGCTGATGATGCAGAACGAACTCGCGCTGCGCAGCAAAGAGGAGATTGATACCGGGATCGCTCAGCTGTGGCAGGTGATGCACGACGGCATTGAGCGTGGCATGAATATCGAAGGCGTGCTGCCGGGGCCGCTTAAGGTGCCGCGTCGCGCCGTCGCGCTGCGAAGAATGCTGGTGGCGAGCGACAGCCTGTCGAGCGATCCGATGAACGTGATCGACTGGATCAATATGTTTGCCCTGGCGGTCAGCGAAGAGAACGCGGCGGGTGGGCGCGTGGTGACGGCACCGACCAACGGCGCCTGTGGCATCATTCCGGCAGTGCTCGCCTATTACGATAAATTCCGACGCCCGGTTAACCCCAACTCCATTGCCCGCTATTTGCTGGCCGCCAGCGCCATTGGCGCGCTGTACAAAATGAATGCGTCGATTTCCGGGGCGGAAGTGGGTTGTCAGGGGGAGATTGGCGTTGCCGCATCGATGGCGGCGGCGGGGCTTACCGAGCTGCTGGGCGGCAGTCCGGCGCAGGTCTGCATCGCCGCCGAAATCGCCATGGAGCATAACCTGGGGCTGACCTGCGATCCGGTTGCCGGACAGGTGCAAATCCCCTGCATCGAGCGTAATGCCATCAATGCGGTGAAGGCGGTTAATGCGGCCCGGATGGCGCTGCGTCGTACGTCCGAACCCCGGGTTTCACTCGATAAGGTGATCGAAACCATGTACGAAACGGGCAAGGACATGAACGACAAATACCGTGAAACCTCACGCGGTGGGCTGGCGATAAAAGTTGTCTGCGCGTAATCCTGCACGCACGAGCAGAAACGGCGCGCGCTGCAACGGCTATTAAGACCAGATGCCCGGTGGCGCTACGCTTACCGGGTCTACAACTTCAGCGTAATGGTTTGATTTTGTAGGCCTGATAAGCGAAGCGCCATCAGGCAGAACAGGGAGAATTTTCTACGCCAGACGAGCTTCCTGTTCCAGCCTGGTTTCGGCTTCCGAGACAATCGCCTCCAGTTCCCCCAACATCTCATCAAAACCAAACGCTATCGGCGAGGCGTTGACGCTGGCGACCGTTTCCAGGTTTTCTTGCGGAGCGGCCGTCTGAACCGCGCCTTTTTTCTGCTGTTTTTTGCTCACGATGACCGCCAGAATTCAGGGCTATACCGGTAAATCTATCAGCAAAGCGCGCAGCGGCGTATCAGCAACCAGTGTTATGTTAGCCTCGTCACGAATAAAAGCGCCGTCGCCGCAGGTCAGGCCTTCCCGTTCGGCTTTTGGCGTTAGCGCATGAACGGTGCCGTGAATCGACTGTAAGTACGCACGAGGCCCATGAAGCTGGAAGCTGAGCTGCTCGCCTTTCTCTAACTGAATGTGATGGATCCATACCTGCTGACGCAACTGCACGCTCTGCTGGCTGCCGTCCGGCGAGGCAATCAGCTGCTGCGCGGTATTGCTGAGCGCCAGCTTCTGCACCGGCGGGTTTTCCCTTTCCGGGCAGGCATCGAGCCACAGCTGCATGCGGGTCAGTGATTTGTCTTTGCTGAGGTTGTGCTCGCTGTAGCTGATACCCGGTTGGGTGGCAATCAGCAGCGCTTCGCCTGCTTTGGCCTGAACGTGATTCCCTTCACTGTCGCGATACTCGGCTTCCCCTTCCAGAATGAGGTTAAGGATATCGACTTTCGGGTACGTTCTTGGCTGGAATGCGCTGCCTGGGCCGAGCACTTCCTGATTCAGAACGCGCAGCGAGGCGTAGCCCAGCAGTTTTGGGTCGAAGTAGTGTCCAAAGGAGAAAGTGTATCGGGCCTGCAGCCAGCCGAAATCGGCTTGTCCACACTGTTTGGCTGTTCGGGTAGTAATCATATTCTTGACCTCTCTTTACACTAAAACAATGGTAAAGCTATGGACGCTGCATTGTTAGCCAGATATTCTGCCCGGTATGTTCAAATTTCCTGAATGAGAACGCCATGGCTAAAGAGAGAGCATTGACGCTGGAAGCGTTAAGAGTAATGGATGCCATCGACAGGCGAGGCAGTTTTGCCGCCGCTGCCGATGAGCTGGGGCGCGTTCCGTCGGCGCTGAGCTACACCATGCAGAAGCTGGAAGAAGAGCTGGACGTGGTGCTGTTCGACCGCTCAGGGCATCGTACAAAATTCACCAACGTTGGGCGCATGCTGCTGGAGCGAGGACGCGTTTTGCTGGAAGCGGCGGACAAGCTCACCACCGATGCCGAAGCGCTGGCTCGCGGCTGGGAAACGCACCTGACGCTGGTCACAGAGGCGCTGGTGCCGACGCCTGAGCTGTTCCCGCTGGTGGAAAAGCTGGCGGTGAAAGCCAACACGCAGCTGTCGATCATTACTGAAGTGCTGGCGGGCGCATGGGAAAGGCTGGAGCAGGGGCGGGCGGATATAGTGATCGCCCCGGACATGCATTTTCGCTCCTCTTCCGAGATTAACTCCCGCAAGCTTTATTCCATTATGAGCGTGTATGTTGCGGCACCGGATCACCCGATCCATCAGGAGCCGGAACCGTTATCCGAAGTGACGCGCGTGAAATACCGTGGCGTGGCGGTGGCTGATACTGCCCGGGAACGGCCAGTGTTAACCGTGCAGCTGCTCGATAAGCAGCCGCGCCTGACCGTCAGCACCATTGAAGATAAGCGTCAGGCGCTGCTTGCCGGGCTTGGCGTGGCGACGATGCCGTATCCGCTGGTAGAGCAGGACATCGCCGAAGGGCGCCTGCGGGTTGTCAGCCCGGAATACACCAACGAAATCGATATCATTATGGCCTGGCGGCGTGACAGCATGGGCGAAGCGAAAGCCTGGTGCCTGCGCGAAATACCAAAGTTGTTTGCACACCATAAATAGCGAACGCAGAAACGAAAACGCTCCTCAGACGGGAGCGTTTTTTGTTATACGCAGAAGGCGTTATGACACAATCCGCTGCGTTGCATCTGATGCTTTCGGGTCCGGCCCGAAGCGGTTGTCGCCTGGCGTGCCGCTCTGGCAGTTAAAGACCAGGATCACCAGCCAGCCGATCACCGGGATCAGCCAGATAAGCAGCCACCACGCGGAACGATCGGTGTCGTGCAGACGGCGGAACTGTACCGCCAGCCCCGGCAGCAGCACCAGCAGACCATAAATGCTTGCCAGCACACCTTCACCTCCGGCGCGCTCCCAGCCGAGGATCTTATCGATAATGCTTAGTACCCCGGCCAGAACGAAGCTTATCAGCACGAACATCCAGTATTCTTTCCGGCGTGCGCGGCCACCAAATCCGATGTAATTCTTCAGTACTTTTAGATACCAGTCCATTTTCCTTGCCTCGATTATCAGTCAATCACTTGTTTTCTAAGCGATCGAGGTAAGGATAGATGCAAAAGATGAATTAAAAAAGGGCATCCAGAGATGCCCTTGATAATTAGCGGAAGCGGACGTCGCGCCCGTGCGGTTCGTCGAGATCCTGCCAGGGGCCGATGGAGATGATCCCTGTCGGGTTAATGGTTTTGTGGCTGCGGTAATAGTGGTTACGAATGTGGTCAAAATTGACCGTCTCCGCCACGCCCGGCAGCTGATAAATATCGCGCAGGAAAGCGTACAGGTTCGGATAATCGCTGATGCGGTGCTTGTCGCATTTGAAGTGGGTGACGTACACCGGGTCGAAGCGTACCAGCGTTGTCCACAGACGGAGGTCGGCTTCGGTTAGCTGGTTACCCGTCAGATAGCGGTGCTGATTGAGGATCTGTTCGACGCGCGCGAGGGATTCAAAGACTTTATTCACCGCTTCGTCGTAGGCCTCCTGGCTGGTAGCAAACCCGGCCTTGTAGACGCCGTTATTGATGGTGTCGTAGATCCAGCCGTTCAGCTCGTCTATTTTCCCACGCAGCGCTTCCGGGTAGTAGTCTCCCGCGCGTGCGCCGAGGCCGTCAAACGCCGTGTTCAGCATACGGATGATTTCAGCGGATTCGTTGCTGACGATGGTGTGGTTCTTTTTATCCCACAGCACCGGAACGGTGACGCGCCCGCTGTAGTGCGGATCGGCGTGGAGGTAGAGCTGATAGAGAAATTCGTTTTGGTACAGGCTGTCGCCGGTTGCGCCGGGGAAGCTGTCGTCGAAGGTCCAGCCGTTTTCGAACATCAGCGGGTTGACCACAGAGACGTCGATAAACGCTTCCAGGCCTTTCAGCGCGCGCATAATCAGCGTGCGGTGTGCCCACGGGCAGGCGAGGGAAACGTATAAATGATAGCGATCTTTCTCGGCGGCAAACCCGCCTTCTCCGGAGGGGCCGGGCGCGCCATCGGCGGTCAGCCAGTTACGAAACGCCGAAACGGAACGTTTGAAACGCCCCCCGGTTGATTTTGTGTCATACCAGGTGTCATGCCAGACGCCGTCAATCAGTTGTCCCATGTTCTCTCTCCTTCAAATGGCAAAAGCGAGGAAGACGCTCCTCGCTTTTTGATGCATTCAGTATAGATGCCTTACCACTTTTTGTTCAGCACGCGGTCCAGACTCAGGGCACCAGGGCCGGTGATAGCCAGTACCAGGAAGCCACCTGCGATGGTCATGTTCTTCATGAACATCAGGGAGTTCACGCCTTCCGCAAAGTTGCTGTGGAAGATGAACGCGGTCAGCAGCGTAAAGATGGCGGTAATAATCGCGGTGGTACGGGTCAGCAGACCGAACAGAATGGCCAGGCCGCCGCCAAACTCGAGCAGAATGGTCAGAGGCAGCAGCGCACCCGGAACGCCCATGGCTTCCATGTATTGTTGGGTGCCAGCGTAGCCGGTGATCTTGCCCCAGCCTGCGGTGATAAACAGGATTGGCATCAGAATACGTGCTACCAGGAAACCAACATCTTCTAATTTTTTCATTCTACTCTCCATCAAACCTTTTGGGCGTCTGTATTGATTTGTTGTGCAATTTCGCAGAGATACCGCGTGCTTGCTGTCGATGGAAAGGAGTGTAAACGTGACGGTGCGGGATTGTTAGCAAGGAAAACTGTCAGTCTTCTTCAAATATATTGAGTGTGTGCGGGGTTGCCTGATGGCGCGGATTGCCTGGTGGCGGCTAATGCCTTACCTGGCCTACAAATCAGGTCCGGGGGGAGGCAAAGAGAGGGAAAGGAGGCCGGGTAAGCGGTAGCGCCACCCGGCATTCAGCCATTTGGCAACATCAACGGAACTGCTGCTGGCGAAGCGTATTTTTTACCAGGCGGTATGCGCTCCAGGCACCAAAGCCCCGGCGGGCCCAGCGCACCAGGAAGCGGGGATGACGAACGCTCCAGATGGCCATCACGCTGCTGCCAACCAGCGCCCAGGAACGCAGGTTAAGCAGCGTGTTCCAGCCACGATCGTAGACGCCCGTGGCCTCGTGCCAGTCGCGGCGGCTGGCAGAAAGATCCAGCCGCTGCTGCTGAATCTGGCTCAGCAAATACGCTTTGCGTTTTTGCAGCTCCAGTTTGCTCTTACTCACGATCGTCGTCCTCAAGCAGCGCCCGGTCGTTCGCCAGCTCGTTGCGGGTGTGGCGCAGGAAGGTGGAGCGCCGTGCCTTACGCAGCGTCCAGAGGCCGCCAATAAGCGCCAGCGCAAGCAGCACCACGGTGGTGGCAATCATGGCGTTCAGGCGGTACTGCGGATCGATGGCCCAGATAATCAGCACCATCAGGCTCATTAACCCAAAGGCGGCGAACAGCATGGTCAGGCCAAGCATCAGCAACATCTGGAAGAGGTTGGCTTTCTCCTCTTCCAGCTCGACCACCGCCAGTCGCAGACGGGTTTCGACCATCTCGACCATGATGGTGACGATCCGCTGACCGATACCAAAGACGCTTTTGCCCGGCCCGTGTGTGCGATGTGAATCAGCCATAATCAGCGACGCGTCAGCAGCACACCCAGCACCAGCCCGACGGCTGCACCGATACCTACGCCAGTCCATGGGTTATCACGTACGTACTCATCTGCGCGCGCGGCCGCTTCACGGGTTTGTTTGGCAATAACGTCGCTGGTTTCGCCCAGACGATTGCGGCTATCCTTCAGTGCGCGTTCTGCTTTGCTGCGCAGTTTGCCCAACTCTTCTTTTGATTTATCGGTGGAGGAGTTCAGCACCTCTTCCAGGGTATCCGCCAGGGATTTCAGTTCGGCACGAAGATGTTCTGAGGTGTTCTCTTTTGACATGGTGTTCTCCAGTTGACGAGATTAGACTTCCATTGACTCAATAATCACGAGACTCCAGCGCTTTCAGCTGCTCCTGCGCTTCTGCGAGCTTGTGTTCACGTTTACTGATTTTGTCCGCATCACCTTTGGCTTTCGCTTCGTCCAGGTCGTGGCGACGCTCGGTGACTTCCTCTTTTTGTCTGGCAATTTTCTGCTGGTGGTCGGCGCGAAGTTTTGTGTCGCTACAGCTGTTTTTCACTTCGCGTAACGCTTTGTTCAGACCGTCAATCCGGCTCTGGTTGTGGTGCTTTTCGGCGTAGTGAATTTCGCGCTGAATGTCCTGCTCTTTCTCCTGGCACGGCGTGGTGGCAAACGCGGCTGTGCTCAGCGTGACAAGGCCCAAAGTCAGAAAAATGCGGTATTTCATAGGTGAAACCTTCCATTGTGTCGTGGGCAACGCTGGACATTGCCCCACCCAGTCGATGAGATGAGGATGGTGACTTCCGCTTACTCAATGATAGTTAGTAAACGCGAAATCACCAAAGCCTGTGAAAAGATTCAGAATCCTGGAAGGGATTAACCGAAACGGTGTGGGTTATCACGGAAGCGGGAAAGCCAGTGCGGGGTCAGCGAGTCGTCGTCGTCCTGCTGGGCGATGATGTAACCGTGGGGCAGCGTTCTGTCCAGCACCTCTTTGGCGGCGGCGCTCTGATCGCTGGATTCAAATTTGATCACTAAGGCATCTTTCTGTGGGGTGATGCTTTTAAAGGGGATACCGTTGGCATCCAGGTGATGCCAGACGGAGAAGCCGTCCGGCATGCTGACGCTTGCGCTCACCGGGCGAATGGCCAGCGATGATTCCCGCTGTTGCACCGCGCTTCCAAACCAGATGAGGGCGCACAGCATGAGCAGTGCACCGAAACAGAGGCTGAGCCGGCGCAGGGTGACGTTACGCAATTCCATGCTTAACTCCGGTTACCGTATTTTTTCTTCCACAGCACGACCAGCGAACCGATAAGGCCAAATACCAGCAATACCACAGGCAGCAGCATCAGACAGGACATTAACGCATCTTCGTATTTCTGGAATACCGGCGTTTTACCCAGCGCGTAGCCGAGCGTGGTGAGGATAACCACCCACAGCAGGCCGCTCATCCAGTTAAAGAACTGAAAACGGGTGTTGCTCAGGCCGGACAACCCGGCGATGGTCGGGAGCAGGGTACGTACGAAAGCGATAAAGCGGCCAACCAGCAGCGCGGATAAACCATGCTTATGGAACAGATGATGCGCGCGCTGGTGGTAATGTGCAGGCAGATGCGACATCCAGGTTTGTACGAGGCGCGTATTGCCGAGCCAGCGCCCCTGAATGTAGCTGACCCAGGAACCGAGACTTGCGGCAACGGTGAGCAGCAGCAGCGTCTGTGGGAGGCCCATCACGCCTTTGGCAATCAGTACGCCGACCAGGATCAGCAGGCTGTCGCCGGGCAGAAACGCCGCAGGGAGGATCCCATTCTCAAGAAACAGAATCATAAATAATACGAGGTAAAGCATGCCGATGAGGGAAGGATTCGCGAGGGTTTCGAAATCCTGACTCCATAAGGCATCAAGTAATTGGGTTAACAGTTCCATTCACGATTCCTGGTACATCGATTAATGTCACGCCTGAACGCGTTGTCTGCCGGACGTCAGTTGTTATTGATTGATTATGGACGCTGGCGTGGCGTTCCGAACTTATCCATGTTTATACGAAACGGGGCAGCCCGTTTCGCGAACGCCAAATTGCATCTAAGTGTAACAAAGCCTCTGGTTCTGCGTCACAGAAATTACAGATTGTTGAGCAGTGATTTTGCTTTCTGAAAGAGGGCGAGGCGAGGGATTTTACACAGGCTGACACTATAGTGGCTTAACTTACCCTCGATAAGGCATCGAGGGTAAAGAAACGCTTATTTTACGCCGTTAGCGGCTGTATCGAGATGAACGACCGGATTTTCCGCAAACAGATAGCGATCGGCGTTGAATTCAAAGTCATCGCTGGTTTCGTTAAACAGCATTTGTTTGGTGTTTTCAAGGTGCTGCCACATTGCCAGCTTCGCCGCATGGGGATCTTTACGGATCAGCGCTTTCAGGATCTGATCGTGATCGTCGCACCAGTTATCAACGGTTCGAGAGTCGATGTGATCGTGCAGTTTTTTCCAGTACGGGTTGTGTACGCGCTGCGTCCACATTTTTTCGACGATGGCCGCAAGCGCGGTATTTTGCGTTGCCATTGCCACCTGCACGTGGAACTGCAAATCCCATTCTGAATCGCGGAAGCACTTCTCTTTGCGCGCCTTTTCCTGAATCTCCATCAGCTTCATGATGTCCTGCTTGGTGACCTGAGTCGCCGCAAATTCAGCAATGTTGCTTTCAATCAGCTGACGAGCCTGAAGCAGCTCAAAGGGGCCATAATTCGCAAACTCAAGGGATTCATCCGGGGTCTGGTAGTGCTTAGCCGTGCTGGAAATAACATGAATACCGGAGCCTTTACGCACTTCAACGTAGCCTTCAACCTCCAGCATAATGATGGCTTCACGGACAACCGTACGGCTGACGTTCTTCTCGTCGGCAATAAAACGTTCTGCAGGCAGCTTGTCGCCCACAAGATAAACGCCTTGCTCAATGCGATCTTTCAGCTCAGCGGCAAGCTGTTGATATAAACGGCGTGATTCCGTGATTTCCATATTCGCTCCAGGCAGGGTACAGCATAATGAATTTGTTATACCACTTTTACCCAATCCTCACCACCCTGAACCAGCAAAAAGCCGCTCGGTGAGCGGCTTTAATGTCAGTCGTGATAAGGCTTAGCTCTGCGTAACCGGGCCGCCAACGGTCTGGATATTTTCCGCCGCAGGTTTGTTCTGCAGGACGGTCCAGATCACTACCGCACCTATCAGGTCAAACAGCGCCAGCACCGCGAACAGCGGGCTGAAGCCAAGCGTATCCGCCAGGGCACCAACCACAAGCGCAAACAGGGTGCTTGCTGTCCAGGCCGCCATACCGGTCAGGCCGTTTGCCGTTGCCACTTCGTTACGGCCAAACACATCAGAAGAGAGCGTGATCAGCGCACCGGACAGAGCCTGGTGAGCGAAGCCGCCGACGCACAGCAGTGCAATCGCTATATACGGGCTGGTGAACAGGCCAATCATGCCCGGGCCAATCATCAGTACCGCGCCCATGGTCACCACCAGCTTACGGGAGACAATCAGGTTTACGCCAAAGACGCGCTGGAACAGCGGCGGCAGATAGCCGCCAACGACGCAGCCGAGGTCGGCAAACAGCATTGGCATCCAGGCGAACATCGCGATGTGCTTCAGGTCGAAGCCGTAAACTTTGAACATAAACAGCGGGATCCAGGCGTTGAACGTTCCCCATGCCGGTTCTGCCAGGAAGCGCGGCAGCGCAATGCCCCAGAACTGACGGTTGCGGACGATCTGCCAGGCAGACATTTTCTTCGCGTTGTTGGTTTGATGCTGGGCTTCCTGACCGCCGATGATGTACTCGCGCTCTTCATCGCTTAATTTTTTCTGATCGCGCGGATGCTTATAGAAGATAAGCCAGGCCATTGCCCAGGCGAAGCTCAGGACGCCGGAAATAATGAACGCCATCTGCCAGCTGTGCATCACAATCGCCCAGACGACCAGCGGCGGAGCAATCATCGCGCCAATCGATGAGCCCACGTTGAAGTAGCCAACTGCCACGGAACGTTCCTTCGCCGGGAACCACTCGGAGCTCGCTTTCAGACCCGCAGGGATCATCGCGGCTTCCGCAGCACCCACAGCACCACGTGCCAGCGCCAGGCCTCCCCAGCTGCCTGCCAGCGCGGTTGCACCGCAGAAACAGGCCCAGAGTACGGCAAACATAGCGTAGCCAATTTTGGTGCCGAGCAGGTCGAGTACGTAGCCTGCTACAGGCTGCATCACGGTATAAGCCGCGGAGTAGGCGGCGATAATGTAGGAGTATTGCTGGGTGGAAATATGCAGTTCTTGCATCAACGTCGGTGCGGCGGCGGCCACGGTGTTACGGGTCAGATAACCCAGCACGGTGCCAAGCGTCACCAGTGCGATCATGTACCAACGTAACCCTTTAATTTTACGCATCTAAAACCTCGTCATTTGTTTTATCCGCGCACCGCGCGGTCATCTTCCTGGGAGGAAGGAGGATGTTTAAGTAACGGGGGCGTAACAGACAAACTGTAACGGCCCGAACCTTGCCATGAGTAATCCTGCGAATTCGGTATCCGTACCGGGTAATTCCGACGACGCTGTCATCGGTAATGCATTCCGTCGGCTGATAGGTTGCGACGGGGCAAACGATAACTTGTCATACAACTTTAAAAGGTGAGAACCGTCACAAATGCTGGAATAACCGTAGGGTCTTTATTGCTGATGAATAAAGCCAGTGTCTGCGCGGCCTGGCACGTTGTTTACTTCTTATTGAGTACTTTTTTTGTCGGTGTTTATTGATCTGACTCACGAAAAATTCTTCGGTGGCTGGAAATTGGTGTGATAACTTTGTCACCATTGCAGTTAAGCATCTGACGCACTCTATAATGAGGAAGACGATAATGACGCCGTTTATGACCGAAGATTTCCTGCTCGATACCGAATTTGCCCGCCGTCTGTACCATGACTACGCCAAAGACCAGCCGATTTTCGACTACCACTGCCATTTGCCGCCGCAGCAGGTTGCCGAAAATTACCGTTTTAAAAACCTGTATGACATCTGGCTGAAAGGCGATCACTATAAATGGCGTGCGATGCGCACCAACGGCGTAGCGGAAAGGCTGTGTACCGGGGATGCGTCCGATCGTGAAAAATTCGATGCGTGGGCCGCGACAGTGCCGCACACCATTGGCAACCCGCTGTATCACTGGACGCACCTCGAGCTGCGTCGTCCGTTCGGCATCACTGGCAAGCTGCTTTCTCCGGCAACGGCCGATGAGATCTGGAACCAGTGCAACGATCTGCTGGCGCAGGACAACTTCTCTGCGCGCGGGATCATGAAGCAGATGAACGTGAAGATGGTCGGCACCACCGACGATCCGATCGATTCCCTTGAACATCATGCCGCCGTGGCGAAAGACACAAGCTTTGACGTGAAAGTGCTGCCAAGCTGGCGCCCGGATAAAGCGTTCAATATTGAACAGGCTACCTTCAACGACTATATGGCGAAGCTCAGCGAAGTGTCTGACACCAACATCCGTCGCTTCAGCGATCTGCAAACCGCGCTGGGCCGCCGCCTGGATCACTTTGCGGCGCACGGCTGTAAGGTTTCGGATCACGCGCTGGACGTGGTGTTGTTTGCGGAAGCAAGCGAAGCGGAACTGGATGCGATTCTGGCGCGTCGTCTGTCAGGCGAAACCCTGAGCGAGCACGAAGTCGCGCAGTTCAAAACGGCTGTTCTGGTGTGGCTCGGTGGTGAATACGCCCGTCGCGGCTGGGTACAGCAGTACCATATCGGCGCGCTGCGCAACAACAACCAGCGCCAGTTTAAGCTGCTGGGGGCGGACGTCGGCTTCGACTCCATCAATGACCGTCCGATGGCGGAAGCGCTGTCGAAGCTGCTGAGCAAGCAGAATGAAGAAAACCTGCTGCCGAAGACCATTCTGTACTGCCTGAACCCGCGCGATAACGAAGTGCTGGGCACCATGATCGGTAACTTCCAGGGCGAAGGGATGCCGGGCAAGATGCAGTTTGGTTCCGGCTGGTGGTTCAACGATCAGAAAGACGGTATGGAGCGTCAGATGACGCAGCTGGCGCAGCTTGGCCTGTTGAGCCGCTTTGTCGGGATGCTGACCGACAGCCGCAGCTTCCTCTCTTATACGCGTCATGAATATTTCCGCCGCATTCTGTGCCAGATGATTGGCCGCTGGGTCGCCGCAGGCGAAGCGCCAGCCGACATTCAACTGCTGGGCGAAATGGTCAGAAATATCTGCTTTAACAATGCGCGCGACTACTTCGCCATTGAACTGAACTGATTCGCTACCGCATCGGCATTAAGGTTGGTTGATATGCAATACATCAAAATCCATTCGCTGGACAACGTGGTTGTCGCGCTGGCGGATATCGCAGCGGGACAGGAAGTGACCGTGGAAGGTCAGACGGTACGCCTGCTGGCGGACGTCGTGCGCGGGCACAAGTTTGCCCTGCACGCCATCGCGAAGGGTGAAAACGTCATCAAATATGGACTGCCTATTGGTCATGCGCTGACGGACATTGCGCCCGGGGAACATATTCATTCCCACAACACACGAACCAATCTCAGCGATTTGGATGAGTACAGCTATCAACCGGATCTGCACAGCGAACTCGCTCAGGCAAGCGATCGTGACGTGCAGATCTTCCGCCGGGCGAACGGTGAGGTGGGCGTTCGCAACGAACTGTGGATCCTGCCGACCGTTGGCTGCGTGAACGGTATCGCGCGTCAGATTCAGAACCGTTTTCTGAAAGAGACAAACAACGCAGAAGGCACCGACGGGGTGTTCCTGTTTAGTCACACTTACGGCTGTTCGCAGCTTGGTGACGATCACGTTAACACCCGTACCATGCTGCAGAATATGGTGCGCCACCCGAACGCCGGGGCAGTGCTGGTGATTGGCCTCGGCTGTGAAAACAACCAGGTCGATGTGTTCCGCGAAACGCTGGGCGAATTTGACGCTGACCGCGTGCATTTCATGATTTGCCAGAAGCAGGACGATGAAGTGGAGGCGGGTCTTGAGCTGCTGCATCAGCTGTATGACGTTATGCGCCACGACAAGCGCGAGTCGGGCAAGCTGAGCGAGCTGAAGTTTGGCCTTGAATGCGGCGGCTCCGATGGGCTGTCCGGCATCACCGCTAACCCGATGCTCGGGCGTTTCTCTGACTACGTGATTGGTAACGGCGGCACGACCGTACTGACAGAAGTGCCGGAGATGTTTGGCGCCGAGCAGATCCTGATGAGCCACTGCCGCGACGAAGCGACGTTTGAAAAGACCGTCACCATGGTCAACGACTTCAAGCAATACTTTATCGCGCACAATCAGCCGATCTACGAGAACCCTTCGCCGGGCAACAAAGCGGGCGGGATCACCACGCTGGAAGAGAAATCCCTGGGCTGTACGCAGAAGGCGGGCTCAAGCCAGGTGGTGGACGTGCTTCGCTACGGAGAACGCCTGAAAACCCACGGGCTGAATCTGCTAAGCGCACCGGGTAACGATGCGGTGGCGACCAGCGCACTCGCCGGAGCGGGCTGCCACATGGTGCTGTTCAGCACCGGGCGCGGCACGCCGTACGGCGGCTTTGTGCCGACGGTGAAAATCGCCACCAACAGCGAGCTGGCGGCGAAGAAAAAGCACTGGATCGACTTCGATGCGGGGCAGTTGATTCACGGCAAAGCGATGCCGGAGCTGCTGACGGAGTTCGTGGATGCAATTGTGGAATTTGCTAACGGCAAACAGACCTGCAACGAGAAGAATGATTTCCGCGAGCTGGCGCTGTTTAAGTCGGGCGTAACGCTCTGAAGATAACGTGCCGGATGGGGACGACCCGCCTTATCCGGCCAACAAAATCTTGCCGATCCTGTAGGCCGGATAAGCGTTATCGCCATCCGGCTTTATTTTTATCCGCGCAGCGCGTCCTTCGCCAGGCGCTCATCTTCTGCCTGGCAGGCGGCGGCGGTAAACAGCACGTCGGTGGAGGAGTTCAGCGCGGTTTCGCAGGAGTCCTGCAAGACGCCGATGATAAAGCCGACCGCAACAACCTGCATGGCGACATCGTTTGGAATGCCGAACATATTACAGGCCAGCGGGATCAGCAGCAGTGAACCGCCGGCTACGCCTGATGCGCCACAGGCGCACAGTGATGCCACGACGCTCAGCAGCAGCGCGGTGGGCAAATCGACCGCAATGCCAAGGGTATTGACCGCCGCCAGCGTCAGCACGGTGATAGTGATTGCCGCGCCCGCCATGTTGATGGTTGCCCCCAGCGGAATCGATACGGAATAAGTATCACGGTCGAGATTCAGCTTCTCCGCCAGCGCCATGTTCACCGGAATGTTAGCCGCAGAACTGCGGGTAAAGAAGGCATAAACGCCGCTTTCGCGCAGGCACATCAGCA
The DNA here is from genome assembly GCF_032012665.1 of Scandinavium sp. Lineage (NCBI taxonomy): Bacteria > Pseudomonadati > Pseudomonadota > Gammaproteobacteria > Enterobacterales > Enterobacteriaceae > Scandinavium > Scandinavium sp. The sequence continues at coordinate 161,297 of NZ_DALZVG010000003.1, forward strand.
CCAGCGGATAGGGGTTGCGGCGAATTTTCCAGAACACCAGCAGCGGGTTAATCACCAGCGCGACCAGCAGCATACAGCCAACCAGTACCACCAGAAGCTGTGCATAACCCCAAAGCGTTTCAAAGCCGGTGGTGGCAAGCGTCGACGAGACCAGGCCGAAAATCCCGATTGGTGCGAAGCGAATCACCAGTTTCACCATAAAAGTCACGGCATTGGAAACGTCGTTAACCAGGTTTTTCGTTGATTCGTTACCGTGACGCAGCGCGAAGCCAAGGCCCACGGCCCATACCAGAATACCGATGTAGTTGGCGTGCAGCAGTGCGTCGATTGGATTACTCACCATACTCATCAGCAGGCCACGCAATACTTCGACGATGCCCGACGGCGGCGTAATATCGCCCGCGCCAGCGCTGAGATGCAGCGTGGAGGGGAACAGGAAGCTGAACAGCACTGCGGTCAGCGCTGCGGAGAAAGTACCCAGCAGATAGAGGAACAGAATTGGGCGAATACTGGTTTTCTGGCCGTGCTGGTGGTTTGCGATAGAGGCCATTACCAGCATCAGCACCAGTACCGGGGCTACGGCTTTCAGGGCACCGACGAACAGCGTACCCAGCAGACCAACGGCTTCTGCTGCTGGCTTTGAGACCCAGGCCAGCAGGATGCCCAGGATCAGGCCGACGAGAATTTGTTTAACAAGGCTGCCGCGCGACAGGCGCGTAAACAGACCCGATGATGATTTGGTCATGGGTATTCCTTAAGTGAAATTGCGTTCCATCCCGGATGTGCTCTGAGTCACATTTATGTCCGGATGTAAGTAAATGTTTGCCTGGTCGAGTATAGGGAAAGTGGTGGGGGAGGGAAGCGTAAAATGCTGGATTTTACGTGTTGCGTCATGTTTTTTAACTGTTGTTTTACAATGTTGCCGGGTGGCGCTTCGCTTATTCGGCTAACTGGGGGCTTGTAGGCCCGGCAAGCGTAGCGCCGCCGGGCAAAGCCAGTTAAGCCTGTTTCTTATCCTGCTGGTAATTAACCCATGCATTGATAAGCAGCGTCACAACCAGAATGCCGAACACCACGCCCAGTGAAATTGCGATAGGGATATGGTAGAAATCGACGATCAGCATCTTGATACCGATAAACACCAGAATCACCGACAGGCCGTATTTGAGCATTGAGAAGCGTTCTGCCACGCCCGCCAGCAGGAAGTACATGGCACGCAGGCCGAGGATCGCAAACAGGTTCGACGTCAGCACGATGAACGGATCGGTGGTCACCGCGAAGATAGCCGGAATGCTGTCTACCGCGAAAATCACGTCGCTCAGCTCCACCAGTATCAGCACCAGCAGCAGCGGCGTGGCGTACAGCAGGCCGTTTTGGCGCACGAAGAAGCGTTCGTTTTCGATTTTATCGGTCATGCGCAGATGCCCGCGGATCCAGCGCACCAGCGGCTTATCGCCGATACCCCCTTCATCTTCTTTTGCCAGCGCCATCTTCACGCCGGTAAACAGCAGGAACGCGCCGAACACATACAGCAGCCATTCGAACTGGGAAATCAGCCAGCTTCCGGTGAAGATCATGATCGTACGCAGCACAATCGCGCCCAGAACGCCGTACACCAGTACCCGACGCTGCAGCGCTGCCGGCACCGCAAAGTAGCTGAACAGCATCAGCCAGACGAAGACGTTATCTACCGCCAGCGCTTTCTCAATCAGGTAACCCGTGAGGAACGCCATGGCCTGCGGATCGGCAACGGCACGGCCCTGGGTTTGGGCGAGATACCACCAGAAGGCAAGGTTGAAAAGCAGCGATAAAGTGACCCAGACCAGCGACCAGCTTGCCGCCTGCTTCATGGTCATGGTATGCGCGCCGCGCCGTCCCTGTAACAGCAGATCGATCGCCAGCATAATGACGACCACAACAGCAAATCCGCCCCAAAGTAACGGTGTGCCGACAGTATTCATAATCTTTCCTTTAAGCAAAAAAAACGGCTAACGTCCAAAAGACGATAGCCGTTATGGGATTTTTTGCCCGGACCTCGCCTTTCGGCAAGGTCTCACTTACAGCAGGAAAGAAATTATGCTGCATCTCTTTCCTGTTGCCCGGCGACCGGATGCTTTCGCATCGTCATGACGATCCACCGGCTAACAAGTTACTCCCCTTTGCGTGTGACAAAATATTACAGAGCATTGAGGGGGTCAATGCCCTGTAACATCGGTTTTACATTGTTTTACGCAGCCGCACCGTCAGCCGGGAAGACTACGCCGGTCTGACGGCGGATTTCGGTCGACAGCTTCGCCGTGATGCGGCTGACTTCGAGACCCGGATGGTTCACCTCACCGGCTTCCACCAGGCGGGCGAACGTTTCCGCTTCATACAGCATGGTGTTGATGTGCTGTGGTTGGGTCAGGTCCTGGGCTTTGCCGCCGCGCGGCACGAAGGACACTTTCTGGCACTCGGAGATTTTCTCGATCACCAGCGAGCCGTCTTCGCCCTGAATTTCGCTTGGCAGAACGGAATCGCTCACCTTGGAGTGCTGTAGCGTCACGCTGAAATCGCCGTAGTCCAGCACCGCCACGCCGTGCGCGTCAACGCCGCTTGCCAGCAGCGAAGCTGTAGCCTTCACGCTCTGCGGCTCGCCCCAAAGCGCGACAGCGGAGGCCAGGCAGTAGAAGCCGATATCCATAATCGAACCGTTGGAAAACGCCGGGTTAAAGGTGTTCGGGTTTTCGCCGTCGAGATAGCGCTGATAGCGTGATGAGTACTGGCAGTAGTTGATAAACGCCTTGCGCAGGTTGCCCACTTTGTCGAGCGACTGCTGCAACGCTATGAAGTTCGGCAGGCTGGCGGTCTTGAATGCTTCAAACAGCACCACCTCGTTTTCCCGCGCAATCGCGATAGCCTCTTCCGCTTCCTTGATGTTGGAGGCAAAAGGTTTCTCACAGATAACGTGCTTTTTATAGCTCAGGAACAGCTTCGTCTGCGGGAAGTGCAGGGAGTTTGGGCTGGCAATATATACCGCGTCGATAACGTCGCTTTGCGCCATCTCATCGAGCGAAGTGAAGGTGTGCTCCACCATGTAATCGCTGGCGAACGCCTGGGCCTGTTCGGCGCTGCGGGAATAAACGGCGGTTAGCTTATAGCTGCCGGTTTCATGGGCGGCATCGACAAACTGGCGGGTGATCCAGTTGGTACCAATGACTGCGAAACGTATCATGAGAATCAACGAACTCCGTAAAAGTGACCTTTCGCCACTTTAGCACGGCTAAATGACAAAACCAGTGCGCGCTCACGCAGAACCCGTCTGAGAGAGCAGCATCAACCGATTTCATTGTGGCATTATTATTCAGCATGCATTTATATATTTATTTTATGAATGAATTTCGTTATTGGAATTTGTATTTTGTATATAACCATTGATTTAATTATTTCTATGTTTTCCAAAGGGAATTTGTGGGTTAATATTCGTTCATCTTAAGCGCTTTTGCTAATTTTAATGCCCTGGTTAATGCTGTTCACTCAATTAAGGGAATCTCTAATTGTATTTTTATATTTGTTTATGTGATGGGCGTTATATAAACATGAGGAATTATAATGTCTGAGTTCGCCGCTCTGAGATTCAGCCATAACCACCATCTTCTGGCGGTGAAGGGATGCGATGCCGCGCTCGACGTGCTGGCCTTTGAAGGTAATGAAGCCCTGAGCAAACCGTTCAGCTACCGCATTGAGTTCACCAGCGGCGACCACGCTATCAGCAAAGAGATGATGCTGATGAAAACAGCCTCCCTGACGCTGCAGGCTCCGGTTGACCAGGGCTTTGGTATTAAGATGCAGCAGGCCGTGCGCACCCTTCAGGGCGTGGTGAGCGGGTTCGAACGCCTCGGAACCTCAAAGGATGAAACTCACTACGCCCTGACCCTCACGCCGCGTCTGGCGCTGCTTGACCGTTCACACCAGAACGCCATTTACCAGGACATGTCCGTTCCGCAAATCGTGGAAAAAATCCTGCGTGAGCGCCACAGCATGCGCGGTCAGGATTTTCTGTTCTCGCTGAGTAAGGAATACCCGCGCCGCGAGCAGGTAATGCAGTACGGCGAAGACGACCTGCGCTTTATCACCCGCCTGTTGGGTGAGGTCGGCATCTGGTTTCGTTTTACTACCGACACGCGCCTCAACATCGATGTGGTGGAATTTTACGACAGCCAGCAGGGGTATGAGAAAGGCCTTACGCTACCATCGGTTCCGCCGTCAGGGCAGCATTCGAAAGGCGTGGACTCGGTCTGGGAGATGGAATGCCACCATAAGGTGGTACAGAAACAGGTCAGCACCCGCGACTACAACTACCGTCAGGCCACGGAAGACATGAACACGCTTGTAGATGCTACCAGCGGGGATGCGACCACCTACGGCGATGCCTATCACTATGCCGATAACTACCTGACCCAGGGCAGCGCATATGACCGCAATCCGGCCCCGGAGTCCGGCGCGTTTTACGCCCGTATTCGCCATGAACGCTACCTGAATGGCCAGACGCAGGCGCAGGCCATTACCAGCTGCCCGCTGCTCTCTCCGGGGATGCTGCTGAAGGTGACCGGCGGTTATGAAGTGGCTGAGGTGTTCAGCAAGGGGATGGTCATCACCGAAATGACCAGTGCAGCAAAACGTGACAAAGATTTTGAAGTACATTTCAGCGGAATGCCGGACAGCACGAATTTTGGTTTCCGCCCGGAACCCGGCAAACGCCCGGTGATGGCAGGCACACTCCCGGCCCGTGTCACCAGTACCACCGAAAACGACACCTACGGCCATATCGATAAAGACGGTCGCTATCGCGTCAACATGCTGTTTGACCGGGACAACTGGGAAAACGGGTTTGAGAGCCTGTGGGTACGTCAGTCCCGCCCGTATGCTGGCGACACTTACGGCCTGCACCTGCCGCTGCTGGCGGGCACCGAAGTGGCGATTGGTTTTGAGGACGGTAACCCGGACAGGCCGTATATCTCCGGCGTGCTGCACGACTCGGCTCACGGTGACCACGTCACTATTCAGAACTACAAACGCAACGTCCTGCGCACACCTGCGAACAACAAAATTCGCCTCGACGATAATCGCGGCCAGGAGCACATCAAGGTCTCGACGGAGCATGGCGGCAAGAGCCAGCTGAACCTGGGCCACCTCGTCGACAGCGAAAAACAGAAGCGCGGCGAGGGTTTTGAGCTCAGAACCGACAGCTGGGGGGCCATCCGGGCGCAGAAAGGGCTGTTCATCACAGCGGATGGCCAGGCAAAAGCGCAGGGCAAGGTGCTGGAAATGCAGTCGGCGGTCAACAATCTGGGTAACGCCCGGGAGCAGATGACCGACATCTCGAATGACGCGCAGAAGGCGACCGCGAACCCGGCCGATCTCCAGGCGCAAATCAAACTGCTGGAACAAGAAATTAGCGACCTTCAAAAGTCGGTGCTGTTGCTCAGCGCGCCGGAGGGTATGGCGCTGACCAGCGGCGAGCACCTGCAGGTCTCAGCCGGGCAGAACCTGATTGCCACGGCCGGTAAAAATGCTGACGTCAGCGCGGTGAAAAACCTGTTTGTCGGGGTGGGTAATGCCCTGAGCGTGTTTGTCCGCAAGCTTGGTATGAAGCTTATTGCCAATCAGGGGCCGGTACAGATGCAGGCGCAGAACGACCTGATGGAATTACTGGCGCGCAAGGAAATCAGCATTGTCAGCACGGAAGATGAAATCAAAATCATCGCGAAGAAGAAGCTGACGGTAAACGGCGGCGGGAGTTATATCACGCTGGATGTTCATGCCATTGAGTCGGCGACGGCAGGTGAGTACAGAACAAGGGCCGGGTATTACGTCAGGCAGACAAAAGCACAAGATAAACCTGAAATAGCCATACTCCCTGGCGCCATTGCCAACCAGGTGGACATTGCGCTGAATTTCTTTGATCAAAGCAATCAGCCGATAGCGGGAGCCGGATATCAAATTACGTTTGAAGGGGGGCAGGTTTTGCAGGGTGAACTGGATGAACAAGGGTACGCATTGCACAAAAATGTGCCAAATGAAGATGCCAAAGTAGTTTACCAGCTCCCGGAACCTCAGCCAGATACGCCGTGGCCGCCTTACTCAGACTTGCTCCAGGCCACTTCATCATCATTCGCAGGTTAACAGGACGACAGCATGGATACGGATCTTCAGAACGCGCTGGCATTTTATCAGCCTGCACCGGAAGGCTGGTTTTCGGGGTTAAGCAGAAAAATGGAGGCGGCAGGGGAATGGATATGGCAAACCATTCAGGGCGATTTTAATGAGGAGCAGACGACCGGGCAGATTGTCACGGGAACGCTCATATCAATGATCCCTCTTGTCGATCAGATTTGTGATATTCGGGATCTGGTCGCCAACTGCAAAAAGATTAAAGAAGAGGAGAACAACACCGGATATTGGGTTGCTCTGGTGCTGACGCTGATTGGGCTTTTCCCGACGCTGGGGTCTCTGGTTAAGGGAAGCATGAAAGTTCTTCTGCTGTCAGGACGCAAAACGTTTATGCGTGCGACGCAGAACCAGACCCTGATCACCAAATCCCTCGACGGCAGTATCGCCTTGCTCAACAAGTTCTTGGATCTCCCGGCCGTTCGCGGCACCCTCAAAACCCTGAAAATTCATAATGCATATCATTACCTGGAAAAGCAGGTACGCGCCTTAAGGGGAGCCCTTTCCGTTAGCAAGCTGCTGAAGGCGTTCGACGACGTGCTGGCGGCAACCCGCAGTATGCTGGATAAAGTCGTTTCCTGGGGGCCAGAGTCATTGCGTCGGCCGGTTACTGAGCTGTGGGATGTGTTGCAGTTTGTCCGCCGTAAAGCGGATGAAATGCTGGGCAAAGCGCTGCAGCCGGTAAATGATTACCTGGAACGTCTGGCCAACCGCCTGAGAATTGAGGGCGACAATCTCTACCGTGGAAAAGTGGGAGTTAACCATCATGTGCTGGGCGGCGAGCGCGCGGCGCAAGAGCTGGAGATGTTAAAGCGGGATAAGCCGGACTGGGTGGATAAAGGGGTTAAGCGTCAATATTCTGCCTTGAGGAAACTTAGTGAATCACAAGAGAGAAAAATTGAGCAAGGCTGGCCGGATATTCGTTATGTTGAAAATAGCCGCGCTCCGTTAAACGGCAAGTTTAATACTTTCGATGATTCAATGAAGGCGACTGAGATACCGCCCGGTGAAAAGCTGTATCGGGTGGTAGATCCCAGCTCCGGGGATAACAGTATCTGCTGGATGCGTGAACAGGAGTTTCAGGCGCTGAAATCGAAAAGCGAATGGCGCAGGCGTTTTGCGGTCTGGAAAAGCTGGAATGAAAACGGCGAATATGTCATCTACACGGTTCCACCGGGTAAGTCGCTTAAGGTCTGGGAGGGGCGTGCGAGTACTCAACTTAAAAGGGGAGCTGAAGAATATTCACTGGAAGGTGGGGGTATGCAAATTGTTGTTGATCCAAATGATCTGAAAAAGGAATTTACCGGTAAGCGAATGAAAACCGGCTGGGGCTATCTGGATGTGGATAACGACCCGGCAGCCGTATACCTTGGATTGCCACGCCTGGAAAACAAACACAACTGGTACGAAAAAAAGGATAAATAAAATGGCGATACTTCACCCACAGGAATGCTATTTACTGGAGCAGTTCAGCTCCGCAGAGCATATTGCTGCCACGCGGGATGCGATTATTGAATTTATTGATGCCCATGAAGCGGCCTATGCGCGGTACCAGGCTAAAATCCCGGTGCGCAGCCGAAGCGAACCGCTGTGGAAGCAGGCGGATGTGGTCTGGGGAAACAGGGTATTGCCGAATATCCGAACCGCCCGTGAGCAGTATATCAACGCATATATTTACCGAACTCATGACGATCCCTTGGCGTTTCGGATTGGGCATACAATGAACGATTTTGATCGTGGCATTAGTGAGTTCTGGGATGGCTGGATGACGGATGAGGAGCAAACGAGGATCGTAAAAGCTAAGAGCAAGGCAACCCGTCTTGACCAACAACTTTCTACAACCGTAAGCGGGATGTGGGAAGAAGGAGATTTAACTTATCTTGGAGCTAATTATTATTTTAGGCTCAATGAATTACCAAAACGCTTACCACGCTATGAGCTGGATAAAAATGTCAGGATTGAAATTGGTCAGTTGCCAACGCAGGCAGGAATTTATCTTCCCGATGTGGAGTTCGCCGCGGCTCAGTTACTTTATCCTGACCCAGAAACCAATATGCTCAGGGAAGCCCGTCAGGGTGTCAGACGCAGCGACTGGGTAAATGAGAAAACCGGGCGACGAGACTACAGTTGGGAAGAAGCCCGCTGGGCAGAAACCGGCTGGACGCTGATTCGTCGGGTGGAAGGGGAATATATCGATGTGCCACCGGAGGGTTTTTTCCCCAACGGCACGCCGGATGAACTTTATAGCTGGCCGGAACGGGAGAAGAACTATATCAGCCGTGAAGGGGGCTATATCAGCGCCTGGTCCGGTGAGGAAGCTACTCATACCGGAGACTGGTCGGTCTTTACCGGTAATGAGATGAAGCACGTTAATCTTCGCAAGGGTGAACGGCTGCCGTATCTGCCGGGAGAAAATAATTCGCAGCAGCGTGCCTGTTGGACGCTGGTGAAGCGAGAAGACGGCGGCTCTGTCTTCCGGGATAAATAAAATGGCGATACTTCACCCACAGGAATGCTATTTACTGGAGCAGTTCAGCTCCGCAGAGCATATTGCCGCCACGCGGGATGCGATTATTGAATTTATTGATGCCCATGAAGCGGCCTACGCTCGATACCAGTCTGAAATCCCGGTGCGTAGCCGAAACGAACCGCTGTGGAAACAGGCGGATGTGGTCTGGGGAAACAGGGTATTGCCAAATATCCGCCATGGCAGAGAGAGATATATTAACGCGTATATTTTACGTACTCATAACGATCCCAAAGCATTCAACATTGGTTCTGCGATGAATGGTTATAGTAGGGGGATTGATGAGTTCTGGGATGGTTGGATGACGGATGAAGAGCAAACCAGAATTGCAATAGCAGAAGGTGAGGCTAGTGAGCTCGATAAACGACTTTCTTTAACTGTGAGGGGAATGTGGCAAGAGGGTTATCTGACCTATTTAGGGGAAAATAGCCTTTATAGTTTAAATGATTTGCCAAAGCGTATTCCTCGCTATGAACTTGATCGCAATATAAGGATTGAAATCGGTGAATTGCCAGCTCAAAGTGGCATTTATTTACCCGATGTGGAGCATGCCGCAGCTCAGTTGTTGTATCCCAGCGAACAAATTACCAGAGTAAGAAATGTACGCCAGGGTGTCAGACGAAGCGACTGGGTGGATGAGGACACCGGACGGCGGGAGTACGACTGGCAAGAAGACCGCTGGGCAGAAACCGGCTGGACGCTGATTCGTCGGGTGGAAGGGGAATATATCGATGTGCCACCGGAGGGTTTTTTCCCCAACGGCACGCCGGATGAACTTTATAGCTGGCCGGAAAGGGAGCAGAACTACCTCAGCTGTTAAAGCTCTTTCTGTGCATTCACGCAGAACCCGGCAGCGAAAGCTGCGTCAGCCAAAGGCGGGTATCAAACTCCAGCTGGTGATACTGCGGCTCCATATGGCAGCAGAGCTGATAGAAGGCTTTGTTGTGATCTTTCTCCTTCAGGTGCGCCAGCTCATGCACCACAATCATGCGCAAAAAAGCTTCCGGCGACTGGCGAAACACGGTGGCGACGCGGATCTCCGCTTTGGCCTTCAGCTTCCCGCCCTGCACGCGGGACACCGCAGTGTGCAGGCCCAGCGCGTTTTTCAGCACGTGAATTTTATTGTCGAACGCCACTTTGTTGATAGGTGGGGCGCTGCGCATATAGCGGTTTTTCAGGTTTTGCGTAAATTCCCACAGCGCCTTATCGTTAGTGATGTCGTGCCTGTCGGGATAGCGCTTCTCCAGCACTTCGCCAAGACGCCGTTCGGCAATCAGGGTACGAACCTGGGCGAGCAGATGCTCGGGATAACCGCTTAAATACGTCAGTTCGCTCATGCTTGTCTCAGATTCCGGGAAAAAAGGGTATACTCACGCACCCCGAAGGGGCGACGCAGCGCTGAACATCCTGTAAGAGTGCAAGTAAGGATGTCATTACTGTAAAAAAAATAAGGAAAATCAATTCATTGATTTTCGGCTGATTACAACAAAAAAGGAAAAACCACGCTTTTTCCTTTTTTGTCAGTAACCTGACGCCCCCTGACGGGGATACCACCGAATTTTACCATCCAGGAGGGCCGATGAGCCAATCAGACAACGGTTTCCGTTCACTGACACTAAAACGTTTCCCGGAAACGGACGACGTTAACCCGCTGCAGGCGTGGGAAGCGGCAGACGAATACCTGCTGCAGCAGTTAGACGGCACCGACATCACCGGCCCGGTCCTCGTTCTGAACGATACCTTCGGCGCGCTGGCCTGTGCGCTGGCGGAACACCAGCCTTACAGCATTGGTGATTCCTATTTAAGCGAGCTGGCGACCCGTGAAAACCTGCGCCACAACGATATCCCGGAAAACAGCGTCATCTTCCGCGACAGTACCGGCGAATACCCGGCAGATCCGGCGGTCGTGCTGATTAAAATCCCGAAAACGCTGGCGCTGCTGGAACAGCAGCTGCGTGCTCTGCGCGAAGTGGTCACGCCACAAACCCGTATTATCGGCGGTGCGAAGGCTCGCGACGTGCATAACTCCACGCTGGATCTGTTCACGAAAATTCTCGGCACCACGACCACCACGCTTGCGTGGAAAAAAGCCCGTCTCATCAACTGTACCTTCACCGCTCCGGCGCTGAAGGAAGAGTCGCAGATAACCAGCTGGAAGCTGGAAGGAACTGACTGGACCATCCATAACCATGCGAACGTGTTTTCCCGCACCGGGCTGGATATCGGCGCGCGCTTCTTTATGGAGCATCTGCCGAAGGATCTGGAAGGGGAAATAGTCGATCTCGGCTGCGGTAACGGCGTTATCGGCCTGACGTTGCTGGAGCGCAACCCGCAGGCGAACGTGGTGTTCGTGGATGAGTCGCCGATGGCGGTCAGCTCCAGCCGCATGAACGTAGAAGAAAACATGCCGGACGCGCTGGATCGCTGCGAGTTCATGATCAACAACGCGCTGTCGGGGGTGGAGCCGTTCCGCTTTAACGCCGTGCTCTGCAACCCGCCGTTCCATCAGCAAAGCGCGCTGACCGATGGCGTGGCCTGGGAAATGTTCCACCACGCGCGCCGCTGCCTGAAAATCAACGGCGAGCTGGTGATTGTGGCGAACCGTCACCTTGATTACTACCACAAGCTGAAGAAGATTTTCGGCAACTGCACAACTATCGCCACCAACAAGAAGTTTGTGATCCTGAAGGCGGTCAAGCTCGGCCGTAACCGTTAAGGTTTTTTGCCCGGCGGCGCTTCGCTTGCTCAGGCCTACGGTTTTGTAGGCCCGGTAAACGTAGCGCCACCGGGCAACATCTTTAAATTTCCAACGCTAATTTCGTGCCCTGCGCAATCGCGCGACGCGCATCTAACTCCATCGCCACATCACATCCGCCAATCAGATGCACCGGTTTACCGGCTGCACGCAGCGGTTCGGCCAGGCTGCGGCGCGGCTCCTGTCCTGCACAGATAATCACGTGATCCACCTCGAGCAGCTGCGGTTCTCCGCCGATCGTTACGTGCAGCCCATGATCGTCAATTTTCTCGTAGCTCACCGACGGGAACATTTTCACCCCACGCGCAAGCAGAGTCGTGCGATGGATCCAGCCGGTGGTTTTACCTAACCCTTCGCCAGGTTTGCTGGCTTTGCGTTGCAGCATCACGATCTGGCGGGGGCTCTGGTGCAGCTGTGGCCCTTCCGGACGCAGGCCGCCGTTCAGTTGCAGGCTGGTATCAATTCCCCATTCCACGCAAAACTCAGCGATATTCTGGCTGGTGGCCTCGCCCGGCTGGCTCAGGTACATCGCGGTATCAAAACCAATGCCGCCGCAGCCGATAATGGCGACGCGCTGGCCAACCGGCGTTTTGTCGCGCAGTACGTCGAGATAATTCAGTACCTTAGAATGATCGATTCCCTCGATGGCAGGCAGTCGCGGCTTAATGCCTGTCGCGAGGACCGTTTCGTCGAATTCGGTCAGATCTTCTGCGCAGACAGTGCGGTTCAGCTCCAGCTTCACGCCGTGGAGCTCGATCATCCGGCGGTAATAGCGCAGCGTCTCGTAAAACTCCTCTTTGCCGGGGATCTGCTTAGCGATATTAAACTGGCCGCCAATTTCGCCTGCGGCATCGAACAGCGTCACCTGATGCCCCCGCGCCGCCGCGTTCACCGCAAACGCAAGGCCAGCCGGGCCCGCGCCGACAACGGCCAGGTTTTTCTTCTGCTGTGCCGGCACGACGGGCATCCGCGTTTCATGGCAGGCGCGTGGGTTAACGAGGCATGAGGTCACTTTGCCGGCGAAAATTTGATCGAGGCAGGCCTGGTTACAGCCGATGCAGGTGTTGATCTCATCCGCCCGCCCGCTTTGCGCCTTGGAGAGCAGCTCCGAATCTGCGAGGAAAGGCCGCGCCATCGACACCATATCGGCGTCGCCGCGCGCGAGGATCTCATCGGCCACCTGCGGATCGTTAATACGGTTAGTGGTCACCAGTGGGATCGTGACTTTGCCTTTCAGCTTGCGCGTCACCCAGGTAAACGCACCGCGCGGCACGGGCGTGGCAATCGTTGGAATGCGGGCTTCGTGCCAGCCAATGCCGGTGTTGATGAGGGTTGCGCCTGCTTTTTCAATGGCCTGCGCCAGCTCTACGGTTTCGTTGAAGTTGCCGCCGCCCTCGACCAGGTCGAGCATCGACAGACGGTAGATAATGATGAAATCCTCACCCACGCGCTCACGCACTGCGCGAACCACTTCGACGGCGAAGCGCATGCGTTTTTCCCAGCTTCCGCCCCATTCGTCTTCACGCTGATTGGTGCGGGCCGCAAGGAATTCGTTGATCAGATAGCCTTCAGAACCCATCACTTCCACGCCGTCGTAGCCTGCTTCACGCGCCAGTAGAGCGCACTGAGCAAAGTCATCAATCAGCACCAGAATTTCTTCGTGAGTCAGGGCGTGCGGCTTGAAGTGGTTGATCGGGGCCTGAAGGGCTGAAGGCGCGACCGGCCGAGGCTGATAGCTGTAGCGCCCGGTATGCAGGATTTGCAGGGCGATTTTACCGCCTTCTTTATGCACCGCGTCGGTCACCGGGCGATGATGGGCCAGCTGGCTGGCATCGTTGAGCACCGCACCGCCTTCCATTGTGACGCCAGATAAAGTCGGTGCCACGCCGCCGGTTACGATAAGCGCCACGCCGTGCCGGGCACGTTCGGCATAGAACGCCGCCAGCCGTTCGGTACCGTCCGGACGTTCCTCCAGCCCGGTGTGCATCGAGCCCATCAGAACGCGGTTTTTCAGGGTGGTAAAGCCCAGATCGAGCGGGGCAAACAGGGACGGGTAGTGGCTCATAATCGCTTCCAGTGTAAAATTATTGTTATGTGGTCGGATGAGTTGTTAATTTAGCTTTCGGCGGGCAAAAGGGAAAAGGGCGAGTGCGGTGATTGTGATGGGATTCAAAGATTGGGGAAGTGAGGTGGTGGTCCTCTCCCTGGAAGGGAGAGGGAGCAAATTATTCCCTCGCCCCTTTGGGGAGAGGGCTAGGGTGAGGGGCGTTGGCCGGGCGAGCGCATCAGCCCCGGAGCCTGCCACATCGACGTTGTCAGGCCGCTGTCCACCAGACCAAGCTGATCGGCATAGATCTTCTGCCACTTATCCTTCATGCCGTCGTAGAGCTCCTGGTGCGCACGGTCAGGCGTAAACACCCGGCTCCAGCTCACCAGCTTTTCGCCCGCGCTGGCCATATCGGCATACAGCCCGGCACCCGCGCCTGCGGCGATCGCACAGCCCAGTGCGGTGGCTTCTTTGACTTCTGGCACCCGCACTGGTAGCCCGGTAACGTCGCTTAAAATCTGGCTCCACAGCGCGCCTTTCGAACCGCCGCCCGCGAATACCAGGCTGTCGAACTGTACGCCGGAGAACTGTGAAATCTGCGCCAGATTGCAGGCTGACACAATCGCCGCGTTCTCTTCGAGCGCGCGGAACAGCGTGGCCTTGTTGCACTTTTCGGGGTCGATGGAGAGGTTAATAAACGACGGCGCGGCGTGATACCACTGGCTGAAGTGCATGGCGTCAGAGAATATCGGCATCACGCCGTGAGAACCTGCCGGTACGCGGCTCGCCATCTCTTCGAGCAGTGCATAGGTATCGGTGCCGAGGCGTTCGGCAATCAGCTTTTCCTCGGCGCAGAAGGCATCGCGGAACCAGCGCATGGTGAGCCCGGTAAAAAAGCTTATCGATTCTGCCTGCACCATGCCGGGAATAACATGCGGGTTAACGCGGATGTTCATCGCAGGGTCGGTTCGCACTTTCGGCAAATTCACCACCTGCTGCCAGAAAGTGCCCCCGAGCACGGCCGTCTGGCCAGGGCGCACCACGCCAAGCCCCAGGCAGCCCAACTGTACGTCGCCACCGCCCATCACCACGGGTGTACCAGCCCGCAATCCGCACTGCTGCGCCGCGGCTTTGGTGACGCTGCCGAGCACCGTGCCGGTTTCTTTTACCGGTGAGAGCATATCCGCCCGCAGCCCGGCCATATCCAGCAGCGCAGGGCGCCAGTCACGGCTGAACAGATCCAGCATCCCGGTGGTGCCTGCGTTAGACGGGTCTACCGCCAGTTCACCGGAGAGCTTTGCCGCCAGCCAGTCGCTGATCATGGTGATGGTTGCGGCATTGCGATAGATATCCGGCCGATGGTGCGCCAGCCAGAGCAGGCGCGGCATGGCAGAGAGCGCCAGCGTCTGGCCGGACACGTCGTACACTTCGGATTCAAACCGGTAGTCGTGGATCTCTTTTAGCTCCGCCACTTCGCGACTGGCCCGGGCGTCGACGTTGGCGCAGGCCCAGATGGCCTCGCCGTTGCGATCGTAGAGCACAATCCCTTCGCGCATTGAACAGCAGGCGACAGACTGAATATCGGCGGCGCTGAGGTGGGCGTTTGCCAGCGCCTGGCGGATGCACTGGCAGGCGAGCTGCCAGTTCGTGGTGAGGTCAAATTCCATCGAGCCGGGAACGCCCTCGACGCTCAGGTGTTTCCACTCGGCCTGGCCGACCGCTATCTGGCGGCCTGCCAGGTCGAAAATCACCGCCCGAATGCTGCCGGTTCCTGCGTCTAACGCTAAAAGGTAACTCATGACGTGCGCCTCGCTGTTATCGCACGGCGCGCGGCGGTTACCCCGCCAGCGACAGCACCGCGCGTGCTGTTGTCTCTTCCGTTACCAGGCCATTAATGCGTTTGCCGGTGAGGGCCGCATAAATAGCCTGCGCTTTCTCTTCTCCCCCGGCGACGCCAACGATGGTCGGCAGCTGCGCCAGCTCATCGAGCGTGACGCCGAGCAGCTCGCGGTGGATCTCCAGTCCTTCAACCGGCTTGCCGTCTGCCTGGAGGAAGTAGCCCAGAATGTCGCCGACCGCACCTTTGCGGGCGAACATCAGCTGTTCTCCTTCGCTGATATAGCCGGAACGCAGGATCGTGGCGTCACGCCGCTGATCGATGGCGCCAATCCCGACGACCGCCGCGTCTGCCGCACCCGCCGCGAGGATCACATCCCGCACGCTGGATTCACGCCGCAGGATCTCTGCCACCTCCGGCGACGAGACCCGCAGCGGGGCAGGGATCATGCTGACGCTGCACGCCGCATCTAACTGCCCGACGCCGGTCATATACGGCCCGACGCCGCCGGAAAGTGTCACCAGACGGATCTGCTGGGAGCCGATAAAGCCGCTCAGGTGCTGAATACAGCTCATGGTTGCTTCGCCGAACCCCACCGCCAGCAGCTGGCCTGGCTCAAGCACGCCCATCAGTGACTGCGCGGCACCTACGCCTAACCGCGTGTTCATCGGCGGAGTGTTCAGCGCTGGCAACACCCGGGCAATTTTGAGCCCGAAGCGCTGCTGCAGTTCGGTTTCCAGCGCCAGGCAACCCTCGTAGCGGGAGTTGATCTGCACGCGGATCACGCCGGACTGGCGCCCTTTTTCCAGCAGCCGGGAAATCTTCAGCCGCGGCAGGCCGAGCCGCTCGCCAATGTCGTTCTGGGTCAGGCCGTCGTGGTAGTAGCACCAGGCCACCCGCGCCACCAGTTCTTCCTCCGCCAGCGCCAGCCCGGCGTAGCGGCCCTCTTCGATGCGTTTTTCGCTCATAAAGTGAACTCTTATAAAAATCTAGATCATATGTTCGCAGTTGCGCGGACTGAAAGTGTGAAGCCACTGGCAAAACAGATCTTTCATTGCTCATCGACTTTGCAGGGCGATGAAAACGCCAAAACTGTGATCCTTGCACGGTTGTAAATATAGTTCAGGGTCTACGCTTTTGAACATTATTAATTTAAAAAATCATTTGTTCAACCGAGGCGTGACGATGAAGCCACTGATTGAAGCCCGCAGCATTCGCAAACAGTTCTCCGGTATCGCCGTGCTGAAGGGCATTGATTTCACGCTTTTTTCTGGTCAGGTGCATGCGCTGATGGGCGGCAACGGGGCGGGAAAATCCACGCTGATGAAGATTGTCGCCGGGGTGGAAACGCCGGACGAGGGTGAACTTCGGATAAACGGCAAACCTTTTGCGCGGCTCAAGCCCGGCCAGGCTCACCAGCTCGGCATTTACCTGGTGCCGCAGGAGCCGATGCTGTTTCCGAATTTGACCGTGCGGGAAAACATTCTCTTTCGTCTGCCGCGTGAGGCGAATCTCGATCAAAGGCTGGCGGAGAAATTACAGCAGCTGAACTGCCAGCTGAATTTGCAGGCCACCGCCAGCACGCTGGAGGTGGCGGATCAGCAGATGGTTGAGATCCTGCGCGGGCTGATGCGTAACGCGCAAATTTTGATCCTCGACGAACCCACTGCGTCATTAACGCCCGGCGAAACGGATCGGCTGTTTCGGCAGGTTCGGGCCTTGCAGGAGTTGGGCGTCGGGATCGTCTTTATCTCCCACAAGCTGCCGGAGATCCGCGCGCTGGCGAGCCACGTATCGGTGATGCGCGACGGCGCGGTGGTGTTAAGCGGCGCGACAGCCGATCACAGCGATGCGCAGCTGATCGCCGCGATGACGCCCGCCAGCCGCGACAAAGATCTGAGCGACACGCAAAAGCTTTGGCTGGCGCTGCCGGGCAACCGCCGCACCCAACCGCAGGATTTTCCCGTTCTGCGCGTGGAAGATCTGACCGGGGAAGGTTTTATCGATCTGAACCTGGAGATCCGTGCCGGTGAGATCGTCGGCCTTGCGGGGCTGGTTGGCTCCGGGCGCACGGAGCTGGCGGAAACGCTGTACGGCCTGCGCCCGGTGCGCGCCGGGCGAATCTGGCTGGAAAACCGCGATATCAGCGGCGACAGCACCCGCGCGCGGCTGGCAAGCGGGCTGGTTTATCTGCCGGAAGACAGACAGGTTTCGGGGCTGTTTCTCGATGCGCCCGTTCGCTGGAACACGGTGATGTTCAATCAGCCTTCGCTGTGGCAGGAAAACAAACGTGAGGCAGCGGTGGTGGAACGCTATCACCGGGCGCTGGGCATCAAGCTCAACGATGCCGACCAGCCGGTGCGCACGCTCTCCGGCGGTAACCAGCAGAAGGTGCTGCTGGCTCGCTGTCTGGAAGCGAATCCTTTACTGCTGATCGTCGATGAGCCAACACGCGGCGTGGACGTTTCCGCTCGTGCCGATATCTATCAGCTGCTGAAAAGCGTGGCGGCGCAAAACGTGGCGGTGCTGATGATTTCCAGCGATCTTGATGAATTTCCGGGGCTGGCAGATCGGGTGCTGGTGATGCATCAGGGCCGCATGAGTGGCGAACTAATGAGGCAAGCGGTGAGCGTCGATCGGATGATGACCCTGGCCTTCGGAGGGCAGGCATGAAAACCTTGCTGAAAAACCGTGAACTGAGCGCGTTCCTCGCCATTCTGGCGCTGTTTGCCGTGCTGGTGGCGCTGAATCCGTCCTACTTCAGCCTGCAAACCCTGGCGATGATTTTTTCCAGCTCGCAGATCCTCTGCCTGCTGGCGCTGGGGGCCGCGCTGGTGATGCTGACGCGTAATATTGATGTTTCGGTCGGTTCCACCGTTGGTCTGAGCGCGATAGCCGTCGGCGTGGCGCTTAACAACGGCTACGGCCTGCCGGTCGCTATCGCCTTTGCGCTGGGGATTGGCGCGCTGGCGGGTGCATTCAATGGCCTGTTAGTGGTGGGCTTTCGCATTCCGGCGATCGTCGCCACGCTCGGCACGCTGGGGCTGTATCGCGGCATTATGCTGTTGTGGACCGGCGGCAAGTGGATTGAAGGCCTGCCGGACAGCCTGAAATCGCTATCGGAACCGGCGCTTATCGGCATTTCACCGCTCGGCTGGCTGGTACTGGTTTTGCTGCTGGCGGGCGCGTGGACGCTGGCACGCACCACCTTTGGCCGTGATTTTTATGCGGTGGGCGATAACCTTGCCGCCGCACGCCAGCTGGGCGTTGGCGTGAACCGTACGCGAATGCTGGCCTTCACCTTCAATGGCATGCTCGCCGCCTGTGGCGGGATTATCTTTGCCGCACAGATTGGCTTCGTGCCGAACCAGACCGGCAGCGGGCTGGAGATGAAGGCCATTGCTGCCTGCGTGCTCGGCGGCGTATCGCTGCTCGGCGGCACCGGCACGCTGATTGGAGCCTTCCTCGGCGCGTTTTTCCTGACCCAGATCGACACCGTGCTGGTGCTGTTCAGGCTCCCGGCCTGGTGGAACGACTTTATCGCCGGGCTGGTGCTGCTTGGCGTGCTGGTTCTGGACGGACGGCTGCGCCAGGCGCTGGCCCGCCATCAGCGGGCGCAGAAGTACAGCCGGTTTCAGCCTGGCAACAAAGGCGGCAAGAACGTCGCGCCGTTTCCCAAACGCAAAAGCAAAGAGGTGGCATAAATGAAGCTCAACTGGGAAAGCGCGCTGCTGATTCTGCTGGTGCTGGAGATTGCTTTGTTCGGGGCGCTGAACCCGCGCATGCTGGACGCCAATATGCTGCTGTTCAGCACCAGCGATTTCATCTGTATTGGCATTGTCGCGCTGCCGCTGACGCTGGTGATCATCAGCGGGGGAATAGACATTTCGCTTGGCTCAACCATTGGCCTGTGCGCGATCGCGCTGGGCGTGATGATGCAGGCGGGCTGGCCGATGAGCGTGGCGATACCGCTCACTTTACTGCTCGGCGTGCTGTGCGGGCTGGTGAACGCGGCGCTTATCCATTACACCGGCATTAGCCCTTTGGTCATCACGCTTGGCACGCTTTATCTCTACGGCGGTGCGGCGCTGCTGCTTTCCGGCATGGCCGGGGCGACGGGCTATGAGGGCATCGGCGGCTTCCCGGACAGCTTCACCGCCTTCGCCAACCTGACGCTGCTTGGCCTGCCGGTGCCGCTGGTGCTGTTTATCGTTATTACCTTTTTCTTCTGGCTGCTGGCTCACCGTGGGCGCTTCGGGCGCCATCTCTTTTTGCTTGGGCAAAACCCGCGCGCGGCGCGCTATGCGGCGCTTTCCGTTAACGGTATGCCGTACGTTCTGTACGGCCTGGTGGGGCTGGCATCCGCGATTGCCGCGCTGGTGCTGGTGTCCTATTTCGGCTCTGCCCGTTCGGATTTAGGTCGCGATTTGTTAATGCCCGCGCTGACCGCAGCGGTGCTCGGCGGGGCCAATATTTACGGCGGTTCCGGCTCGGTTATCGGGACGGCGCTGGCGGCGCTGCTGGTGGGGTATCTGCAGCAGGGTTTACAGATGGTCGGTATTCCCAACCAGGTGTCGAGTGCGCTTGCGGGCGCGCTGCTGGTTGTTGTGGTGATGGGGCGTTCGCTGAGTCTGCATCGTGAAGGGGTGCGCACGGTGTGGCGTCGGCTTTTTTCGCAAAAAATATCCGGAGCATAAGATGAAAGCAAAACTGTGTGTGCAGCTGAGCGCCCTGGCGCTGGCAATGAGCGTGGTGACGGCGCAGGCGGCAGATCGCATTGCGTTTATCCCGAAGCTGGTCGGCGTCGGCTTCTTTACCAGCGGCGGCAACGGTGCGAAAGAGGCGGGCAAGCAGCTCGGCGTGGACGTCACCTACGACGGCCCGACGGAGCCGAGCGTCTCCGGCCAGGTGCAGCTAATCAACAACTTCGTCAACCAGGGCTATAGCGCAATTATCGTTTCGGCGGTGTCACCGGACGGCCTTTGCCCGGCGCTCAAGCGTGCGATGCAGCGCGGTGTAAAAGTGCTGACGTGGGATTCCGACACCAAACCGGAATGCCGCAGTATCTACATCAACCAGGGCACGCCGGAGCAGCTTGGCGGCCTGCTGGTGGATATGGCCGGGAAGCAGGTTACCAAACCTGATGCCAAAGTGGCGTTCTTCTATTCCAGCCCCACCGTTACCGACCAGAACCAGTGGGTGAAAGAGGCGAAGGCTAAAATCGCCAAAGATCATCCGCAGTGGCAGGTGGTCACCACCCAATTTGGCTATAACGACGCCACCAAATCATTGCAGACCGCCGAAGGCATTCTGAAAGCGTATCCGGATCTCGACGCGATTATCGCGCCGGATGCCAATGCGTTGCCTGCTGCGGCACAGGCGGCTGAAAACCTGAAGCGCCAGGGCGTGGCGATTGTTGGTTTCAGCACGCCGAACGTGATGCGCCCTTACGTAGAGCGCGGCACGGTGAAGGCCTTCGGCCTGTGGGATGTGGTGGAACAGGGCAAGATTGCGGTTAACGTCGCCGATCATTTGCTGAAAAAAGGCGATCTTAACGTCGGTGACAGCGTGGCGGTGAAGGATATCGGCGACCTGAAGGTCGAACCGAACAGCGTGCAGGGCTACCAGTATGAGGCGAAGGGCAACGGTATCGTGCTGCTGCCGGAGCGCGTGGTGTTCACTAAAGAGAACATCAGCAAATACGATTTCTGAGGGAGGGAACAATGGCTGATTTAGACGATATCAAAGACGGTAAAGACTTTGGGCTCGACCGCTCACAAAAAAACGTGCTGTACGAGCTGAAGGGCTGCGGCTCGCTGGAGTGGGGCATGCAGTCGCGTCTGGCGCGCATCTTTAACCCGCAAAGCAACCGCACGGTGATGCTGGCCTTCGACCATGGCTATTTCCAGGGGCCGACGACGGGGCTTGAGCGTATCGACCTGTCGATAGCGCCGCTGTTTAGCGAAACCGACGTGCTGATGTGCACGCGCGGCATTTTGCGCAGCACCGTGCCTGCCGCAACCAACAAACCTGTGGTGCTGCGTGCGTCCGGCGGCAACTCGATTCTGAGCGAACTTTCCAACGAGTGCGTGGCGGTGACGATGGAAGATGCCCTGCGCCTCAACGTGGCGGCGGTGGCGGCGCAGGTGTATATCGGCAGCGAGTACGAGCATCAGTCAATCAGCAACATCATCAAGCTGGTGGATGCCGGAAACCGCTACGGCATGCCGGTGCTGGCGGTGACGGGAGTGGGCAAAGAGATGACGCGTGACGCCCGATACTTCTCGCTTGCCAGCAGAATTGCGGCAGAAATGGGGGCGACCTTCGTCAAAACCTACTTCGTGGAAGAGGGCTTTGAAAAAGTGACCGCCAGCTGTCCGGTGCCGATTGTGATTGCTGGCGGTAAAAAGCTGCCTGAGGACGAAGCGCTGGAAATGTGCTGGCGGGCCATCGACCAGGGGGCGTCCGGCGTGGATATGGGACGCAATATCTTCCAGTCCAGCGCGCCGCTGGCGATGCTGAAGGCGGTGAAAAAAGTGGTGCATGAGAACCTGAGCGCCCGCGAGGCGTACCAGTTCTGGCAGGAAGAAAAACAGGGAGAAGCCAAATGAACGTGACGCTGGTGGAGATCAACATCAAACCGGAACGCGTGGATGAGTTTCTGGACGTATTCCGCGCCAACCACGAAGGGGCGCTGACCGAGCCGGGTAACCTGCGCTTCGACGTATTGCAGGACCCGGAGGTGGCGACCCGGTTCTTTATCTACGAAGCCTATAAAGATGAGGCTGCGGTGCTGGCGCACAAGCAAACCCCACACTATCTGGCCTGCGTGGAGACACTTGATGAGATGATGTCGGAACCGCGCAAAAAGCGGAGCTTTGTTGGGTTGTTGCCTGAGTAAAAAATGCCTGGTGGCTGATTGCCCGGTGGCGGCTATGCCTTACCGGGCCTACGGGATCCTCACTCGTAGGCCGGATAAGCGCAGCGCCATCCGGCAATGGCCAAGTGCGTGCAGAAAAAGCCCGGTGGCGGCTATGCCTTACCGGGCCTATGGGATCCTCACTCGTAGGCCGGATAAGCGCAGCGCCATCCGGCAATGACAAATTGCGCGCAGAAAAAAGCCCGGTGAGTGTCAAATCTCACCGGGCTTTTTGTTGGCTATCCTCAGGCTTGCTCCACGGAGACCCGCAGTGCAGCCAGTGCTTTACCCGTCGCTTTCAGTACCTGCTCACATTGCTCAACGGTGAGCGTCAGAGGGGGTTCAATGCGAATGGTTTTAGCGTTGTTCAACGTGCCCGCCACCAGAATACGCTGGCGGAACATTTCGCTCGCAAAGCTGTAGCCGATCTCGTTATCAACGAACTCGATGGCGATCAGCAAGCCTTTCCCGCGGGCTTCCTGCACCAGATCCGGGTATTCACGCGCCAGCAGACGGAAGCCGTCCAGCAGCATGTCACCTTTCTGTTCCGCCTGAGCGGGCAGGTTCTGTTCCAGCAGCACGTTGATGGTTGCCAGCGCCGCCGCACAGGCCAGCGGGTTGCCGCCAAAGGTGGTGGTGTGCAGGAACGGGTTGTCGAACAGCACCGAGAACACTTCTTCGGTCGCTACCGTGGCACCAATTGGCATCACGCCGCCGCCAAGCGCCTTGGCAAGACAGAGAATGTCCGGCTGCACGTTTTCATGTTCGCAGGCGAACATTTTGCCGGTGCGGCCCATCCCGGTTTGTACTTCATCGAGGATCAGCAGCGCGCCAAACTCATCGCAGAGCTTACGCACGGCGGGCAGATAGCCCTGCGGTGGCAGGATCACGCCGCCTTCGCCCTGGATGGGTTCCAGAATGATGGCTGCCACGTCGTCCCCGGTCTTTTTGCATTCGCTCAGCACGGTGCGCATGGCGTTGATGTCACCGAACGGCACATGACGGAAGCCTGGCAGCAGCGGCATAAACGGCTTGCGGAAATTCGCTTTTGCCGTGGCCGACAGTGCGCCAAGGGATTTCCCGTGGAACGCGCCGCTGGTGGCAATAAAGGTGAACTTGCCGCGCGGTGACTGATACGCTTTGGCGAGCTTGATGGCCGCCTCTACGGACTCGGTGCCGCTGTTGCTGAAGAAACTGTATTTCAGCTTGCCCGGCGTCAGCGCCGCGAGCGTTTTCGCCAGCATCGCGCGAAGCGGATCGAGCAGCTCCTGGCTGTGAAGCGGTTGTTTGGCGAGCTGATTCTGTACGGCGGAAACGACTGTTGGATTACGGTGCCCCACGTTGAAAATCCCGAATCCACCCAGGCAGTCGACGAACTCCTGTCCCTGGGTGTCGACAAGCGTATTCAGACTGCCCGCTTGCCACTCTACGGCTCCGTAATCCCCGCCGGCGGTAACAGATTTGCGATATTCCAGAAAACCTGGATTCACGTGCTCTTTAAAGTACTCCCGGACCTCCTGGTTGAGTGATTTCATCTCATCATGATCGAGCGTGCGCTTCTCAATGAGGTTCAATGCGTGCGCTGTGCAGGCCAAAGCCGATGCGCTGGAAGGTAACCTGTTCAAAATATGCTCCTGGCGATCGCGTATCACATGATACTGATTTAAGTATTGCAGGGATTACGCCAGCCGGGAGCGGACCGCGAAAATCGAGATAAACGGCTGTGGAGGGCGCTATGTTACAAAATTTAATCATTTCTATAACACTGTGACGTGTTTTACTCCTGAGCTTTCAGCATATGTGCGGTCATTATATTGAACGGTTGCACTGCACTGGTGCAGAGGTTGCACCGTGAGAGGGATGGCCTACGAAAATCAGGGTTTAAACGCAAATTGCGATCTGTATCAACTTTAACAATTAAAGTAAAAGTGGTTATCGCCGAAATAACAATTAAGAGAAAAATTAATAACCATCGAATCAGCCAAGGACGCGTTTAATGTCACCTCCACTGACCGTCACGCAGCGTGATTATACGCTTGACGATGACACCACGTTGATGTCCACCACCGATCTGCAAAGTTACATTACCCACGCTAACGACACGTTTGTTCAGGTCAGCGGCTACCGCCTGGAGGAGCTAACCGGGCAGCCGCACAACATGGTGCGTCACCCGGATATGCCAAAAGCCGCCTTCGCCGACATGTGGGCCACGCTGCAACAGGGCGAGCCATGGACCGGAATCGTCAAAAACCGCCGCAAGAATGGTGACCACTACTGGGTGCGTGCCAACGCCGTGCCGCTGGTACGCAATGGTAAAATCAGTGGTTATATGTCGATTCGTACCAAAGCGCAGCCTGAGGAAATAGCGGCCACAGAGTCGTTGTACAAAGCGCTCAATGAAGGCCGCTGCACGAAGCGCGTGCGTAAAGGGCTGGTGGTGAGCAAGCGCTGGTGGGGGAAATTACCGGGTATGCCGCTGCGCTGGCGAGTACGTGGCGTGATGGGGCTTACCTGGCTGGCGCTGACGGCGGTGCTGCTCAGTACCGGCGCGCACTGGCTGGCGTGGCTTGTCAGTTCGCTAATGCTGCTGGCGGGTAACGGGTTTATTCAGTGGCAAATTGTGCGCCCGGTAGAGAACGTGGCACGTCAGGCGCTGAGCGTGGCGACCGGCGAGCGAAACAGCGTCACCCACCTCAATCGCAGCGACGAGCTTGGGCTGATTCTGCGCTCGGTCGGTCAGCTTGGGCTGATGTGTCGCTGGCTGATTCATGACGTCTCCGGTCAGGTGGCGAGCGTCCGGCAGGGCAGCGAAACGCTGGCTCAGGGCAACAGTTCGCTGAACGAAAGGACCCGCCAGACCGTGGAGAACGTCCAGCAGACGGTGGCCACCATGAGCCAGATGGCAGCGTCGGTGCAGAACAATGCTGAGACCGCCGCGGCGGCGGATAAGTTGTCGAACGCGGCAAGCGCGGCGGCCACTCAAGGCGGGCAGGCGATGCACACCGTGGTGAAAACCATGGATGAGATTGCCGACAGCACCCAGCGGATTGGTTCGATCACCAGGCTCATCAACGATATTGCCTTCCAGACGAATATTCTGGCGCTGAATGCGGCGGTTGAAGCAGCGCGCGCCGGGGAACAGGGCAAAGGCTTCGCGGTAGTGGCAGGCGAAGTGCGCCATCTGGCAAGCCGCAGCGCGAGCGCGGCCAATGACATCCGCAAGCTGATCGATGCCAGCGCCAGCAAAGTGCAGTCCGGCTCCGATCAGGTTCATGCTGCCGGAAAAACAATGGACGACATTGTGAGCCAGGTGCGCAACGTTACCGGACTGATTGCGCAGATTAGCCTCTCGACATCAGAGCAGGCGACGGGGCTGGCGGACCTGACCCGCGCCGTGGCGGAGCTGGATGCCATCACCCTGAAAAATGCAGGGCTGGTTGAGGAGAGCGCGCATGTCTCGGCGATGGTGAAACACCGCGCCGGACGCTTACAGGATGCCGTGGCGGTGCTGCACTGATCGCACAAGCTGCCCTTTTGTGTTTTGTTGCAAATCATTATCATTTGCGCTTAATGACAATAACAGACTAAAAGAGGCTTACCGATGACGACCCTGACCGAAAAAAAATACCCGAAGCGCGTGCGTAACGAGCTGCGCTTTCGTGAGCTGACCGTGCTGCGAGTGGAGCGCATCAGCCAGGCGTTCCAGCGTATTGTGCTGGGGGGCGAGGCGCTGGAAGGCTTCACTTCAGCCGGATTTGACGATCACACTAAGCTGTTTTTCCCGGAGTCGGGCAGCTATTTCACCCCGCCGACCGTCACCGACGAAGGCATTATCTGGGCGGACGACGTGCGCCCGCCAACGCGTGACTACACCCCACTGTATAATGCGGAGCGTCATGAGCTGGCCTATGACTTCTTTATCCACGACGGTGGAGTTGCCAGCCAGTGGGCAATGGCGGCGCAAGTGGGTGACAAGCTCACCATCGGCGGTCCGCGTGGTTCACTGGTGGTGCCGGAAGATTATGCGTGGCAGCTTTATGTCGCTGATGAATCCGGCATGCCCGCGCTGCTGCGTCGCTTCACGGCACTCCGCCAGCTGGCGAATCGCCCGCAGGTGAGAGCGATTGTCACCGTCGCGGACGCGGCGTATCAGGATTATCTCGCCGATTGTGGCTTTGAGATCGACTGGGTGGTAGGGCACAGTGCAGAAGCCGTAGCGGAGAAACTGGCGGCGTTGAACGTGCCGGAGGAAGATTATTTCCTGTGGTTTACCGGCGAGGGCGCGGTGGTGAAATCGCTGCTGGATGAGTTTGTCACGGAAGAGATTGATCCGCAGCTGGTGCGTTCACAGGCTTACTGGCATCAAAAGTAACAGTTTCCCCTCACCCCGGCCCTCTCCCCAAAGGGACGAGGGGGAAAACCAAACATCCGCTCCAGACAGTTCCCTCTCCCCTCCGGGGAGAGGGTTAGGGTGAGGGGTTGTCACCTGACTCACGCCACCTCATCAAATCCCGCATCGACAATCTGCTTTTCCAGCGTGCGAATGGTGTTGCTCATCGCTTTCTCCTGCTGCCGGAAATAGCCTTCCGTGTCACGAAGCGTGGTGACTAACTGCCACGCACCTTCTTTTTCCAGACCCGACAGCTCCAGATGCAGAGCCTGAATCTGCCGACGCATTTCGTTGATGCGCTGGCGTAACGGTGCCAGCTCGTTGAGACGAGCACTCGCCATTTCTGGCTGCTGACCCTGCATAAGCCTGGCGAGGATCGTCCGCACCGTGGCGAGATCGCCGCGCTGACGGGCCTGGTTGAGCCTCACCATCAGCGTATTGGCTTCCGCTTTCAGCGCCTCGTCCACCAGATCCGGGTGGCACAGCTTGCTGGCCTGTCGCCACAGGCGCTTCAGCTCCTGGCGCTCGGATTCTGCCAGCCGCTGCTGGGCGGCCTGGTGCTGCTGGGCCTCCTGGTGGCGCTGGCGATACGATTCATAATCCTGGCTTGCGGCATCGGCCTGGCGGGCCGATTCTTCGGTGACGGGCTCACTGCGGCTGCCTTCACGCAGCTGACGACGCAGCATTTTCTCCGCCAGCACTTTACGCAGGCGCAGGATCTCCGTCATCAGCGGGCCGAGACGGGTCATATAGAGATCGTTGAAATCATCCAGCCGCTGAATGCGGGCGTTGCGCCGATCGACCAGATCCTGCAGCTCGGCCTCGAGAGTTTTCAGCTCCAGCTTGCTGGCGGCAATTTGTGGATCTTGCCAGGCCGTCAGCGCCCGCTGACTTTGCAGCCAGGCGCTGATGGCGGTGATGGCGTCGGCATAGCGGTGCTGCTCCAGCGCCTGCACGATCGCGGTGAGTGCCTCATCCAGTGGCTCTTTCTTCAGCCGGACAAGCTGGCTCTCGACGATATCGTCGTCCTCCAGCTCAATCGCATTCTTGATGATTTCCAGCCGTTTAATGGGTTTATTCATGACGCGTAAGCTCTGCTTCCTGGCCTGCGGAGTGGCAGGCAGATTACCACTGTGCCCGGACGGCTGTCAGCGGATAAACGTCATTATAAATTGTCTTATTTCAGTCAGTTAACACTTCAACCTAATCTAAAACCTTAACCGCAACTGCCAGTCAAAAATGGCAAAGAGCCGGGTTAGCACATTGCGGCATAATCATATGCGTATTTTGTTGTTGAGTTCTTTGTGAAACTAATGCTACCGTCTGGACGTCTATAGCTCTAAACATCTAAAAATAATGATTGTACTTAACCAGATCCGCAAAATTTTTGACCACGGTAAAGCGCCCATCACCGCCGTGGACGACGTCAGCCTGACCGTCGACAAGGGGCAGATTTACGGCATCATCGGCTACAGCGGCGCGGGAAAAAGCACGCTGATCCGCCTGCTCAACGGCCTGGAAAAGCCGACTTCCGGCAGCGTGTTGATCAACGGCCAGAACATCGCTGCCGCCAGGGGCGAAACGCTGCGCCGGGCGCGCCTGAAAATCAGCATGGTGTTCCAGCACTTTAACCTGCTGTGGTCGCGTACCGTCAGTGAAAACATTGCGTTTTCCATGCAGATTGCCGGGGCGCCGAAAGCGCAAATCAAGGCCCGCGTGGCGGAGCTTATCGATCTGGTGGGGCTAAAAGGGCGTGAAAATGCTTATCCGTCGCAGCTGTCCGGTGGGCAAAAGCAGCGTGTGGGCATTGCACGGGCGCTGGCGAACAGCCCGGACGTGCTGCTGTGTGATGAGGCCACTTCGGCGCTCGATCCGCAGACAACCGATCAGATTCTGGATTTACTGCTCGATATCAACCGCCGCTTTGGCCTGACTATCGTGCTCATCACCCATGAAATGCACGTGGTGCGCAAAATCTGTGACCGTGTGGCGGTGATGGAAAACGGCAGAGTGGTGGAAGAGGGGGAGGTGATCCGCGTCTTCACGCACCCGCAGCAGCCGATTACCCAACAGTTTGTGCGCCAGGTGAGCCAGTACGCCGAAGACGACGCCTTTAACCCGGCGCTTGCGCAGGATTTGCAGGGCAGCGTGATCAAGTTGACCTTTACCGGACACAGCACGCACCAGCCGATTGTTGGCGAGCTGACGCTGCGCTATGGCCTGCC
Source organism: Scandinavium sp. (assembly GCF_032012665.1). Classification (NCBI taxonomy): domain Bacteria; kingdom Pseudomonadati; phylum Pseudomonadota; class Gammaproteobacteria; order Enterobacterales; family Enterobacteriaceae; genus Scandinavium; species Scandinavium sp. Next base: position 190,207 of record NZ_DALZVG010000003.1, read on the forward strand.
TTTTAACATCCTTCATGGCAAGATGACCCAGACGGCGCACGGCGTGTTTGGCCAGCTCTGGCTGCACGTGGTGGCGACGGAAGAACAGCTGAACAACATCCTCGCGGATTTGCAGCACAGCGATATCGACGGCGAGGTGATTAAACGTGGCTGATTTGACCCTGACTGAACAATGGTTCCCGCATCTGGATCTCGACTCGCTGTGGGCGGCTACTCAGGAAACGCTCTACATGACGGCGCTGTCCGGTGCGGCGACGTTTGTCCTCGGTATTGTGCTCGGGCTGGCGTTATTCCTGACAGCCAAAGGCGGCCTGTTCCACAACCGTGCCGTCTACGGTGTGATTTCGGTGCTGGTGAACGTGTTCCGTTCCATTCCGTTCATCATTTTGATTGTGCTGCTGATCCCGTTCACCAAGACGATCGTCGGCACCATTCTTGGCGCGAACGCCGCGCTCCCGGCGCTGATTGTGGGCGCCGCCCCGTTTTACGCACGGCTGGTGGAAATTGCCCTGCGTGAAGTCGATAAAGGCGTGATTGAAGCGACCCGCTCCATGGGCGCACGCCTGTCGACCCTGATTTTCCGCGTGCTGCTGCCGGAGTCTTCTCCGGCGCTGGTTTCGGGGATTACCGTCACCCTAATTGCGCTGGTGAGCTACAGCGCAATGGCGGGGGTGATTGGCGCAGGTGGCTTAGGCAATCTTGCGTATCTGGAAGGATTCCAGCGTAACCATAATGACGTCACCCTGGTGGCGACGGTGACCATCCTTGTCATCGTCTTCATCATTCAGTTCTGCGGCGACGTTCTGACTTCTCTTTTGGATAAACGATAATTCTTTGGGACCACACATCATGAAAAAAGCACTGACACTGATTGCCGCCGCCACCCTGAGTGCCCTGAGTCTCTCTGCGTGGGCTGATACCCTGACCGTAGGCGCGTCTAACGTACCGCACGCCGAAATTCTGGAGCAGGCGAAGCCGATTCTGGCGAAAGAGGGGATCGACCTGGAAATCAAACGCTTCCAGGACTATATCCTGCCAAACACCGCGCTGGCGGGCCGCGAAATTGATGCCAACTACTTCCAGCACATTCCTTATCTGAACAGCGTGCTGAAGGACCATGCGGGCGATAAAGAGTATGATTTCGTTAGCGCAGGGGCGATTCACATTGAGCCGATTGGCATCTACTCGAAAAAATACAAATCGCTGAAGGACCTGCCGGAAGGCGGAAAAATCATCATGCGTGATGCGGTGTCAGAAGAAGGGCGCATCCTTTCCATCTTTGAAAAAGAGGGCGTGATCAAGCTGAAGCCGGGAATTGATAAAGTCACGGCGCGCATCAGCGATATCGTGGATAACCCGAAAAAGCTGAAGTTCCTGCCGAACGTCGAAGCTTCCCTGCTGCCTCAGATGTATAACAACGACGAAGGTGATGCGGTGGTGATCAACGCCAACTATGCCATCGACGCGGGTCTCGACCCGGTTCACGATCCCATTGCCGTTGAGAGCGGTGAAAATAACCCGTACGCCAACATCATCACCGTGCACCGCGGCGACGAGAAGAAAAAGGACATCGTCGAACTGGTGAAAGTGCTCCACTCCAAAGAGATTCAGGACTGGATCCGTACCAAATACAAAGGTGCTGTGATTCCTGTGAATAACTGATTGCTCTTCTTTGGTCAGGGTTGAACGCATTGCTTTAAGGTTCGGTGTGCACCCTCTCCCCGGCCCTCTCCCAAAGGGAGAGGGAGAAGGTCAAAGGCTGCACCATACAGTTCCCTCTCCCTTTGGGAGAGGGTTAGGGAGAGGGGAAATCGTCAACACAAGTCCCGTCCCAGACACTTCTTTACAGCACTCCCCTTCATCTGCCGCTAAGATATGCCTCGAAAATCCCTGAGGCATTTATGATTAAACGACCGCGCAATGCTTTTCTTCTTGTCGCTCTGGCTTGTCTGGTGGTGCTGGTTTGCACCGCGCAGCGCATGGCCGGCGTGCATGCGCTGGTCATGAATGCCTCTCCCGTCGCGCAGCAAACTGCTCAGCAAACCGTTCAGCAAAACAACGAAGACGACGCGCCCGTTACGCCGTGCGAGCTAAGCGCCAAATCTCTGCTGGCAACGCCGCCGGTGATGTTTGAAGGCGCGCTGTTTGCTATCGCGCTGCTGATGGCGGTGCTGGCCGCCGTGCCGCAGCGCCCGGAGCGGCTCTGGCCGCCGCGAGTCATTTCCCCTCCCCGTTTACGGGTGCATCTGCGATTATGCGTCTTCCGTGAGTGAGTGATCGCCTGACAGCTCAGGTTAATCAATCATTTACGGAGAAAAATTATGCAAAACCTTTTCAGGCAGCTTCTGCTCTGCCTGCTCTGGCTATGGCTGCCCGTCAGCCATGCCGCCGATACGGGCTGGCTGCGCGCCGCCGATAACGATCATGCCAGCATCAGGCTGCGAGCTCAGGCTCAGCAGGCGGGTGATGCGCGTCTGCTGCTGGATGTGGCCCTCGAAAAAGGCTGGAAAACCTACTGGCGTTCGCCGGGAGAAGGCGGCATCGCGCCCGCCATTAAGTGGCAGACGCCGCTGGAGATGGACTGGCGCTGGCCGGTGCCGCAGCGGTTTGAGGTGGCGGGTATTTCCACTCAGGGCTACCATGGCAACGTAACGTTTCCGGTAACCCTGCGTGGCAAACTGCCTGAAAAGCTCAGCGGCGTGCTGACGCTTTCAACCTGCAGCAACGTCTGTATCCTGACCGACTATCCGTTCTCGCTCGATCTCAGCGCGCCAGCCGGGGCGGATTTCAGCTACGACTTCACGCGTGCCATGGGCACTTTGCCGCTTAAGGATGGCTTAACGTCGCAGCTTGAGGCGGGCTACGGCGCGGGCAAGCTGACGGTTACCGCAACCCGTGATGCGGGCTGGCAAAAACCGGAGCTGTTTATCGACACCCTGGCGGATACCGACTTCGGCAAGCCAAATTATCAGGTTGAAGGACAAAATCTCACCGTCACGGTGCCGGTCAGCGATGGCTGGGGTGAAGCCGCGCCGGAGCTGCGGGGTAAAACGCTCTCCGTTGTGTTAGCCGACAGCGGGCAGGCACAGGAAAGCCGTGTGAAGGTAGGCGAAGCCAGCATGGCGGACAACTCGTTTTCACTCGGCTGGGTGCTGCTGATGGCGCTGGCAGGCGGGCTTATCCTTAACGTGATGCCGTGTGTATTGCCGGTGCTGGCGATGAAACTTGGCAGCATCATGCAGGCACAAGGTGCCGATCGCCGCAGCGTGCGCCTGCAGTTTATGGCCTCGAGCGCCGGGATCGTCACTTCTTTCCTCGTACTGGCGCTGATGATGACGGCGCTGCGCTTCAGCAACCAGGCGCTGGGCTGGGGCATTCAGTTCCAGAACCCGTGGTTTATCGCCGGGATGGCGCTGGTGATGGTGCTGTTCAGCGCCAGCCTGATGGGCCTGTTTGAAATCCGGCTTTCTTCTGGCGTGTCTACGTTCCTCGCCACCCGCGGCGGCAACAACCTGCGCGGGCATTTCTTACAGGGCGCATTTGCCACGCTGCTGGCGACGCCTTGCACCGCGCCGTTTCTCGGTACGGCGGTATCCGTTGCGCTACTCGCGCCTCTGCCGCTGCTGTGGGGGCTGTTCCTCGCAATGGGGATCGGCATGAGCCTGCCGTGGCTGCTGATTGCTGCCTGGCCGGGGCTGGCGTTGCATCTGCCGCGTCCGGGACGCTGGATGAACGTCGTGCGTCTGATTCTGGGGCTGATGATGCTCGGCTCAGCGCTATGGCTCGGCAGCCTGCTTACCGTGCATATCGGCCAGAAGCCGACGCTGGTGTTGCTGGTCGTTGTCACCGTTGCGCTGCTGCTCGGCACGCTGTGGCGCTGGGGCTGGCGCGTTGCCGCTTCTTCTTGCCTTGCTGTACTGATTGCGATTGCCGTGGCTTTTCCTCTGCTGCAGGGAGAACGCAAAAGCCTGATGGAAGATCGTATCGCCTGGCAGCCGCTCAGCGAGCAGGCCATCACCAAAGCGCTGGCGGAGAACAAGCGCGTGTTTGTCGACGTGACCGCCGACTGGTGCGTGACCTGTAAAGCAAACAAATTCAATGTGCTGCTGCGTGAGGATGTGCAGAAGGCACTAACGGCGGATGACGTGGTTGCCCTCAGAGGTGACTGGAGCCGCCCGTCTGGCACCATCAGCGAATTTCTTCGTGCCCGCCAGAGCGTGGCGATCCCGTTCAATCAAATTTATGGCCCGGGGCTGGAACAGGGTCGCATTCTGCCGCCGTTGTTAAGCCGCGATGACGTGCTGCAAACCCTCACCGACGCCAAAGGACAATAACGATGCGTATTCTGACTTTTATTCTGCTGTTTTGTGTTTCAACCCTGAGCTTCGCTGCGGAACCGGATCTGGAAAATTTGCTCTGGAACGACCCGAATACACCTTCCATCGGCGCTGAAAAACCACGCCTGACGCTGGTAAGCTTCACCGATTACAACTGCCCGTACTGCAAGCAGTTCGACCCTGAGCTGGAGAAAATTGTCCATAAGTATCCGGACGTGAAGCTGGTGGTGAAGCTGTTGCCGTTTCGCAGTGAAAGTTCGGCTAACTCAGCACGTATCGCCCTGACGGCCTGGCGAGAACAGCCGCAGCAGTTCTGGGCGCTGCACCAGCGGCTGATGTCGAAGAAGGGCTACCATGATGATGCTTCCATTCAGGCGGCACAGCAGAAAACAGGGACGGCGGCTATCAAGGCGGACGAGCAAAGCGCTGAAACGCTGCAGATGAACCTTATCCTTTCCCAGGTGCTGGGCGTGCAGGGCACCCCGGCGACGCTGGTGGGCAAAACCATGGTACCGGGTGCGATCCCTTACGCAGATCTGGAGGCGCTGGTGAAAGAAGAGCTGGCGAAAGCCGATGCGAGCTAAGCTCAAACGCTGGCTGTGTGAAGGTGTGGTGCTGCTGTTTATCGCGGCAGCGGCAATGCTCGTAATGGATCAGTTCCGCAAACCAACCCTGCCTGCGGCGTTCAGCGATACGCCATTGCAAACGCTGGACGGCAAAACGGTGAATCTGGCTGAGATGAGCCAGGATCGCCCGCTGCTGGCTTACGTCTGGGCAACGTGGTGCGGCGTGTGTCGCTACACCACGCCGTCGGTCGCGACGATGGCAGAACAGGGGGATAACGTCGTGACCGTCGCGCTACGATCCGGCGATGACGCAACGCTCTCGCGCTGGCTGGAAAAGAAAAAATACGCCATGCCTGTGGTGAATGACGAACAGGGGCAACTTTCCCGTGCATGGCAGATTCAGGTTACGCCAACGCTTGTAGTGATGTCGAAAGGGGAAGTGAAATCCATCACAACAGGCTTCACCAGCGGATGGGGAATGAAGTTAAGGCTGTGGTGGGCGGGGATATAACCGTTGATGGCATCAGGGAGGATGCCTGTTTTTCATCTCCATCAGTCTGCCCATTCACTACGGGATCTTATTTAGGGGGAAACGGGGAATGCTTTTGCTCCGTATTCTTCAGGACAATCTGTCGGCAGTTACCGTACCGTGCAGATATGTATGCAATAACGTCATGATTACCTTCATGGGCATGTAGCATATGCTCCTGCTATTAATTAAGGTATAGCGATTTTGACATGATAAGCTCTTGCCTGAAATTAACGAATTAATAATGTAAAAATAAGCACTCAAAACGATGGGGGAACTTATTAAACGGTTTATATGCCGGCGTTATAGAGACAAAGCGTACGATATTAATATTACCGCTGGCAGCAATAGGATAACTTATACTTGAATGTGTTTGTTATGATAACAGGGGGCAGCTTATTCGCGTGAAAATTCATGCGCTATGATTTCCTGATTTAACGTAAGATACCAGGTCCGCCGTTTTCTGCTAAATAATATCATTATCCTGCACGCCACTGTTGATGGTATATCGATTTGGGCTTCATACAGACCACTCATTAGCTATGCTCATTCAATAGATGCGAGCAACCTTTTACACAAGAAAAACTCTACCCTGACCCTGTAATTAACATACTCCTGTTAGCAAAATGACCTCAGTAACCTCAGGAAGTGTCAACCCTGCCGGTTTTTGCATAGAGGCAACGTGCACGGGTAAAGTATGAGGTCTAATCATTGCCCTGCTTCTTCTCTCCAGCAACAAAATAAGTTCATCCCTGATGCTATCCTTCCCTGAACGGTGGATAATCGTTCAGGGCTGCGGCTTTCCGTAGCCTGTCTCCTCATTATTAATTTACTTCTGCTGTCCTGTCTTCCCCACTGGAAGGGCAATGTCTACCCATAAACTGCTTGGCGTGGTTTGGTTTAATCTTTTCATTGTGTGATTTTATTGTATTTATTTCAATGAGTTAAGAAAATTCTTAAGGTGGATTAAGATAACTTCAGAAGCCGGCCAGGGTTTGATCAGAATAATGAAGCTAACTTCATTTTAAAATAAACAGGAAGCTTATTATCCTGGTATTCAATTCACTCCATTACTTTCTTTGCCCGCAAGAGCGAAGAGGGGGGTAGTTCATTCATCGGTGCTGTGGAAATGCGTTTCGAATCGCTGGTAACTATTCCATGCATCGGAGGTGGCTACATTATTTTTTCGGGGGAAGAGACGGCGGTCTTCTCCTGAAACACCATTCATCCCGCCAGAGAAATGCATTATGGAAAACAAAGAATTTATTTTGAACGACAAAAAATTCATGTTGGTCAAATTACAAGCGTGGAATCGTCTGATGTTTGTCGCTGATTTACAAAAAGATGTTCTGACGCCGCTTCTGGATAATCTGGGGGAAAAATCCCTTGATGGTATTTTTTCAGCTGTATCCGAACAGGGCGATAAACCTGATGTCATGAAGCTATTAAAATCACTGTCCAGTGTTATTGATAGCCGTAATTTAGAAAAGTGGGTAAAGAGAGTCCTTTCAGAGGGGATGATCGTTTATGTGAAAGAAGATGAGCAGAAAGTAAAACTGTCTTTCCATGAACTTACGAAACTCTTCTCGGCGCCTCAGGATATCATCATGCTGATGAAGGAGGCGATTGTATTTAATCTCGACGGTATTCTCGACATTATTAAAGGTATGGGAGGAGCAAAGGCGGATAAACCGCAAATAAGCTAAAGAAGAGCCAGGGAAGAGCGCTCTTCAGTGTATAAGAAAACACATCAACTCAGAAAAGGAAGAGGGATATTCCTGTGTGGTCTCTGGCGGGCCACCGCGTGTTTTCTTTTTTGCAAATAAATATGGGATTGAATCTATATGAATGGAACAATTGATTTTTTCTCGCCATCAGGCGAGAAACTCGCTAGCACGGCCGAAATGACAGGTGCAGCTCCTGCCAAAAGTGGAGCGATCCGCATACCTGTTTCAGCAAGAGATGTCACGGGCGTACAAAAGGATAAGAACGCCCTTAATATCTTAACGAAAGATAATCAAAAAATTGTCATCAAAGACTTTTTCGGCGATGCGAAAAAGAAGCTCGTTTTTGATGATGGTAAGGAGATTTTTGAAGGGGATTATCTCCCTAACGAACAATTCAACGGTCTGCAATTTAAACCATTACAGAGCATTGATGAGGTATTTGAAGGGGCTGAAACGGCTGCAAACGACAGTGACGATTATGTATGGGTCGTGCCTTTAATTGCGGCAGCTGCTATTGGCGGTCTCGGGATTGCCGCGATAAATCATAAAGGCAGCAGCAGTAAGATTAAGGGCCGGGATACGGCCAAAGATAAGCTCGACAATGCCAAAGACGACGCCAATAAGGCGATCGACGACATGGAGCATCTGACCGACAAGGAGAAGGACGATGCCCACAAGGCCGTTGATGAGGCCAAAAATGAGGATGAGGTAAATAAAGCCGTTGAAGATGCGGCCGAGAAGAACCTCGAGGGGGCCAAAGACGACGCCAATAAGGCGATCGACGACATGGAGCATCTGACCGACAAGG